>NZ_JAVXIQ010000039.1:0-24394 GCF_036648275.1 Hafnia sp. | reverse complement strand
CATGTTCCGTGTCGATGGAGGCGCATTATAGGGAGTTCTCGCGGGCTGACAACCCTTAATTTCCATTAAATTGATCGTTTGCTGCATTCCACAGCAAAACCCCGCCTTATACCCTTTTGTGCACAAACTTATCCACAGAACGATATTGGTGACAAATTTGACGAGCATCACGCAAACGTTTTCGTTACAATCTGGATGCGCTAAAATCTTTCGACCTCTTCCAACGAAGGGGCGTTATTTGAATAAAACGGGCATGCCGTATTCACATAACGCTCTTTATATTGCGATTCCATAGCCGAGGGATATAACTACCATGCATTCCAGTTCACAAAACACGAGCTCAGCTTCCGCTTACCGTCCGATTCGCCGTGCGCTACTCAGCGTATCTGATAAAGCCGGTATTGTTGAGTTTGCTCAGGCGCTCAGTTCGCGTGGCGTTGAGCTGCTTTCAACTGGCGGCACTGCCCGCCTGTTAGCGGAAGCAGGTTTACCCGTGACCGAGGTTTCTGATTACACCGGATTCCCCGAAATGATGGATGGGCGAGTGAAGACTTTGCATCCTAAGGTGCATGGCGGAATTCTTGGTCGTCGCGGCCAAGACGATGACATTATGTCTCACCACGATATTAAGCCTATCGATATGGTTGTTGTGAATCTTTATCCCTTCGCTCAAACCGTAGCTCGCCCAGATTGCTCTTTAGCCGACGCCGTTGAGAATATCGATATCGGTGGACCAACCATGGTGCGCTCGGCAGCCAAGAATCATAAAGACGTTGCGATTGTGGTGAACAATAGGGACTTCGATGCCATCATTAATGAGATGGATAGCAATGAGGGTTCTTTAACCCACGCAACGCGTTTCGATTTGGCCATTAAGGCATTCGAGCACACCGCTGCCTACGATGGCATGATCGCGAATTACTTTGGAACGATGGTTCCTCCTTATTATGGCAATACTGAAGAACCTTCTGGCCGCTTCCCACGGACACTCAATCTTAGCTATATAAAGAAACAAGACATGCGCTACGGTGAGAATAGCCATCAAGACGCTGCCTTCTATATAGAAGAGAATGTGACTGAAGCATCAGTTGCAACCGCCAATCAGCTTCAGGGCAAAGCGCTTTCTTACAACAACATTGCCGATACCGATGCAGCATTGGAATGTGTGAAAGAGTTTAGCGAGCCCGCTTGTGTGATCGTGAAGCATGCTAACCCGTGTGGCGTTGCCGTTGGTGGTTCTATTTTAGATGCCTACGAGCGCGCTTATAAAACTGACCCAACTTCTGCCTTTGGCGGCATCATTGCCTTTAACCGTGAGCTCGACGCCGAAACCGCTCAGGCGATTATCAGTCGTCAGTTTGTCGAAGTTATTATTGCCCCGCATATCAGCGAACCTGCGCTTGAGCTGCTGGCAGCCAAACAAAACGTGCGCGTCTTAGCCTGTGGTGAATGGAATGCTCGCCAAAATGGATTAGATTTCAAACGCGTTAACGGCGGCTTACTGGTTCAGGACCGCGATTTAGGCATGGTCAAAGAATCCGACCTGCGCGTTGTCACCACTCGCCAACCAACCGAACAGGAAATGCGTGATGCGCTATTCTGCTGGAAAGTAGCCAAATTTGTGAAATCCAACGCTATCGTTTATGCCCGAGACAAAATGACCATCGGCATTGGTGCTGGCCAGATGAGCCGCGTGTACTCTGCCAAAATCGCCGGCATCAAAGCCGCTGATGAAGGATTAGAAGTCGCGGGTTCCGTGATGGCATCAGATGCGTTCTTCCCATTCCGCGACGGTATTGATGCTGCAGCATCCGTCGGCATCACCTGCGTTATTCAGCCAGGGGGGTCCATTCGTGATGATGAAGTCATCGCCGCTGCAAATGAGCACGGGATCGCCATGATCTTCACGGATATGCGTCATTTCCGTCATTAATCTTTTTTATCTTAATTAATCTCTTCTGTTTTTCGTGCGCCTGCGGGCGCACCTTTTGAGGTGAGCGCATGAATATCCTGATTATCGGTAACGGCGGCCGTGAGCACGCACTAGCATGGAAAGCGGCTCAATCGCCGTTAGCAGATAAAGTCTACGTAGCCCCAGGTAATGCGGGGACTGCGCTGGAGCCGGCATTAGAAAACGTCGATATCTCAGCAACCGATATCAACGCGCTTTTGGCATTTGCCCAGAGCCATGATATTGGCCTAACGATTGTTGGCCCTGAAGCACCGCTGGTGATTGGCGTCGTGGATGCGTTCCAAGCGGCAGGACTGAAAATTTTCGGCCCATCACAGGCAGCCGCTCAGTTAGAAGGCTCAAAAGCCTTCACCAAAGATTTCTTGGCTCGTCATCGTATTCCCACAGCCCAGTATCGTAACTTTACCGATATCGAACCCGCCATTAGCTATATCCGTAGCCAAGGCGCGCCTATCGTTATCAAAGCAGACGGTCTGGCCGCAGGCAAAGGCGTCATTGTTGCGATGACGCTCGAAGAAGCCGAAGCCGCTGTTCACGATATGTTGGCAGGCAACGCATTCGGTGACGCAGGCCATCGCATCGTTGTTGAAGAGTTTCTCGACGGCGAAGAAGCGAGCTTTATCGTCATGGTTGACGGAAAGAACGTGCTACCAATGGCAACCAGCCAAGATCATAAACGAGTCGGCGATGGCGATACGGGGCCAAATACCGGCGGCATGGGTGCATATTCACCGGCGCCGGTGGTAACCGATGAGATCCACCAGCGCGTTATGGATGAAGTCATCTGGCCAACGGTGCATGGCATGGCGAAAGAGGGTAACCCGTACTCTGGTTTTCTTTACGCAGGCCTGATGATTTCAGCTCAAGGCGAGCCAAAAGTTATCGAATTTAACTGTCGATTTGGCGACCCTGAAACTCAGCCCATCATGCTACGCATGAAATCAGACTTGGTAGAGCTTTGCCTAGCCGGTGCTGAAGGTAAATTAAACGAGAAAGAGTCACTGTGGGATGAGCGTGACGCGCTAGGCGTCGTGATCGCTGCAGGAGGATATCCTGGGGATTATCGAACCGGTGATGTCATTCATGGCCTGCCGTCGGTTTCCGCAGAGGGCGAGAAAGTTTTCCATGCAGGCACCCAAATGCAGGGCAACGATGTGGTGACTAATGGCGGGCGCGTATTGTGCGTAACAGCCTTAGGACATGGAATCGAGCAAGCACAGAAAAATGCCTATCAGCTCGCAAAACAGGTCGGCTGGAAAGAGAGTTTCTATCGTCAGGATATTGGCTATCGGGCTATCGGGCGCGGTCGTTAATAATATTAAAACCGAGGATCATCACGGTGGTTCTCGGTTTTCTTTACAGCGTATCTACCGTCGGTTCCCAACTGCAAAAATCTTCATTGGCTGCCAGCAATAATTGGCGGCCTTCAGGTGCATCAAGCCATGCGATCCCGAGAGGCTGAGACGAACGTGCGGCTCGGCTTTCGATCCAATTCAGCTGCCACGCTTCTAGCTTCAGAGATTGAGTTTCTCCCGCGCAGCTCGTGAACTGACCATTCTGCCAACGGCCTTGGATAAGGTGAACCTTACCAACTCGCAGTGCTTCTGAGACTTCAACCATATGGCGGGACTGATATTGGCTGCGAGCGATATCGTCAGACGTGAGCAGCTGTCGCTGATCGCCAATTTGGCGCTGCATAAAACTTATTTCACCCTTCTCATCTAAACGAAGCTCAAGAACGTTTTGCTCATTGCCCTGCACGGTTTGCCGTACTAGGTTCAATTTGCCATCTTGATAGGCGTAATAGCTGATTACCGTGCCTTTCCCTTCTAAGGGGCTATAGACACCCATAATGGTCTGTGGCTGATGCTGAGGATCGTCTTTACGCCAAATGCGCATCATGCCTTGATCGGCAATATAGCCAGTTGCAGTAAAGCGAGGAGACGTGTTTTGCGTACTGCAACCAGAGAGCGTCACAGAAAGCCCTGCCGCGATCAGTAATGCCGCCACAGGCTTACAGATGAACAAAAGGGGCGTCAACGCCCCCCTGTTTACTTCTTTCACAAACAGGCTGTGAATCACGCGGTCTTATTTAACTGCGTCTTTCAGAGCTTTACCAGAAACGAACGCTGGTACGTTTGCTGCTGCAATTTTGATTTCCATACCAGTCTGCGGGTTGCGGCCAGTGCGCTCGTTACGATGATTCACTTTAAAAGTACCGAAACCAACCAATTGTACAGCATCACCTTCTTTCAGAGACTCGGTAATCGCCGCCAGAGTAGATTCCAGAGCTGCTTTAGCCTGAGTTTTAGACAGGTCAGCTTTTTCCGCGATTACATCAATCAGTTGAGTCTTGTTCATAAGTTATCCTTACAGTGTGTTTATCGTTTGCAAAGCATCGAGTGCGACGGATATGCCGATTGACAGCACTCTCCTGCATACACGCACCGATAGCCACTTTTTTTACGCCCCCCAAATGTAGAACAACCGGGGTACGAATGTGAAGCCTTAAGGGACGACAAATCAGGTGTTAAATCACGTTTTGCCGTCTTATTGCGCTAAATTTACACCGATATTACTGACACCTGCTTCACGCAGGTCAGATCTTAATCCTTTGATGAGCTCTAAATCGCGCTCCTCGCATTCAACGAGTAGGCGGAAAATCTCCCATTGGATGTCTAACTCATCTTGCATTGCCGGTAATTCTTTCAACTCTTCATCGGTCATTTCACGACCGGCCTGAGTCATTTCCAGCATGCCGACGGTACGCAGTGATGTTTCACTGACCGTAATCGCATGTTCTAGCATCTCACCACTTAAACGGGAGTGCACAGCTTCACCCAACGCAATACAAGCGTCAATCGCAGGGTAAACGCCGTAAATATCATAGTCGTCAGCTGACGGAATTGCCTCTTCCAGTTTCTCTAACTGGTTGTCGAAATTCACTTTGGCGTCTTTTACCGTCAATGTTTCCCAAATCAGATCCAGAATTCGGCGGTAAACCATAGGATCGCCAAATCCGGTTTGCAGGCAAAATGCCTGATAATTTGGGTACATACGTTCACACAAACTGGCGATGAACGTAAGGTGTTGCCAGCTTTCCAGCTTTTCTAGCCGTTTGTGAATCGGGTTACGCAGCATGCTAAGTCTCTTAGAGAAAAGTAAGTCTCTGAAAAATAATTCCGGCGCAGTGTAACTGAAAAATCAAGAGATCCCTATATCTACACGCGATTATCAGAATCTTGGAGTAACCAGCGTTGAAAAGCTGGTCGATTAGAGGCGATAGCATCTGCCCAACGCGTTGGTTCAGGTAAGCGATAGCCTCGCATACAGCTTTGAATAAAAGATAAAGCCGTAGGCAAACTGATGCGATGCCCCGTTGATATAAACAACGGGTTACAGCGTGGTTTGCTGCGCCAAACCCAACCAATTTGCTCTTGTTTGTCATTCAGCGGCTGCAAGGCACCCACGGCATCATCTAAAGGGGCAAATTGGCCGCACAGGCGGCTTTTAGCAACGCCGATAGTGGGAACATCCGCAAGCAAGCCAAAATGGCTAGCAACGCCTAAGCGACGCGGATGTGCAATCCCCTGTCCATCGACCACCACCAGCTGTGGCCGGTGTTGTAGCATACCCCACGCTTTGAGCAGCGCAGGATATTCACGAAACGAAAGGAAACCAGGGATATAGGGCATTTGGGTTTCGATACGTGCTATCTGGTATTCCACCAGCTCAAGGGAGGGATAACGTAACACCGCGATAGCCGCTCGCGTGACGTCGCCCCCTTGCTCAAAACCCACATCAGCACCGGCGATAAGCGTCGGTTGTTCAAACCCTAGATCGTCGGTACGGACAATCTGGCTCGCTTTTTCCACCTGCTCTTCGCGCAGTGCCTGCATATCCATGCTTTAAGTCCTATCGATGATACTTAGCTGAAAGCCGATGGACAGCCTCAACAAAGGTTCCTGCATTCTCTGGTGACACATCCTGATGAATACCGTGACCAAGATTGAATACGTGCCCAGTCCCTTCTCCAAAACCTTCGAGGATAGTCGAGACTTCCTGCTCAATTCGAGCCGCAGGTGCATACAGCATGGAAGGGTCCATATTACCTTGCAACGCAACTTTGTCACCGACACGGCGACGAGCATCGGCGATGTCCGTGCTCCAATCCAAACCTAGCGCATCACAGCCGGTTTCAGCCATAGCTTCCAGCCACTGACCACCACCTTTGGTGAATAACGTCACTGGAACACGGCGACCGTCATTTTCACGAATCAGCCCATCAACGATTTTATGCATGTAGTGCAGCGAGAACAGGCGATAGTCACGGCCAGTCAGCACGCCACCCCATGTATCGAAAATCATGACTGACTGAGCGCCAGCGCGGATCTGCGCATTGAGGTACAAAATCACGCTATCGGCCAGTTTATCCAGCAACAAATGCAGCGTTGCTGGCTCGGCATACATCATCTTTTTAATTTTGGTGAAAGCTTTGCTACTGCCACCTTCCACCATATAGGTCGCGAGCGTCCAAGGGCTTCCAGAGAAGCCAATCAGTGGAACCTGTCCATCCAGATTTTTACGGATGGTGCGTACCGCGTTCATCACATACCCCAGTTCATCTTCAGGGTCGGGAACAGGCAGCTTTTCCACATCGGCTTTACAGGTAATCGGTGATGAGAAACGAGGGCCTTCACCCGTTTCAAAATAGAGCCCAAGCCCCATCGCATCAGGGATAGTCAAAATGTCTGAAAACAGAATTGCCGCATCTAGCGCATAACGGCGCAGCGGTTGAAGTGTAACTTCACAGGCTAACTCAGCATTTTTGCACAAAGACATAAAATCACCGGCCTGAGCACGGGTGGCTTTATATTCTGGCAAATAACGTCCGGCCTGACGCATCATCCATACCGGTGTTATGTCTACAGGCTGGCGCAATAGTGCGCGCAGGTAGCGGTCGTTCTTCAGTTCAGTCATCCTTTGGCTCCCTAAATAATCTCATCGCATTGTAGCATGCGTTATTCGCCTTCTGTGTCTTCTCGACAAAGTGCCACGGTATCTTCGATTAAACGCCGCGCGACCGTACCTGCTGGCGGCAGCTGAGGTAGATTGTCATAGCGATACCAGCCCGCATTCAATAACTCTTTCGGATCGTGTTTAAGCTCTCCGCCTGCGTAGTCAGCCATGAAGGCCACCATCAATGAATGCGGGAACGGCCATGGCTGAGAGGCCACATAACGCAGGTTTTTAATTTGAACGCGGCTCTCTTCCATAATTTCACGCGCGGCAGCCTGTTCAAGCGTTTCGCCCACCTCAACAAATCCTGCCAAAACGGTATGTATTCCGTTCCGATGACGCTTATGCTGCGCCAAAAGGATTTCATCGCCGCGACGAATAGCCACAATAATGCACGGCGCAATTTGCGGATAATAACGCTGGCGGCAATTCGGGCATATACTTGCCCACTCTGAACGGCTGGAGTACATCTCATGTCCACAATAGCCGCAAAACGTATGGGAGCGGAAAAACTCGGCCAGTTGGACACCACGGCCAACAAGCTGGAAAAGGCCGCGATCAACGTCAATCAGTTGGCGAACTGACACCATATCTTGCCGACGAACCTCTTCTATCAACCACATGGGATGCCCTTCCCACTCGCCAATTTGGTGCGCCGATTTGGTGCTTAATTGCCATTGCAGGGCAGAACCAAAAGGCAGATCGCCACGGGGTAGCCAGACCTTACCTTCATGGCTAATCACCCACCAGCCGGTGTCATCATCTTTTAACTGTTGTTCCATATCTTTGACATTAAACCTCTGCTAATCTGGCATTCGATTGTTGCTAATTTGTAACATTTACCTCATGGAGTTGAATATATGCTCAACCGTCTCGAACATCTGACTCAACGCGTAGGTGGTAGTAATGAATTAATCGACCAATGGTTGCAAGCCCGCAAGCAACTACTCGTGGCCTATTGTGCACTGGTTGGTATTAAACCAAATAAAGAAAAGCATACCCCGCTCAATGAAAAAGCGCTGGAGAACTTCTGCCACAATCTGGTTGATTATCTCTCCGCCGGTCATTTCCATGTTTACGATCGTATCGTAGAGCTGGTTGGCGGCGATGACAGTCCGCATATGGCAGTAACAAAAAAAATCTATCCCGCGTTACACGATAATACCAAGCTAATTATGGCGTTCCACGATCGCTTTACCGATGACGAACTGAGCGAAGAAGAGTGTTTAGCTCTCCATGACGCCCTTTCACACATTGGGGAAACGCTAGCTGCCCGTTTTGCCTTAGAAGACAACCTGATCCAAATTGCCTATGACATCTGGCAGGCCAATACGCCCGCGGCGGATAATGATGATTCATTGGCGCGCCCAGCATAACGCCTGAAAGTAGCATAGACATTACAGCTTAGTTAACAGCTTGCAGTTTTGCTCTCCCGCTCCTACACTGGGCACTCTTGTCGGAGTGCCTAGTAAGCGGGATCCTTTCCCACTTCAGGCTGAGACCGTTAATTCGGGATCCGCGGAACCTGATCGGGTTAATACCCGCGAAGGGAACAAGAGTAATCCTTTGCACCCACCCGCATTTTTCTATTGCTGATGGGGTGCCTGCTATCTATTACTCCCTCCGAGCTCCAGACAAGCAATTCTCCAACTTGATTTTTAATCATTGTTAAACCAGAACACTGGTAGGAATTTGCTATGTCTATGAATAAAAAAGAAACGAACCAAGCTCCACTTTCTCGCCGTGAGCAACGCGCGCAGGCTCAGGCCTTTATCGATCATCTACGCGGTGAAGCCTATCCTAACTCCCAACGCATCTATCTAACCGGCTCGCGTGAGGATATTCGCGTGCCGATGCGCGAGATCCAGCTTAGCCCAACGCTGCTCGGTGGCAGCAAAGATAACCCACAATATGAGCCCAACGAGCCGATTCCGGTTTACGATACGGCGGGTCCCTACGGCGATCCCAATGCCGATTTGGACGTACGCAATGGCCTGAAGCCGCTGCGCCACCAATGGATTGCCGAGCGAGGTGATACCGAGTCGCTGGATCAGCTGAGCTCCGCCTATACCCAACAGCGCTTAGCCGATGACGGGCTCGATCATTTACGCTTCGACAACCTGCCACAGCCACGTCGCGCTAAAACTGGCAAATGTGTAACACAGCTTCATTACGCACGTCAGGGGATCGTCACGCCAGAAATGGAGTTCATCGCTATCCGTGAAAACATGGGCCGCGAACGTATTCGTGGCGATGTACTGCGTCAGCAACATCCTGGGCAAAATTTTGGTGCACTGCTGCCAAAAGATATCACGGCCGAATTTGTCCGCAGTGAAGTTGCTGCCGGACGCGCCATTATCCCTTCCAATATCAATCATCCAGAATCAGAACCTATGATTATTGGGCGTAATTTCTTGGTGAAGGTGAACGCAAATATCGGTAACTCCGCCGTGACCTCTTCGATTGAAGAAGAAGTGGAAAAGCTGGTTTGGTCTACTCGTTGGGGCGCAGATACCGTGATGGATTTGTCCACCGGCCGCTATATTCATGAAACGCGAGAGTGGATTTTACGCAACAGCCCAGTGCCAATCGGCACCGTTCCGATCTACCAAGCATTGGAAAAAGTGAATGGTATTGCTGAAAATCTTAACTGGGATATCTTCCGTGATACGCTGCTAGAACAGGCAGAACAAGGCGTCGACTATTTTACTATTCACGCCGGAGTGCTGTTACGCTACGTTCCAATGACGGCCAAACGCCTTACAGGGATCGTCTCCCGCGGCGGTTCTATTATGGCCAAATGGTGCCTTTCGCATCATAAAGAAAACTTCCTCTTCGAGCGCTTCCGTGAAATTTGTGAAATCTGTGCGGCCTACGATGTGGCGCTATCACTTGGCGATGGGCTGCGTCCGGGCTCGATTCAAGATGCTAACGATGAAGCTCAGTTTGCAGAACTCCATACGCTCGGCGAGCTCACCAAGATTGCGTGGGAATATGATGTTCAAGTCATGATCGAAGGCCCCGGGCATGTGCCAATGCAGATGATCCGCCGTAACATGACCGAAGAGCTAGAGCACTGCCACGAAGCCCCTTTTTATACGCTGGGGCCACTGACAACGGATATTGCTCCGGGTTATGACCATTTCACTTCGGGGATCGGCGCCGCCATGATTGGCTGGTTTGGTTGTGCCATGCTCTGTTATGTCACCCCAAAAGAGCATTTGGGATTACCCAACAAAGAAGACGTCAAACAAGGTCTCATCACTTACAAGATCGCAGCGCATGCCGCCGATCTTGCTAAAGGGCATCCGGGTGCTCAGATCCGCGACAATGCCATGTCAAAAGCCCGCTTTGAATTCCGCTGGGAAGATCAGTTCAATCTGGCACTAGACCCTCATACGGCAAGAGCCTATCACGACGAAACGCTGCCTCAAGAATCAGGCAAAGTGGCACATTTTTGCTCCATGTGTGGGCCAAAATTTTGCTCAATGAAGATCTCTCAGGAAGTGCGTGATTATGCCGCAAAACAAGAAGAATTAGCTCAGCCGGTTGAAGTGGGTATGGCGCAGATGTCTGAAGCCTTTCGTGCGAAAGGTAGCGAGATCTATCACACCGCCAGTAACCTACAAACGGAGAAAAGCCAATGACCTCATTAACCTTCCCAGCAACCGAACAACGCCTTGGTCTTTATCCCGTCGTCGATAGCGTTGAATGGATTGAGCGCCTGCTCAAAGCAGGCGTACGCACGATCCAGTTACGAATTAAAGATCAACCTGAACAAGCGGTAGAATCTGATATCGCTCACGCCATTGCCTTAGGCCGACACTATCAGGCTCGTTTATTTATTAACGATTATTGGCAACTCGCCATTAAACATCGTGCTTACGGCGTCCACCTAGGCCAAGAAGATCTAGATATCGCCGATCTTCAAGCAATCAGCGACGCGCAGCTTCATTTAGGACTCTCCACACATGACGATGCCGAAATGGATCGTGCTCTGTCTTATCGCCCTTCATATATCGCATTAGGCCATATATTTCCCACCCAAACCAAACTGATGCCCTCTGAGCCACAGGGGCTTATCGATCTCAAACGGCAGGTTGCCCGTATTCCTGATTATTCCACCGTCGCTATCGGCGGGATCAGCATCGAACGCGTTCCGGCAGTACTGGAATGTGGCGTGGGCAGCGTTGCCGTAGTCAGCGCCATTACGCAGGCACCGGACTGGCTGGCAGCTACTGATACCTTGCTACAGCTTATTGAGGATCGGAGAGCCAACGATGCTTAGCGATCACGATTTTATGCGCTATAGCCGCCAGCTGCTGCTAGAAGAAATTGGTTCTCAGGGACAGGAAAATCTCAGCGCCGCTAGCGTTTTAATTGTTGGATTGGGTGGGTTAGGCGCTCCGGCAGCCTTGTATTTGGCGGCCGCGGGCGTCGGTAAGATCCTACTCGCTGACGACGATCGTCTGCATATCAGCAATCTCCAGCGCCAGATCCTATATACCACCCGTGATCTAGAGCAATCTAAAGCGGAAACAGCAAAGCTACGCTTAGAGGATCTGAATCCTCAGGTGGAGTTCATTACCCTATCGGAACGCTTAACCGGTGATGCTCTTAGTCAAGCCGTGGCACAGGTCGATTTAATCCTCGACTGTAGCGACAACATGCCTACGCGCCAGGCGGTAAATTCTGCCTGCGTGTCCCAAAATAAACCGTTGATCAGCGGCAGTGCCGTTGGATTTGGCGGGCAACTGATGGTCATTGAACCGCCGTTTGCACAGGGCTGTTATCGATGTCTATGGCCAGACGACGTGGAGCCTCAGCGTAATTGCCGTAATGCCGGCGTACTTGGCCCAGTTGTGGGCGTGATCGGTACACTCCAAGCACTAGAAGCCATCAAGATGCTCGCCGGTATGCCTTCTGCTTTAGCCGGAAAGCTGCGGCTATTCGATGGACGTCAGCAGAGCTGGCGTACGTTTGGCCTGAAACGTGCTCCTGCCTGCCCAGTATGCGGAGCACATAACGTATGAAGATCACCGTCAACGATGAAAAAATAACGCTCGATACTCCCATCAGCGTCGAGGATTTACTGACACAACTGGGCCGACACCAGCAAGGCACCGCGCTGGCGCTTAATCAAACGATTCTCCCTCGCGAGCAATGGGCAACTCACCAGCTCGCCGAAGGAGATGACGTTGTGGTGTTCCAAGCTATTGCTGGAGGTTGAGATGTTACAGATTGCAGATAAAACGTTTTCTTCACGCCTTTTCACCGGAACCGGAAAGTTTTCTTCGGCGGAGAAAATGCTCGCAGCGCTAAATGAGTCTGGCTCTCAGCTCATTACGATGGCAATGAAACGCGTTGATCTTAAAAGTGGCAACGACGCCATTCTTGATCCGCTTGGCAAGCTTAATGCCAACCTGCTGCCCAATACTTCTGGAGCCAAAACTGCCGAAGAGGCCGTATTTGCGGCTAAGCTGGCTCGCGAGGCACTGGGGACTCACTGGGTAAAACTTGAAATTCATCCCGACGTTCGCTACCTGCTGCCAGATCCCATAGAAACCCTCAAAGCGGCAGAAATATTAGTGAAGGCGGGTTTTGTCGTTTTACCGTATTGCGGTGCCGATCCTGTGCTGTGCAAACGTTTAGAAGAAGTTGGCTGTGCCGCCGTCATGCCGCTTGGCGCACCTATTGGCTCTAATCAGGGGATTATTACCCGAGAGTTTCTACAAATCATTATTGAACAAGCAAAGGTCCCAGTGATTGTCGATGCTGGGATCGGTGCCCCTAGCCATGCCAGCGCAGCGATGGAGCTGGGCGCAGACGCCGTTTTGGTTAACACCGCTATCGCTGTTGCTCGTGATCCCGTAGCGATGGCAAAAGCTTTTAGGCTCGCCGTTGAGGCTGGCAGGATTGCTTACCAAAGCGGTTTGGGTTCTCCAAGCCATCATGCCAGCGCCACCAGCCCACTGACTGGTTTTTTGCATTCATCGAAACAGGAGGTTTAGATTGTGGAAACCTTCACACAACGCTGGCAACAGCTGAACTGGGATGATATCGGGCTAAGAATTAACGCCAAAACTAATGCCGATGTTGAACGTGCATTAATGGCCGCACGGCCCGATCGTGAAGATATGTTGGCTCTGCTATCACCAGCGGCAGCTCGCTATCTCGAACCTATGGCGCACAAAGCACAGCAGCTTACACGCCAACGCTTCGGCAACACGGTAGGGTTTTACGTTCCCCTTTATCTCTCAAATCTATGCGCTAACGATTGCACCTATTGCGGCTTCTCCATGAGTAACCGCCTTAAGCGCAAAACGCTGAATGAAGCTGAGATAGAACGTGAATGTGAAGCCATTCGCGCTATGGGTTTTGACAGTCTTTTGTTAGTCACCGGCGAGCATCAGGCAAAAGTCGGGATGGATTATTTCCGCCAACATTTACCTAAAATCCGGCGTCATTTCAGTTCGCTAATGATGGAAGTTCAGCCATTGGCACAGGAAGAATATGCAGAGCTCAAAACGCTAGGGTTAGACGGCGTGATGGTCTATCAAGAAACCTATCATCCCTCGGTCTACGCTCAACATCACTTAAAAGGAAATAAGCAGGATTTCTTTTGGCGACTTGAAACTCCCGATCGTTTAGGCAAAGCAGGGATCGACAAGATCGGGATAGGTGCACTGATTGGGTTATCGGATAATTGGCGAACCGACTGCTTTATGGTTGCCGAGCATTTAACATGGCTTCAGCAAACTTATTGGCAGAGCCGATACTCTATTTCGTTCCCGCGCTTACGCCCTTGTACCGGTGGTATCGAACCGGCATCAATTATGGATGAAGCACAGCTGGTGCAAACCATTTGTGCATTTCGTATTTTTGCCCCCGAGATTGAGCTCTCCCTCTCCACGCGTGAATCACCTGAATTCAGGGATAACGTCGTGCCATTGGCCATCAATAACGTCAGCGCATTTTCAAAAACCCAGCCCGGAGGCTATGCCGATAATCATCCCGAACTTGAGCAGTTCACCCCGCACGATGGACGAACGCCAGCGCAGGTAGCAGCATCACTCGTTTCATCAGGGCTACAGCCGGTATGGAAAGACTGGGATGGATATTTGGGAAGAACGCCGCAGCTTTAAAGGCAACGCTGCAACTAAAGACGTTTCTGAATAGCGTATATTCCAGTTTAAAAACCTTCGGGTAGCAATAGAAATTAGGCAGCATAAAGTACATCCACTGATGCAGCCTAAGGCATTAGTCAGAGCTCATTCATCCCTCTAAGCTCTGCTGACCAAAACAGGCTAACCGAGTCTCCGAAGCTCGGTTAGCCTGCCTCGTTTAAAGTTATTTTCTAAATTTCAGACATAAAAAAACCGCTCCGAAGAGCGGTTTTTATTAGGCACGAATCAACGATTACTCGTCGTCGCCACGCATGCTTGCGTTCAGCAGCTCTGCCAAGTTAGCAGTAGCTTCTTCCGCACTCACCTGTGGAGCAACAGGAGCTTCGCCCTGAGCTTTACGGCGAGCACGATCCTGATGATAAGCGTAACCAGTACCGGCTGGGATCAGACGACCCACGATTACGTTTTCTTTCAGGCCGCGCAGTTCATCACGCTTGCCAGCAACGGCAGCTTCGGTCAGAACGCGAGTTGTTTCCTGGAACGAAGCCGCAGAGATGAAGGACTCAGTCGCCAGAGAAGCTTTGGTGATACCCAGCAGGTCACGGCTGTATGTTGCCGCAATCTTGCCGTTCGCTTCCAACTCACGGTTCGCGATTTTAACGCGAGAGAACTCAACCTGTTCGCCTTCCAGGAACTCAGAGCTACCAGCGCTATCGATGGTTGCTTTACGCAGCATCTGACGCACGATGACTTCGATGTGTTTATCGTTAATCTTAACGCCTTGCAGACGGTAAACGTCCTGCACTTCGTTGGTGATATAACGAGTCACAGCATGAACGCCACGCAGACGCAGAATGTCATGCGGAGATTCTGGACCATCGGAAACCACGTCACCACGTTCTACACGTTCGCCTTCGAACACGTTCAGCTGACGCCATTTCGGAATCATCTCTTCGTACGGTTCGCTACCATCCAGCGGAGTAATTACCAGACGACGTTTACCTTTGGTTTCTTTACCGAAGGAAATGACACCCGTAATTTCTGCCAAGATCGCAGGTTCTTTCGGACGACGTGCTTCGAACAGGTCAGCAACGCGTGGCAGACCACCGGTAATATCCTTGGTACCGCCGGATTCCTGAGGAATACGCGCCAAGGTGTCACCCGCATGGATCTGAGTACCATCTTCCAACTGAACGATCGCTTTACCTGGCAGGAAGTATTGAGCAGCCATATCGGTGCCTGGGATCAATACATCGTCGCCTTTAGCGTCAACGATTTTCAGTGCTGGACGCAGATCTTTACCGCTACCGGTACGCTCTGCAGAATCCAGAACAACCAGAGAAGACAAACCGGTCAGTTCGTCGGTCTGGCGGGTAATGGTCTGAGTATCGATGATGTCAGTGAAACGGATGAAACCGCTAACTTCTGAAACAACCGGCATGGTATGCGGGTCCCAGTTAGCTACAGTTTCGCCGCCGTTGACTTCAGCGCCATCGCCTTTAGCCATAACAGAGCCGTAAGGCACTTTATAGCTTTCTTTAGTACGGCCGAATTCGTCGATCAGTTTCAGCTCGGTATTACGAGAGGTAATAACCAGCTTCTTATCGCTATTCAGAACGAACTTAGCGTTGTTCAGTTTCAGATGACCTTTGTTTTTCACCTGAATGCTGGACTCTGCTGCCGCACGAGATGCCGCACCACCGATGTGGAACGTACGCATCGTCAGCTGTGTACCTGGTTCACCGATGGACTGTGCCGCGATAACCCCGATTGCCTCACCCTTGTTGATGATGTGGCCACGAGCCAAGTCACGACCGTAGCAGTGTGCACACACACCGAAGTCGGTTTCACAGCTAACAACGGAACGAACCTTGATGATGTCAACGGAGTGTTCTTCTAACAGATCACACCATTTTTCATTCAGCAGGGTGTTACGTGGAACCAGAATATCTGCGGTGCCTGGCTTCAGAACTTCTTCAGCCGTTACACGACCCAATACGCGATCGCGCAGTGGCTCTTTAACGTCACCACCTTCGATAACCGGAGTCATCACGATGCCGTTGTGGGTACCACAGTCATCTTCGATAACGACCAAGTCTTGCGCTACGTCTACCAGACGACGAGTCAGGTAACCGGAGTTCGCAGTTTTCAGTGCGGTATCCGCCAAGCCTTTACGAGCACCGTGAGTAGAGATGAAGTACTGGAGTACGTTCAGACCTTCACGGAAGTTCGCGGTGATTGGCGTTTCGATGATGGAGCCATCTGGCTTCGCCATCAGACCACGCATACCGGCCAGCTGACGAATCTGTGCTGCAGAACCACGCGCACCGGAGTCGGCCATCATGTAGATGCTGTTGAAGGAAACCTGCTGCTCTTCGACGCCGTCACGGTTAATAACGGTTTCGGTTTGCAGGTTATCCATCATCGCTTTGGATACACGATCGTTCGCCGCAGCCCAGATATCGATAACTTTGTTGTAACGTTCGCCTGCGGTTACCAGACCAGACTGGAACTGTTCCTGGATCTCAGCAACTTCAGCTTCCGCTTCAGAGATGATCTCGTGTTTCTTCTCTGGGATGACCATGTCATCAATACCAACAGATGCACCTGAACGCGCTGCATAAGCAAAGCCGGTGTACATTGTCTGGTCAGCGAAGATAACGGTCGGCTTCAGACCCAAAATGCGGTAACAGGTGTTCAGCATTTTGGAGATCGCTTTCTTACCCAGCGCCTGGTTGACGATAGAGAAAGGCAGACCTTTCGGTACGATCATCCACAGAATGGCGCGACCAACGGTCGTGTCTTTCAGGCTGGTGTGCGCAACGAATTCGCCGTTTTCATCTTTTTCGTATTCGGTGATACGCACTTTAACGCGCGCATGCAGAGAGGCCAGACCTGCGCGATAAATACGCTCAGCTTCTTTCGGGCCAGTCAGCACCATGCCTTCGCCTTTGGCGTTAACACAGTCACGGGTCATGTAGTACAGACCCAATACAACGTCCTGAGACGGAACGATGATAGGTTCGCCGTTCGCTGGAGACAGGATGTTGTTGGTAGACATCATCAGCGCACGCGCTTCGAGCTGGGCTTCCAGCGTCAGCGGTACGTGAACAGCCATCTGGTCACCATCGAAGTCGGCGTTATATGCCGCACAAACCAGCGGGTGCAGCTGGATAGCTTTACCTTCGATCAGTACCGGTTCAAATGCCTGGATACCCAAACGGTGCAGTGTTGGTGCACGGTTCAGCAGTACCGGGTGTTCGCGGATAACTTCGTCCAGGATATCCCAAACGACAGCTTCTTCACGCTCAACCATTTTCTTAGCGGCTTTGATGGTGGTGGCGAGGCCACGCAGTTCCAGCTTGCCGTAGATGAACGGTTTGAACAGCTCCAGTGCCATTTTCTTCGGCAGACCGCACTGATGCAGACGCAGGTATGGACCTACGGTGATTACAGAACGACCGGAGTAGTCAACACGCTTACCCAACAGGTTCTGACGGAAACGACCCTGCTTACCTTTGATCATATCGGCCAAAGATTTCAGAGGACGTTTGTTCGAACCGGTGATCGCACGACCACGACGACCGTTATCCAACAGGGCGTCAACCGCTTCCTGCAGCATACGTTTTTCGTTGCGTACGATGATGTCCGGCGCAGCCAGATCCAGCAGACGTTTCAGACGGTTGTTACGGTTAATGACGCGACGATACAGATCGTTCAGGTCAGAAGTCGCAAAACGACCACCATCCAGCGGAACCAGTGGACGCAGATCTGGCGGCAGAACCGGCAGAACGGTCAGGATCATCCACTCTGGCTTGTTGCCAGACTGTACGAACGCTTCCAGCAGTTTGATACGCTTGGTCAGCTTTTTACGCTTAGTTTCGGAGTTGGTTTCGTTCAGCTCTTCGCGCAGAGTTTCACACTCTTGCTCCAGATCCATGCTCTTCAGCAGGGCCTGGATAGCTTCCGCACCCATCTTCGCGTCGAATTCGTCACCGAACTCTTCCAGCGCGTCCAGATACTGCTCTTCAGTCAGGATCTGTTGACGTTCCAGGTTGGTCATACCGCCTTCGATAACAACATATGATTCGAAGTACAGTACGCGTTCGATATCGCGCAGCGGCATATCGAGCAGCAGACCGATACGGGACGGCAGCGATTTCAGGAACCAGATGTGAGCAGTCGGAGACGCCAGCTCGATGTGGCCCATACGCTCACGGCGTACTTTAGTCTGGGTCACTTCAACGCCGCACTTCTCACAGATCACACCACGGTGTTTCAGGCGCTTGTACTTACCGCACAGGCACTCGTAATCTTTTACCGGCCCAAAGATACGGGCGCAGAAAAGGCCGTCACGCTCAGGTTTGAACGTACGGTAGTTAATGGTTTCCGGCTTCTTAACTTCACCGAAAGACCATGAACGGATCATGTCTGGCGAGGCCAGAGCAATTTTGATCGCATCAAACTCTTCGGTTTTAGTCTGCGCTTTCAGAAACTTTAATAAATCTTTCACGGATTTGCTCCCGTCGGAGTTAGCACAATCTGGCGCCGGGTCTTACCCCGGCACCAGTGACCTGTTTGAGCGAGAGTTACTCGTCTTCCAGCTCGATGTTGATACCCAGCGAACGAATCTCTTTCAACAGTACGTTGAAGGATTCTGGCATGCCTGGTTCCATCTGATGGTTGCCGTCCACGATGTTTTTATACATCTTGGTACGACCATTTACGTCATCAGACTTAACGGTGAGCATTTCCTGCAGGGTGTATGCCGCGCCATATGCTTCCAGCGCCCATACTTCCATCTCCCCGAAGCGCTGACCACCGAACTGAGCCTTACCACCCAGCGGCTGCTGAGTAACCAGGCTGTAAGAACCGGTAGAACGCGCATGCATTTTGTCATCAACCAAGTGGTTCAGTTTCAGCATATACATGTAGCCGACAGTAACCTGACGCTCGAACTGCTCGCCGGTACGGCCATCAAACAGCGTGATCTGACCAGAGGTAGGAATGCCACCTAATGTCAGAAGCTCTTTGATTTCTTTCTCTTTCGCACCGTCGAAGACTGGTGTTGCGATTGGCAGACCTTTTTTCAGGTTCTCAGCCAGACGCATAACTTCGTCGTCGGTGAAGGTGCTCAGATCAACGGTCTGACGCGTATTATCGCCCAGATCGTAGGCTTTCTGAATGAACTCACGCAGCTTGGCCACTTCCTGCTGCTGCTTCAGCATGGCGTTAATTTTCTCACCAATACCTTTTGCAGCCATACCCAAGTGGGTTTCCAGGATCTGACCGATGTTCATACGTGATGGTACGCCCAGCGGGTTCAGTACGATGTCTACCGGAGTACCGTTTTCATCGTAAGGCATATCTTCGATCGGGTTGATCTTGGAGATAACACCCTTGTTACCGTGGCGGCCTGCCATCTTGTCACCAGGCTGGATCTGACGTTTAACAGCCAGATAAACCTTAACAATTTTCAGTACGCCTGGAGCCAGATCGTCGCCCTGAGTGATCTTACGACGCTTAGCATCCAGTTTCTTCTCGAAATCAGATTTCAGTTCGTCGTACTGCTCAGCCAACTGCTCGAGCTGGTTCTGTTTAGCTTCATCAGCCAGACCCAGTTCTAACCAGCGGTCGCGTGGCAGCTTAGCCAATTTCTCAGCTTCAACACCACCAGATACCAGTACGTCGTGGATACGGGCAAACAAGCCAGCTTCCAAGATCTGCAGTTCTTCAGTCAGGTCTTTCTTAGCCTGCTTCAGCTGCATCTCTTCGATTTCAAGCGCACGTTTGTCTTTTTCTACGCCGTCGCGAGTAAAGACCTGTACGTCGATAACGGTACCAGAAACGCTGTTTGGAACGCGCAGAGAAGAATCTTTAACATCAGATGCTTTCTCACCGAAGATAGCGCGCAGTAGTTTCTCTTCTGGAGTCAGCTGAGTTTCGCCTTTAGGCGTTACTTTACCAACCAGAATGTCACCACCTTTCACTTCTGCACCGATATAAACGATACCGGATTCATCCAGTTTAGAGAGCGCAGCTTCACCCACGTTAGGGATGTCAGCGGTGATCTCTTCAGGCCCCAGTTTGGTGTCACGAGACACACAAGCCAGTTCCTGGATGTGGATAGAAGTGAAGCGATCTTCCTGTACAACACGCTCAGACACCAAGATGGAGTCTTCGAAGTTGTAACCGTTCCATGGCATGAATGCCACGCGCATGTTCTGACCCAGAGCCAATTCACCCAGATCGGTAGACGGGCCGTCAGCCAGCACGTCGCCACGTTCAATTGGTTCGCCCAGATTGACGCACGGCATCTGGCTGATGCAGGTGTTCTGGTTAGAACGGGTGTATTTGGTCAGGTTATAAATATCAATGCCTGCTTCGCCCGGATACATCTCATCTTCGTTAACTTTGATAACGATACGAGAAGCATCAACGTACTGGATTACACCACCACGTTTAGCAACAGCGGTAACACCGGAGTCGACGGCTACAGCACGTTCCATACCGGTACCAACCAGCGGCTTATCAGCGCGCAGAGTCGGAACCGCCTGACGTTGCATGTTCGCACCCATCAATGCACGGTTGGCGTCATCGTGTTCCAGGAACGGGATCAGGGACGCACCGACGGATACCACCTGCTGGGTGGATACGTCCATGTAGTCAACCTGGTCGCGGCTGAACAAGCTGGATTCGCCTTTGCTACGGCAGGTAACCAGATCTTCTACAAAGTGGCCTTCGTCATCCAGGTTGGAGTTCGCCTGAGCGATAACGTAGTTGCCTTCTTCGATAGCAGAAAGGTAATGAATTTCGTCAGTTACAACACCGTCGGTCACTTTACGGTACGGAGTCTCAAGGAAGCCGTATTCGTTAGTCTGTGCGTACACGGACAGGGAGTTGATCAGACCGATGTTCGGACCTTCAGGCGTTTCGATTGGACATACACGACCGTAGTGAGTCGGGTGTACGTCTCGAACTTCGAAGCCTGCGCGTTCACGGGTCAGACCGCCTGGACCGAGTGCAGAGATACGACGTTTGTGCGTAATCTCAGACAGCGGGTTGTTCTGGTCCATAAACTGAGACAGCTGGCTGGAACCAAAGAACTCTTTCACTGCGGCAGAAATCGGCTTGGCGTTGATCATATCCTGAGGCATCAGGGTATCCAGATCGCCCAGAGACAGACGCTCTTTCACCGCACGCTCAACACGTACCAGGCCAACGCGGAACTGGTTCTCCGCCATTTCGCCCACGGAACGGATACGACGGTTGCCGAGGTGGTCGATGTCATCGACTTCGCCTTTACCGTTACGAATATCGATGAGCTTCTTCATCACTTCGATGATGTCGTCTTTGCTCAGAATACCGGAACCTTCGATCTCGTCACGCAGCAGAGAACGGTTGAACTTCATACGACCAACCGCAGACAGATCATAGCGGTCTTCGGAGAAGAACAGGTTCTCGAACAGGCTTTCAGCCGCTTCGCGAGTCGGCGGCTCACCCGGGCGCATCATGCGGTAGATTTCTACCAGTGCACTCAGACGATCGTTGGTTGGATCGACGCGAATCGTTTCAGAAATATACGCACCGTGATCCAGATCATTGGTGAACAGCGTTTCGATACGCTTGTGACCAGACTGGCTCAGTTTAGCCAGCAGATCCAGGCTCAGCTCCATGTTAGCTGCGCAAATCAGCTCACCGGTGGATTCGTCAACGTAGTCTTTAGCGGCAACTTTACCCGCGATGTACTCAACCGGAACTTCGATAAGCTTGATATCGTCTTTTTCCAGCTGACGAATATGACGCGCAGTGATGCGACGACCTTTTTCGACATAGATCTTGCCGTTAGCTTCGATATCAAAAGAGGCGGTTTCACCACGCAGGCGTTCCGGCACCAGTTCCATCTGCAGCTTGTTGTCACGAATTTCGAAGACAACTTTCTCAAAGAACAGGTCAAGGATCTGCTCAGTGGTGTACTGCAGCGCACGCAGAATAATGGTCGCAGGCAGTTTGCGGCGACGGTCAATACGTACGAACAGGTTGTCCTTCGGATCGAATTCGAAATCCAGCCAGGAACCACGGTAAGGAATGATACGCGCGTTATACAGTACTTTACCCGAAGAGTGGGTTTTACCTTTGTCGGAGTCAAAGAAGACGCCAGGACTACGGTGTAACTGGGAAACGATAACACGCTCAGTACCGTTGATAACAAAGGTACCGTTGTCCGTCATGAGCGGAATTTCACCCATGTAGACTTCTTGTTCTTTAATGTCTTTTACGGTGCCTTCCGGCGCTTCGCGCTCGTAGATCACCAGACGCAGTTTTACGCGCAGCGGTGCGGAATAGGTCACGCCACGGATCTGACATTCCTGAACGTCAAACACCGGTTCGCCAAGGCGGTAGCTGACGTACTGCAGCTCAGAATTACCGCTATAGCTCTTAATAGGGAAAACGGAACGGAAAGCTGCTTCCAGACCATACTGCCCTTCAGGATCTTGCTCGATGAACTTCTGAAACGAGTCAAGCTGGATAGAAAGGAGATAAGGTATGTCCAACACTTGCGGACGTTTACCAAAATCCTTACGAATACGTTTTTTCTCGGTATAGGAGTAAACCATTAGGGTTCCTCAGCTCGCTGACAAGTCGACCCATCTGTCCGACGAAGGGACAGTTTGTGCAACACTATTTTGTTGACCGGAAAATCGAATACTTTCCGCAATGCCTGTTGCTATCACGCTTAAACCATTTCGTTGCGATTTACACAGAACAGATGCTCTGTCGCAATATATTAAGGCGTCGATAGAAACAAACATTGAAAGGCACAGCAGTAGTCAAACAGTGTGAAATGCTACTGGCGCCTTACAGCGCAAAAAGGCTGGTGACTAAAAAGTCACCAGCCATCAGCCTAATTTCTCAGGCTGCAACCAGAAAAGTTGGCTTATTTAACTTCAACTTCAGCGCCAGCTTCTTCCAGAGATTTTTTCAGGCCTTCAGCGTCATCTTTGCTAACGCCTTCTTTCAGTGTAGCTGGTGCAGATTCAACCAGGTCTTTAGCTTCTTTCAAGCCCAGACCAGTTGCGCCACGTACAGCTTTGATCACTGCAACTTTGTTAGCGCCAACAGCTTTCAGAATAACGTCAAATTCAGTTTTTTCTTCAGCAGCTTCAGCTGGACCCGCAGCAACAGCTACAGCTGCAGCAGCAGAAACACCGAACTTCTCTTCCATCATGGAGATCAGTTCAACAACGTCCATTACAGACATTTCGGAAACTGCATTCAAGA
Organism: Hafnia sp.; assembly: GCF_036648275.1. NCBI lineage: Bacteria > Pseudomonadati > Pseudomonadota > Gammaproteobacteria > Enterobacterales > Hafniaceae > Hafnia > Hafnia sp. Next base: position 994 of record NZ_JAVXIQ010000039.1, on the reverse strand, counting down.
TATCGTCTTTAGAGATAGACATAAAAATTGTTCCTAAAATTCAGAAATAGATTATACGTAAGCAAACACGTTAGAAAAGAAAGGCTGATTAAGCAGCTTCTTTCTGATCGCGCAGAGCAGCCAGAGTGCGAACCAATTTGCCTGCAGAGGCTTCTTTCATGGTTGCCATCAGGCGTGCGATTGCTTCTTCGTAAGTTGGCAGAGTTGCCAGGCGGTCGATCTGAGCCGCTGGAATCAACTCACCTTCAAAGGCTGCAGCTTTAACCTCAAATTTTGCATTCGCTTTCGCGAAATCTTTGAACAGACGAGCAGCTGCGCCCGGGTGTTCCATAGAAAATGCAACTAAGGTTGGACCAACAAACGTGTCTTTCAGGCATTCGAAAGGAGTGCCTTCAACGATGCGACGCATCAAGGTGTTGCGAACAACACGCATGTAAACGCCAGCTTCACGACCTGCTTTACGCAGTTCAGTCATTTTATCTACGGTTACGCCACGAGAGTCAGCGATAACAGCAGAGTGCGCGCCTTTGGCTACTTCGATGACTTCAGCAACAATCGCTTGTTTGTCTTGAAGATTTAATGCCATTAGCTTTAGCTCCTGGATTTTGGCCGGGGAGGATTCCCCGGAACTCACATCACCTAAAACCGAAAACGGTCTAGGCGTTAAATACGGTGAGCAGAATCCAGTAATCAAAAGATTTTTTAGGTTCTGTCACCGTCTACGCAGGACGATTAAGCATCTTTCGATGCACCTGCGGTCTTGGACGGAGGTCTGGATAAGGCCAGACTCCAACCGAAAATTCGTTCGCTTTATATTCATTAAAGAATGCGCGGGCGTCAGATTTTATACAAATCTCGCGCCCGCGTAAAGCGAAAACGCAATTAGCTATTCTCTGAGAGAATTAGTTAGCTACTGCGGTCAGGCTACCCTGTTCGATTGCTACGCCAGCACCCATGGTGGTGGACAGGCTGATTTTCTTGATGAAAACGCCTT
>NZ_JAVXIQ010000038.1:0-24647 GCF_036648275.1 Hafnia sp. | reverse complement strand
CTATTGCCCTTTTTTACAAAAGCGCTATGTTATATACCAATCTTTACTTTTACCCTTTTGCATTATTGATAGGTAAAAGCTATCTTATCAATCGGCGCTTTACGCTTTATTCACCAACGTTTAATACGTATAGTGACTCCCGACCTAAGAATTTAATCATCCATCCAACATACAATTAACAGGAGTTAATATGGTCCTGGTTACTCGTCAAGCCCCTGACTTTACTGCCGCTGCCGTACTGGGCAACGGTGAAATCGTTGAAAACTTCAACTTCAAAGAATTTACTAAAGGCAAACCAGCGGTTGTCTTCTTCTGGCCAATGGACTTCACTTTCGTATGTCCTTCTGAGCTGATTGCTTTTGACCACCGTTACAAAGAATTCAAATCCCGTGGCGTTGAAGTTGTTGGCGTTTCAATGGACTCTGAATTCGTTCATAACGCATGGCGTAAAACCCCTGTCGACAATGGCGGCATCGGTGAAGTTCAGTACCCACTGGTTGCTGACATCAAACACGAAATCATGCAGGCATACGGCATTGAGCACCCAGAAGCTGGCGTTGCTCTGCGCGGTTCATTCTTGATCGACAAAGAAGGTGTGGTTCGCCACCAGGTTGTTAACGACCTGCCTCTGGGCCGTAACATCGATGAAATGCTGCGTATGGTTGATGCGCTGCAGTTCCACGAAGAGCACGGTGATGTTTGCCCAGCTCAGTGGGAAAAAGGCCAAGAAGGTATGGGCGCGTCTCCAGACGGCGTCGCTAAATACCTGTCTGAAAACGCTGCTAAACTGTAATTCAGTTAGCAATGTGAGAAAAGCGGCCAATTGGCCGCTTTTTTATTGAACCAAACATAAAAGCTATAACGAAATTACCATCCACAAACCACTGAATACATAACCCGACTCCACAAATGCTGCTAACGTTGGATCTCCCCAGTTGCGTGTGCGGATGCCCGTTGCCGGATCGTAATACAGCCCATTCGATCCCCGAGCAATAAAGTGCAAACCGCCAGAACCGTTATCAACACACAACAGTTGCAATTCACTCTCGCCAATATCATTCGAGTATTCTGCGTTGAGTAAAACCTCAGCCCCAACAACACTCAGACAATTTTGCAGCTCATTGGGATAAAGTGTACCTAAGACGGCATACGCAGCATGAGTCACATTAATCACCACTTCCAAGCCAAAATCGCAAGCTACCTTGGCCATAGCCGCCGGTGAGTTATATCCCCCATCCGGTGGCACGACGTCTTCACCTGGCGGTGGTAAAATACCCGTCACGGCAAATACTTTACCTGCCGCTACCGCAAATGTGTCCTGAGCCAAAATAATCCGTACCTGCGTACCATAGCTAATCTGACGATTATTCGGCCATCCGACTAATGCAGCCAAAGCAGCGGTTAACACATAAGCTCCGCATGCATTGCTACCAGCGGGCTGAGACAGCTGTTCATCATGAGGAATATTGGGTAACTGATCTAAAATCATATCTAACTGTAGGTTGTCATTGAGATTCGCCATAAGGCCTCCTCGGTCATTAACATTGATGCTAGTGAAACCACCAACATAGGTATGTCATTAGCGAACTCGCTCAGGATAAATTCGCCACGCTCCAAGTTCCGTCTGGGTTGTACGTCACATCGAAGCTGGTGAACCCAGTGGTTGCATCACACACCGCTGATGTAACTGAGGACTCACTGAAGTTAATGACCGATCCTGGTTGATAAGATCCCACGGCCACATAGAAAATCATTACTGGCTGGCAATCGATATTCTTATTCGGTTCAGCATTAACGAAGTTGGATAACACAATGTCACCGGTCACCATGTTCTTCACCGCCATCCCCGCGTTGTATTGCTGAGTAAGTGAATTGAACGTTGGCGTTGTAATACGAAAAGCGCCTTTCTGAACACTAGCAGGCCCCGGACTAGCAGGAGAAAGCCCCAACGCTGGAGAAACTGTCATTAACGTTGAATTATTGACCGGTGATGCGGCACTAGCCGTCGCGGGAGTCAGATCGATAGGTTGAATCGCGGTGGTATAACCTGAAGCCTCACCCACGGTTAGTTGAGGAACCTGCGTTTGTGCCCCAGCATAAAACTGTTGCAGGCTTTGGAAGGTCAGCGTTGCGCCAGAAGACGTGCTCGGCAACAACATTTGGTGATAGAGGCTATTAGAGTAAACCAGTGAGCCGCCGGTATAAATGGCAGGTTGTTGAAAGAAGAAGAAGTCTTGATTCAACAAGCTATTGTTCACCACATTGATGGTATAAAGAGTACTCATTTTGTGTTCCTTAAATAAGATAGACACATTAACGGCTCATGGATATTGATAGGCCATGAACCAGATTGGCACTGCTTTGATACTGCGGTGATACCCCATGAAATCTTCACCGCCACCATCTATAACGCAACGCGCGTGCCAAGATTCTACTTATTTGAAAAACAAGAAATAATTTAAAAACTGCACCATTATCTGGGATTCAATAGGACGTAAACGACCAAAAAAACATGCCACTTGGACGGAATCGTCCATTAGGGTAGAGAGGAAAAAAATGGATTTTTAAGGCTTATTAGTTATTCAATATTTGTTGGGCTCGCGTCATCAACAATATTTCACTCTCACCGCTTACCACATTCTGCATCCGCTGCGCTAATTGTAACCGTTCAAGAGGTCGCCCTAACGCGGCTAAAATATGATTTAGCCCAACGCTGGCATTTATTTGCGCAGGTATCGCCCCCAAGAGTTCAGCGGTGGAAAGTGCCTGCCGATAGGCTTGTTCAGCTGGAATTTGCCCTTCAGCTTGCGCCTTAGCTCTGGCTTGTAGTTCAAAAAGTTCGCTAATAAATGCACGGCTCTCTCCTTGAGTCACAACAGGCAACGTTTGTGCAAGCAGCGCAATACAATCAGCGGGACGTTCGGTGGCAAGCAAAATTTCACCGCTTAACCACACATAAAGCCCATGAAATAAGCACTCACCCTTGACTGAAAAATAGGTCTGATAACAATCATGTATATCTTTTTCTACCGGCCCGTCCTCTTTTTGCAGATGTGCTACATAGCTATAAAACAATTTTCCCATTCCACAATAGAATTCAAGCTGATGCGCCTGTGCTAACGTAATTAATTGAGCCGCCAGCGCTTTAGTTTGCTGTCGTTCTTCTAGCAAAAACGTCAGCCAAACCGCGCCAAGCAACGATACGATGTGTCGTAATGCATCACTGTGAGGATCATTTACTCTCTGGCATAGCTGCTGTAAAACAAGCTGCGTACGCCGAAAGTCACCGCATTGAAAGGAAGCAAGTCCCTCAAGGGTTAGCGCTTGCCCGACAAAATCCATACCGGGCGTATCACGCAAAAACGGTATATCACTCAACAGCTGGCTACGTGCCAATACCGCCAACGTTTCGGTGTAGTCTCCAGCCCAAAAACGCGCACTTGCTATAGCAACATGCGCCTCCTCCCATAAATAAAGCGTTTTTTCGGTGAGCCCAAGTTGAAGTAATTCTTGAGACAACGTACGCACTCGCTGTAGCTCCGATGACATCAAATACGATGGCCAGCACCAAAGCTGTAATCCGACGAGTTCTCTCTCATCTCCCAGCTTTTTGCCCAGGGCAATTGCTGCGGCATAGTTGTCATACGCCTGTGTACTAAGCCAGCCATAGAGGTTTTGATAGCTCACCGCCAACAAACGATAAAATGCGTAATACAGCGTGCGAATTTCATCATCCATCGCAATCCCATCCAACAGCGCGATACCTTCATTAAATGATTCAATTGCGGCTAAATAATTATTTTTCCGCACCAGATCTTGGCCTTTATGCAGATAGCGTACAGAGGCGGGTTTTCTTTCTGCTCGAAGTTGAAGTCTACGCTCCACGGATTTTCGACTAATACCCAGCAAGCTTGCCGCCGCTGTTTTATTACCCGTTGTACGTTCTAAAGCACGTTCTATGATTATTTGTTCGGCGGCAGCCAGCTTATCTTTCGCAGGTAGAGCTAACATGGCATCAGCCAGCACATCCGCCGATATCTTGATTTCAGAATGTGGATTCGGAAGAAATGAGTGCAATAATTCAAGTGAAATCAAAGATGTTTCAGCAAGCGTGGCTAAGCGTTCGATAAGATTACGCAATTCTCGAATATTTCCCGGCCATGCATAGTGTTGTAGATAGGCAATGGCCTCTCGGCTGAAACTAAGCGGTTGAGAATGTCGTGAGATGAAATGGTCAATCAATATTGGAATATCTTCCACTCTCTGGCTTAAGCGTGGCAATTCAAGCACGATCACATTTAAACGGTAATAAAGATCTTCACGAAAAGATCCCGCTTTCACCTGAGCATACAGATCGCGATGAGTTGCCGCGACGATTCTCCCTTTGAAATGCCTAACCTCACTTCCACCGACAGGTCTAAAGGTCTTACTTTCCAATACTCGTAGTAACTTAGGTTGAATCGACATTGGCATTTCGCCAATTTCGTCGAGAAATAGCGTCCCTTTACCCACCATCTCCAAATGCCCCACGCGATCGTTTTGTGCCCCAGTAAAAGAACCTTTGATATGGCCAAACAGTTCGGCCTCAACCAAATGTTCAGGAAAAGCACCACAGTTAAGATCAATAAATGGCGCGCTGGGGTCCGCACTCCTTTGATGAATAAGTTGGGCGATCACCTCTTTTCCACTGCCCGTTGGGCCATTAAGCAAAAGAGTTTGATGAGTCGGTGCAACCCGCTCAACCAGTCGTAAGAGTTTTTGAAAAGATGCCGAATGCCCTATTGCTTCAATGGGCCGAGGAGAATGATACGTTGGCATGACTCCCTCATTGATTCCAAACTAGGGATCAAGCCCGCGATATTAACGCCGCTAATTCTTCGTTGCGCTCACGGGGTTTGAATAGTAATTATTAATAAAATTAATCTATATTCATAAACTTAACCCGCCATGGCAGAAATGCATTCCCTATAACGGTGTCTTTTTTAGTTTTTTATTGCTGCTGTAGTCTGAGATATTATGGTACACGGGCTGAAAATTCGCCGCTCTCCAAGATGAATAAAGGATGGGGTTCAGGAAATGATGACTGGGGATTCTTAAATAAATAACGGGCTCAACAATCCGCCCGTTATGAATAGTGAAATAGAATTAATTAGTACTCCGCAAAATACACCACACGGTTGCACTTTCGGGAAGTAAAGTCAGTTCGATATAATCGGCCTCTCGAACCAATTTTCCCTCACCGTGGGCGTTTTCCCAACTGCCAGCCGGAATGATTGGCGAATGAGGTAAAACACAGGAGCCTTCCCTCTCTCGTTGCAACGCAATGAGCAGTGTTTCATCTTCATACTGACGAACAAATACCAGCGTATCAGCGCGTGCATGAACCACCATGCATCCACCGCGACGTAATGCGATGCTTTGGTGTCTTAAGGTGGTCATCCGCTGAGTTAACGCCAATAAATCACCGTCCCAGCGTGATTCATCCCATGGGAATGGTTTACGACAAAACGGATCGTTGCCGCCATCAAGGCCAATTTCGTCACCGTAATAGAGACACGGCACGCCAATCCAAGTGAAGAGCCAAACCAGCGCCATACCCATACGCTGTGGCTTATCGGCCAATAACGTTAAAAAGCGTGCAGTATCATGGCTGTCCAGTTGATTGAACATAGCCAACTGTTGAGTATGTGATAAGCCCGCTCGGTAGCCATTCATCCACTCGGCACACTGCTGAGCATCAAGGTGGATCGGCTGATAAGCCACATCTACACCGGCTAAAAACGAACGCACCGGCAGGGCAAATCCCATATAGTTCATTGCGCCATCTTCCACACCGGTTTGCAGCCAGCGCCGCGCATCACCAAAGTGCTCACCAAACACATAAGCCTGAGGGTTTTCATTTTTCACCGCACGATACATCCCAGCAAGATGATGTAAATTACCCCGCGCAGTCCCTCCTTCCCCCAGCATATGCACCACATCAAGCCGCCAACCATCTATTTGATATGGCTCTCTCAGCCAGTGCCGCAGCACGCTATCGTCCGCCTGATACACGCTATCTACCACAGCCTGACTCGAAAAATCGAGCTTAGGTAACGTTGAGTTTCCTTTCCAATCAAGCACACGCCCATCGGCGGTAAACGTAAAACGCAGACGATGGGGGGAAGCAGGATCGTAAAATGCGCCTTCCGTTCGTTGCTGATAACGATCAAACCACGGATGAGTGTCACCCGTGTGGTTAAACACGCCATCAAGGATCAGGCGCATGCCTAACTTTTGCGTTTCCTCACGCAGACGCACTAAAGCGTCATTACCGCCAAGATAGGGATCGACCTGATAATAATCTTCAGTGTCATATTTATGGTTGCTGGGGGCGGTAAAGATCGGATTAAGATACAGAGCCGTAACACCAATTCCCTGTAGATAAGGTAAACGTTCGACAATACCGTCTAAATCACCACCGTAAAAAGTGGAAGAGGCATTTTCTTCTGTTAAGGGATCGTCCCATTCTTTGCGGATCACCTTGCATTGCACCGCATGGTGATAATAGCTGTCATTTTTTACCGTGTGATCTTGTCCGCTTGCCGCGAAACGATCGGGAAATATCTGATAAAAAACCTGATCGGCAACCCACTCCGGCGACTGAGTTGGGATCTCTATCGCAAATTGCTCCACCTGCGCAGGGGGAACGACGCTGAACCCCTGTGGCCCAAACCACTGCTGTCGATCGTTCCAGAGAAATTTAAAACAGTAGCGCCGCACGGCTTCTCCAGCCAGCAGCGTGAGATCGGCCTGATAGCAGGTAAAACGCCCTTTTTTTTCCGGCTGCATCGTCAGCAACCACTCCTCATTATCGGGCTCGCATCTCAACATAACCTGCTGCGGTAGCTCATCGTCTCCCTGCACCAAAAGACGGATCTCAAGATGCTCCGCGTGATAACGTACATACGGTGGTACCGGTAGATGCCAGGCAAACAACATAAAATTCTCCCCCACGAATTATTAACGCTGAGCATGCCACGTTGCCGTTCTGCCTCACTCCTCTATAACTGTTTTTTGTAGGGATGAGCGGGGGGGAGGATAGCGATGATTATGTTTATATTAGTGCTTTGCTTCGCTTTTGGTTGACTGAAAACGCCAAGTCGTTAGCCTATGTCAGCTTATTGCGTCAAATTATTTGAAAGAAAAGGGAAGCTCAATGCACAACACACTGAGACGATGGCTAGAACAATATGGAATCGAGTTCACACATGTGACTTCGCTTATTCTTGTTATTGGCCTCATTATGGTGACCGCAGTCATCATTCATCTGCTTTTGCATCGGGTGCTACTTTCTCGCTTAGAAAAGAGCGGTCAACACAGCAAAATGCTATGGCTGAAAGTGATCACCCAGCATAAGCTTTTTCATCGCGTAGCCTTCACATTACAAGGCGTTATCGTCAATATTCAAGCGGTGCTCTGGTTACATCCCGGCACTGACGCGGGCGATGCCCTGATTATCTGCGCACAAATGTGGGTGATGCTGTACGCACTGCTCTCATTCTTTTCACTGCTGGATACCCTGCTCGATCTCACGCGCAGCATGTCGATTGCAGAGCAATTGCCTTTACGCGGTATCTTCCAAAGCCTGAAACTGGTTGCAGCAATCATCATTGGCATTTTGATGATTTCACTGCTGATAGGGCAGTCACCGCTGCTGCTGATTAGCGGCTTAGGTGCCATGGCTGCGGTGCTCATGCTCGTGTTTAAAGACCCAATTTTAGGTTTGGTTGCCGGCATTCAGCTCTCTGCAAACAACATGCTTAAATTGGGTGACTGGCTGGAAATGGCCAAATATGGCGCGAACGGCACCGTTGTTGACGTCGGTCTCACAACGGTCAAAGTACGTAACTTTGATAACACCATCACCATGATCCCAACTTATGCGCTGGTCTCTGATTCTTTTATCAACTGGCGTGCTATGTCCGAGTCTGGTGGTCGTCGAATCAAGCGTAGCTTGAATATTGATACCACCAGCGTTCACTTTATGTCAGATGAAGAGCATCAGAGACTGATGAAAAGTGCATTATTGGCACCTTATATCGATGCCAAAACCCAAGAAATCAAAACCTATAACAACGGGTTACATGCCGATCTCAGCTCACCGCTAAACGGTCGACGGATGACAAATTTGGGTACCTTCCGCGCCTACCTGATTGCCTATCTGAATGCGCATCCGCAGATCCGTAAAGATATGACACTCATGGTACGTCAGCTTGCGCCAACGTCTGACGGTTTGCCTCTGGAAATCTATGCCTTCACCAATACTACGGTGTGGGCGCAGTATGAAAGCATTCAGGCCGATATTTTTGATCACACCTTCGCGATTATTTCCGAATTCGGGCTGCGCGTGCATCAAACCCCGACCGGCAACGACATGAGAGCGATAGGCCATACGCAGCTAAACTAAGATTCACACATCCCTTACCTTCAACTGACATTTCCTCACAGAATTGTTTCTGAAGGTAAGGGAACGATGTCAAACATGGCCAAAAATGTCTGTCCCCTTCCCTTCCAATCAAAACCTGTTATCAATAGCACTCCATTTATTCAAGTCAACGGAGGGGAAATTGTTCAGTACATTTTGCCTTAGTAAGCTAAGGGCACATCTGATGCCATTTTTGTCTGCGCTGATCCTGATAACCAGTCTGCACTCTGCCGATGTCGATATCAGTAAACTCGCCAGCCAAAATATCCAAAACTACTCTCAACTCACTAGCGATTTACATGACGTTCGCGAGGCGCTGATCCTCAGCGTGCGTGAGTCTCGACGAGAAGAGCGAGACGAAGAGCACCACGAGGTCACTGCACCGACGACAAATGCAGAATCAGGTAGAAACATACGATTAGGTTAATAAGACCTCTACACGGCTTACCCCATAAAAAAACGGAGCCAGTTGGCTCCGTTCTCATTTCATCAAAATTCAATATTAGTCAGCAACGTGTTTTTCTTTATCCTGCGATGCGACTTTGGCTGATTTCTTTACTAAGCAATAGCCAGCCAACAGCACCACAACCCAAACCAATCCGGCATAAAGCGATACGCGGGTATCTGGGAAATAGCCAATCAGGCCAATAATGAATACGAGGAAAATAATACCGATAACCGAGGTGAATATTCCGCCACGTAACGGGAACTCCAGCGCTTTAACCTGCTCTGCGCTTAGGCTGCGGCGGAACGCAATCTGAGAGAAAAGGATCATAATCCATACCCAGACGGTAGCAAACGTCGCCAGCGAAGCAATCACCAAGAAGACATTTTCAGGCATGATGTAGTTTAGATACACCGCAATCAGCAGGGCTAAAACCATCACCAATACCGTGACCCACGGAATACCACGACGTGAAACCTTAGAGAAAATCTTCGGCGCATGGCCTTGCTGAGCCATACCATGCAGCATTCGCCCCACGCCAAACACATCGCTGTTAATCGCAGACAACGATGCCGTAATCACCACAAAGTTTAAAATCCCTGCGGCTACGGTGATCCCCAAATGCTGGAACGTCAGCACAAACGGGCTCCCCTGCGTACCCACCTGATTCCATGGGTAGATAGACATAATCACAAACAGCGTGCCCACATAGAACACCAGAATTCGCAGCGGTACCGAGTTGATGGCTTTAGGAATCGACACTTTTGGATTTTCAGCTTCCCCCGCGGTGATACCGATAATTTCGATGCCACCATAGGCAAACATCACCAACTGTAGCGAGAAGATCATCCCTATAAAGCCATTACTGAAGAATCCGCCGTTGCTCCACAGGTTGTGGATCCCGGTAGGTTGGCCGCCGTTTCCAATTCCCCAGAAGATGATGCCAATCCCCGCTACAATCATGATGATGATAGTGGCGACCTTGAAGAAGGAGAACCAAAACTCAAGCTCGCCAAACACCTTCACGCTCATCAGGTTAACCGCACCGATGATCAGCACAACGCTGAGCACCCAGATCCAATGCGGAACCGCGGGGAACCAGACGCTCATATAGATACCGAATGCGGTAACATCGGCAATCGCGACAATCAGAATTTCAAAGCAGTAGGTCCATCCGGTGATATAACCCGCCATTGGGCCCAGATAATCTTGCGCATAGCGAGAAAAAGAGCTGGCTTGAGGATTATTAACCGACATCTCACCGAGCGCGCGCATGATGATAAAAGCGACAACGCCGCCAATCAGATAAGCCAGTAAAACACTCGGACCCGCCATCTTGATAGCATCAGCGGAACCATAGAACAGTCCAGTACCAATGGCCGAGCCTAACGCCATAAAGCGAATGTGACGCGTATTAAGCCCACGTTTCAGCTGGTTGGGTTGTTGTTGCATACAAAAATTACCCGTTAGTACCTGTCAAAAAAAACACGGGCGCTATACGCCCGTGCTGCAAATAAACTCATATTTTTTGATTATAAATGCACAGACTTCTGAATACACTATCTAAATATGTAATGAGTTCCGTCTGGAGTCATCTTTAGTTATGCACCGCAACGTTACGCGCGCCCATGGTGCGGTCATAAATGCCCATCACAACCAGAACCGCTAATGACGGTGGTAACCATGCTAATCCTTGACCTGCCAGCGGCAAATGCTCAGTCCATGCAGGCATATGGGATGACAACGCAGAGCTTTTCAGCGCATCCAAGATGCCAAATACCAAGCTAATAACCATTACCGGTGAGAATACGCGCGGAGCGGAATTCCACCAGCGCAGGGTGAAGCTCAGCACCACCAGCACGATACACGGTGGGTAAATCGCGGTCAGAACTGGAATGGAAATTTGAATCAAATGGCTCAGGCCCAGATTCGATACCACCATAGAGAACAGACCCAGAATAAACACCAGCGTCCGGTAGCTAAATGGTAAATACTGCGCGAAGAATTCGGCACACGCACAGGTCAGGCCAACCGCCGTGACCATACAAGCAATGAAGATCAGCGCAGCTAAGAACAAGCTACCGATACCACCGAAGGTATGCTGAACATAGGCGTGCAAAATCACCGCACCGTTTTGTGCATCTGGCACCAACTCACCGCTGCTCGAACCCAGTTTGAACAGGCTCAGGTAAACCAGCGTTAAGCCGATACCGGCGATCAGACCTGCCCAAATAGTATAACGCGTCAGCAAACGGCTATCGCTTACACCACGGGAACGAGCCGCGTTAACGATAACGATACCAAACACCATGGCACCAAGCGTATCCATTGTCAGATAGCCATTAACGAATCCGCTGGAGAACGGTACCTGCTGATAAATTTCTATCGCTGGAACATGAGAACCGGCAGGCCACAAAACAGCAGCGATCCCCAGAACGGCCAGCGCAACGATTTTCAGCGGCGCCAAGATATGCCCAACGGTATCCAACAATTTGCCTGGGTACAGAGAAATTCCGATCACTAAGGCAAAATACACCAAGCTATAAATCAACAATGGCGCTGCGCCGTCACCGGTCAGAGGGGCAATACCAAGTTCGAAAGAAACGGTTGCGGTACGCGGAGTCGCAAACAATGGCCCCACGGCTAGGTAGCAGACGGTTGCTAGCAGCAAACCCGCCTTACGACCAATTGGCGTGCTCAGCGCATCGATACCACCACCCACTTTCGCCAAAGCGACAACGGTAATGACAGGCAAACCTACTGCGGTGATAAGAAAACCGATAGCCGCAATCCAGACATGCTCGCCTGACTGCAACCCTACCATCGGAGGGAAGATGATATTACCTGCGCCGACAAACAGCGCGAAGGTCATGAATCCTAATGCCAGGATATCTTTAGAAGTTAAACGATGAGTCATAATGAGATGTCGTGCTGCCTTATAACAGTTTAAAGAGTTTCAATCGAATAGTGAGCCGCGGAGAAATATCCTTACAGATGAGAGGTATGTCGACAGAAGAAAATAGCGTAATCGTACGCTCACCATTTTCTTCACAACTTCATAATTCACATCAACACATAAACGTCGCTCTGCCTTGATTTCATAACCCTGACTTCCCCTGAGAAAAGCCATTGGTATGGGTTACACCACCCGACAGATGATTACTGTATAAGTTATTAGCTGGCGTTATATGGCGACTACATGGATAAGTAAACACGTTCTGGCAGGTAAAAGACAAGAGCTAAATTCACTTGCGGAATCATCATCCAGAGAAAGTTGGCAGACCAGTTAATGATTTGGCATTTTAAGAGTATCACCATACATAAATTGCCCCTTAGAGTGGTGTTCTCTGCGGATGATTGTTCAAAAAGTAATCCATACAAAGAATTTTACACTACCAACACCGAACGCAAAAAAAGAATGTATATAACGATTAAACCGTTCAAACCAAAGTGATAAAGTTAATATAAATCAACGAAATAATTTATTAAGAAACAGAAATAGCCGTCAGAAAACACTGACGGCCATAAAACGTAGATTTCGTTGAGTTATGGTTTAACTTAGAGAGAAGCGAGAGGTTGCGGCTTTCCTAGCAGATAACCCTGAATATAATCAACACCCAGTGCTTTTAACTGAAACTTCTGTGCTTCATCTTCGACGTACTCTGCAACCACTGAAAGCTTTTTCAGCCGCGCAATCTGACACATTGCTGAGACAATCTGCTGATCGATCGGGCTGTCGATCAATTCACGGACAAAGCTACCGTCAATTTTTAAGATATCCGCTTCGATATTCTTTAAGCGATCATAACTGGCAAAACCAGTGCCGAAATCATCGATAGCAATTCGACATCCCATCTGACGAAGCTGTGACAGCGTTTTCGCCGTGAGCTCTTTAGACTGAGTAATATTACTTTCTGTTATTTCGAGGATGATCTGGTAGGCCTCAACCTGATGCTGAGCCAATAAACGGGAAATATCCTGCACTAACGTAGGTCTAGCCAGCGTTGAAGGGGTAAGGTTGATCGAGAAGCACGCAGCAGGAAGACGCTCACGGTTCAAATTAATAAATTCAAGTGCATGAGCCAGTACCCAGAAATCAACATCGTAATTCAGGCCAAATTCGGCCACTACTGGGAAGAAATCGTTGGGCATGATGATATTGCCATCTTCATCGAGTAGGCGAAGCAAAATTTCGTGATAACGGTCACCGCGAAATCCTTCAATAGGCTGAGCCATCAGCATAAACCGGTCTTTATCCAGCCCTTGCTGAATATGATGCAGCATCGCCACTTTGCTATGAATACCCTGCTGCAAACTCTGCGCATTGAGGTGAGTGGATTCCGCATTCCCCGTAATCAAAGAACGCTCAGCCATGGAGCTTAATTCACCAATCACGTTATAGATATGAGCAAACGGCTGGCGAACCGTGCAATAGCCGATACCATAGTGCAAACGCAACGGTAAGCCATTCCACAATAAACGGAATAATTTCATTGCATCATTGAGGCTTTTTAGTGTTTCAGCCGCATTCCGGTTATTAAGGCGCAATACCAAATCATAACTCGGGAGCTGGTATACATCTTCGTCGGCCGCCAGCACCTTTTTAATCATGCAGGCTAGCCGTTGCTTATATTCAAGCTTAAGTTGCATTCCATACGTGCGACAAAGCGTGTCGAGATTCGCTATGCGCAGGAAACAAACAACCGAGCGTTCATGCTGCTGCAAATCATATTGTAGGCAACGAAGGTTAGGCAGCTGAATCACGGGATCGATCATTGATGCCCGCTGAGTCTTTTCATATAGCCGACGCTGGCGCGTATTCACTGCCGCCATCAGAATAATCGTCAGCGTAAACATCACCATCATCGACATGATCAACGCAAGGCTATGAACCAAATTATTCCATTGCACAAAACCGTCATAGTTTAGGAGTAACGTGATCACCGAGGCTGACCACACCAAACTGGTAAGCTGATACCCATAGCGCATCGCACCAAAGAGCATTAATGGCAGTAACAGGGTTAGCGTATAGTCTGTATAAAAAATACTACCATCATCAGTAGCTGGAATAACCAGCACGGTTATCATTGCTACCAGCAGCAACAGCCAGATCTGAATCTCCCATGAAGTGACCCCTTTAGCGAGTTCCTTACGGCAACGATTCACAATAACACGCAGAAAACGCGGTTTAAAAACAACACGTAGTAAGTAATAGCACGCAGGGACACCGGCGAGGCAGGCAAGTACCAATGCTTGGTAGCCAATCAGTGTTCTAATGGAAAACGGAGCTGATGCGGCCATTTTTTCAATGGGCTCAAAAATGCCCAGAGCAACAATAATCTGAATCAGCATCACGAAGATAAGCGGCAAAACAACCACCATCCAAAACAGTCGCGGCAGCATGGTTTGCATGCGACCAAAGCCACACGACCAACGTCGCCCAACGTGTTTCAGGAAACCGTACCAGCTAATGCCAAGCGAAAGTATTAGCGCGGAGGCAACTAACGCCCCTGGTAAATAGCCTATTTTATGAATATAAAGGCCGAAGGAAACAACGGCTAATGCTGGCATCACACGCCAGCTAAAAATCATTAACAGCGAAAGTGAAATCGCCATAGGTAAGAATAAAAGATAAACGACACCATCACCCGTTACGAGATGAGGAGATGCAGAAAGGCTAAAAGGTAATAATACAAGAGTAAAAAGCAGGGGAATCCCCCACCAATAATTCAAACGATGCAGTAGATGTTGTAATTGGCTCATGGATTAGACTTCAATAGTTCCCGAGGTCACTCCTTGCTACATGTTCTAACACGGTCATTAAAGCAATTTATAAAATAGAGACCGATGAAAAAACAATGATAATAAAAGTGGCTTCCTAATCACTCTTTTGAACTCAACCTTTGGAGTTCAGAACGTCAACCCAAGCCCATTGTATGGAAATACATCTGAGAGCGGCCTGAAATATTATGTAACGGTGCATTCTACCTTTTGATAATGATCAAAAAACACTAAATTCAATCATAAATTATGCTTAATCCAGATTTATCCTGTAAACCGCACTCAGCATTCATGACACCTAAAGGTTAAATATTGAACCAATGTTAAACCATCATTTAAAAAGCGACTAAAATGCTAGACGCTTTCAACATCGAAAATTACCCTATCAAACGTTAAGCCGCGTGATGAGATAACTCATTAATAGTATGAAATATTTTTACCACACGATATCCTATGATTGACGCACGAGCCCGACTATGCCTAAATCAGAGGCTGATATCTCTAAAACGAGATGATTAGACAGCGATGAATATTCATAAATTAAAACGACGTACTAACGTCCACATGACCAAAATTGTATTGCTAATCAGCTTCTTTATTTTGATTGGCCGCTTGGTCTATGCCTCCTTTGGCGCGATATCCCATCATCAGGATAAAAAAGAAAACGCAACGCCTGCGCCAACGGAACAATCTCAACCTCTGCAAATGAATACCCCAGAATCAGCGTCAACGGATAAAAAAGGGGCATAACCCTAGCCTGACAGCTACTATTTAAGAGTCCAGCGCCCACCTGCAGCTTAATAATTTATAAGAAAAAGGAATTACCTTTCCAATGCCCGTCATTGCAAAAAACAGTGTCAAACAGCGCGCAGAAGATCGCTTCCGCATACTCCAGTTGTTACTCAATAATAAATCGCTATCTGAAGGGATACTCGGCAAGCTTGAAGACCCCTCGCAGCTCAACAACCCCGAACTTCTTGACCAAACCGCTGAAATAAAATCGCTGGTGAATAAACTCCCTGCGCCCGATCTGGCGGATACGCTAGAAGCACTTCCCGCAGAAGAAAGGCATGCGTTGTGGCGTTTGGTTGGAAAAGAAAAGCGCGGCAAAACGCTGGTTGAGGCCTCAGAAAGCGTCTGGGATAGCCTGATCGACGAAATGAGTGACAAAGAGTTACTCAAGGCCCTGCAATCACTGGATATTGATGAACAGGTTTATCTCGGACAATACCTCCCCCGCAATTTGATGGGGCGTCTCTTGACGTCCATGGAGCCTGAGCAACGCGCACAGGTTCGCGAAGTTATTCGCTACGGCAAGCATACCGTTGGCGCAATCATGGACTTCGAAATCATTACCGTGCGCCCTGATATTTCTCTCGCTACCGTGCAGCGCTTCTTACGTATGCGAGGAACCATTCCGCTTAACACGGATAAACTTTTTGTCACTGACCGCACTAATCGTCTGCTCGGTGAACTGTCTTTAACCACGGTCTTGCTGAATAAACCAGAAGCGCTGGTTAGTGAGGTCATGGACAAAGACCCTGCCACTTTTGATCCTGAAGATAATGACGAAGATGCAGCGCGTACATTTGAACGCGATGACTTACTTAGCGCTGCCGTTATTGATGGCAAAGGCAAGCTGATGGGACGCCTCACCATCGAAGATATCGTTGATGTGGTTTATGAAGAAAGCGACACTGACTTACGCCGTATGGGTGGTTTGAGTGCCGAAGAAGACGTTTTCGCTCCCGTAACAAAAGCGGTCAAAACCCGTTGGGCATGGCTGGCCATCAACCTATGTACAGCCTTTGTGGCTTCGCGCGTTATCGGCTTATTTGAACACACTATTTCGCAGTTGGTGGCGCTTGCAGCGCTGATGCCAATAGTGGCAGGGATCGGCGGGAATACCGGAAATCAAACTATCACCATGATCGTTCGTGCTCTCGCCTTACAGCACATTCAAGCAGGGAATGTCTCGTTCCTATTACTACGCGAACTAGGCGTGGCGCTGATTAATGGCGTGGTCTGGGGCGGTATTATGGGCGTTGTCACTTTTTTGTTGTACCACAATGCAGCGATGGGTGGCGTCATGACGCTAGCAATGGTGCTAAATTTACTAATGGCGGCGCTAATGGGTGTCATTATCCCGATGACCATGATGCGCTTTGGCCGTGATCCTGCCGTGGGTTCTAGTGTGCTTATTACCGCGATCACCGACACCGGCGGATTCTTTATTTTCCTTGGTTTGGCAACCCTATTCTTGCTTTAATCCCTCATCAGGTTTCGAGCTAGCGCACATATTTTTTCGTTAAATTGTGCGTTACAGCCAAATACCTAACGAGTGATAAACCAAAATTCATTTGCTATGCTAATTAATGTTGCACATGGTGACATTTAGACTAATATTCGTGAAAATGCTAACGCTAGAAATATCAGTTAAATTAATGTATTGAACGTGTCTTTTACACGTCATTAAGGCAGGGGTATGGATGTCAGTTTAGATGTAGGCAATGAAAAAAAGCCCTATTTTATTGTGACACTGACTGTCTTCGCCGGTCTGATTTACCTGCTTGCCTGCTTCTGCATCACACTTACTCAGCACGACACCAACCTGGCTTCTCTGTGGTTCCCCACGGCGGCGACCATTGCCTTTTTATTCCACCATAGAAAGCATCAATGGCCTTTTATACTGATCGCGGCTCAGCTAGCGACCATGGCAGCCAACTGGACATTTTTCCCCATCAGTCTTTTTTCGGTTCAGCTCGCCCTGATTAATCAGGTTCAAGCTGTGGTGTGCACCTTGCTATTAAGCCGATTCCTGAATCACAAATCGCCAATAAATGGGCTCTATACTTGGCTCCGATTCGTTATTTGTAGCGTGATACTCGCGCCGTTATTTAGCGCAACACTAGCAGCAACCATTGTTTCGCTGCATGGACTTGCGCCATTCAAACAGATTTTTGGCGTCTGGTTTATGTCAGAATCAATCAGCGTAATGGCACTCACGCCGGTGGGCCTTCTTTATTATCGTGGTTTTTGGCGTAAGAGCCTGAATGAGCGAACGCTGACAGAAAGCATCATGATCATCTCAATTGCAATGGTTTCCTGTTTTTACGCCATGCAATACCTACCGTTCCCTTTCACTTTCGCTATTATTCCCATGCTTTGGGCCGCTATTCGCTTACCGCTGCTACAGGCTTTCGCCAGCTTTTTATGTGTGATTATCCTGCTAGCAATCATGATGGCCTACCACGTAGTCGATATACGTTCAGCCTATCCTTCAGTGAGTGATGTACTAGTTTATACCCCGCTTCTCCTCGTGCTATTGCCCGTTAACTCGGTTGCTGTGCTGATGCACGCATTCCGCTTAGAGCGCGACCATATTGAGGAAAGCGAGACCCGTTTTCGCAACGTTATCGAATTTTCAGCCATCGGTACCGCGTTGGTTGGTCTTGATGGCCGCTGGATCCAGGTAAACCCTGCACTTTGCCAGATGCTGGGCTACCCTGCTCGCACGCTAACCGACATGACGTTTCAAGACATCACGCACCGTGACGATTTGGAATCCGATCTCAGCCAGCTAAGCGCTTTAGTTGAAGGGAAAATTAGCAGTTACACCATGGAAAAACGCTACTTACACAGTTCAGGCACCAGCATTTGGACTCTGCTCAGCGTCTCCTTAATTCGCGACCCGCAAGGTGAACCGCTGTATTTCGTATCGCAAATCAAAGACATCAGCGAAATAAAGAATAACGAAAGATACAAACAACAGCTTTTAGACAAACTGCACGAAGAAAAAGAGCGGCTGCATATCACCTTAACGTCGATCGGCGATGCGGTAATCAGCACTGATAGCCTGATGCGCGTGACGTTTATGAACCCCGTGGCAGAAAAGATGACCGGCTGGACACAAGAGGAAGCGCTCGGTTTGCCCATCGACAATATTGTACATTTGTACGACGGCATTGATGGTGACAGCGTCTACCCACTACGTACCGATGAGAACACTCATGCCAGACGTGCCGAAGATCGTCTGATCCTCAAAAATTTGCAAGGCGCACATTTCGATGTGCAGAGCAGAGTCTCCGAGCTCACCGCCATCAACGGCAACTTAATGGGCTATGTGCTGGTATTCCAAGATGTCAGCGAATCCCGAGAACTGCTACGCAAACTCTCTTATAGCGCATTGCATGACCCGCTTACAGGGCTACCGAACCGTGTTAGCTTTGAACAGGCGCTTAAACGGGCCCTCCGCCAGGCCGTTGAGGAAGGGCGAACCCATGCGCTGATATTCCTCGACCTTGACCGATTTAAAGCCGTCAACGACAGTGCTGGCCATGCCGCTGGCGATGCCCTATTACAAAAAATCAGCCAGCTTATGCATTCAAATATCCGTACTCAGGATATGCTGGCTCGTCTAGGTGGCGATGAGTTTGCCTTTATCCTCATCGATTGTGAAGCAGACAAGGCCAAAGAGATCATTACACGCGTCATCAACCATATAAATGACTATATTTTTGAATGGGAAGGAAAACTTCATCGTGTTGGCGCGAGTGCAGGCATGACGCTTATCAACGTAGGCAACGCTCTGGCCGTAGACCTGATGAATCAGGCCGATATCGCGTGTTACACCGCGAAGCATAGCGGACGTGGAAAATTGATGAGCTATGAACCTAAGCACAAGCAACATATAAACTATGGTAAAGGGTTACTTAGTGCTGAAGAGATTGATGATATTTTGACAGCAAATCGCATCAACATTCAGGCTCAAGGCATTGCACCGCCTAAAACGCCTCAGTCGATCGCTTTTTATAATCTTGAGATTATCCCTCATACCGCCGCTGGCATAAATATTTTACCTGAGCTATTTCAGGAATCCTGCTTCCAAAACCACCGCCGTGAAGAGGTGGATTGTTGGCTACTGCGTGAGGTGCTAGAGAACCAAGCTCAAGCACTGAAAGGCAAAGGCGTCAGCATAGCTATCCCCATAGCCACCAGCAGTCTATGCAACCCCGCATTTACCGTTCAGATGTTTGAGATGATTCAAGCCTCACTGCTTCCACCGACTCGATTATTGATTCGAGTGCCTGAAAGCGCCCTTAACGAAGATTACGCTCAGTCACAGCCAGCGCTCAATGCGCTGACTGACTTAGGCTGTCGCTTGATCGTTGAAGACTTTGGCCGCAACCTCAGCGTAATTGAGCGTTTGCAGTCAGTCAAAATCGAATATGTCATGATCACACCGACGCTTATCACCAACGTACATTGCAACCAAATGGACGAAGTGCTGGTTTCGATCATCCACGGAAATGCCTGGCGACACGGTGCACAGACTATCGCAGGGCCTGCAGATATACAGGCCTCCCTGCTTACTCTCGATAGCATCAAAATTGACTTAGCATTTGGCAATATGATTCAAGAAGTTAAACCGCTTTCATCCATTCTACAGGGCGGATATTTCGGCATTAACTAAAGCGGAATATCGGCGCCCTCTCGCTTCAAAAGCCAGGCTTTCCTATCAATGCCGCCCGCATAACCGGTTAATTTCCCCGAAGAACCAATCACCCGATGGCACGGGATCACGACCGACCACGGATTATGTCCGATCGCCTGAGCAACGGCCCGCACGCCCTTAGGGTTACCCACTTTCAGAGCCACGGCCATATAGGTACAGGTTTCGCCGCATGGAATCTCACTCAGCGCCTGCCATACAGCCTGTTGGAATGGCGTGCCACGCACCGCTAGCGGAAAATCAAAACCATCGCTTTCACCGGAAAAATAAGCCTGTAGCTGCTGACGTGCACATTCAAGCACGGGATGATGATTGAGTTCCTGATGCTGACTAAAATCAGGCAGATACTTTTGTCCGTCAAAATAGACGCCGTGCACGCTGTTATCATCAAACAAGATAAACATCTGGCCCTGTGGCGTTTTAAACTGACTGTAATTCATCATAGTGTCTCCATTGTCCAAGCGTCGTTATGCCAAAGATGTAAATTGGCATAGGCACGCCATGGCCGCCATCGTTCGGCATATTTCACAATTCTACTCGGTGTCATCTGCGGGAAACGCTGTTTAATCAGATAATCACCCTGCAAGAAAGCATCTGGCCAGCTCCACGCGCGCATCGCAATATAGGTGGCGGTCCAACTGCCAATCCCAGGAATAGCGGTGATAGCCGCAATACTCCCCTCAATATCCAGAACATCTTCTAAGATCAGACGCCCCTCGCTCACCTCCTGCGCCAAACGCACAATGCTAGCAGCGCGTTTAAGCGGGATGCCGATGGTTTTCAGTTCTTCCGCAGAAAGCGCTGCCAGCCGATTAGCATTGGGGAATATGGCATTCAAACCTTCTAACGGCGTATCGACAAAATCTCCCCACCGCTCAGCAATCGCCGAAGCAAATTTCGCCGCCATTTTTACACTCACGACCTGCCCTAAAATAGCGCGTACCGACTGCTCAAACGCATTCATGCACCCCGGCAAACGCAATCCTGGATTGTGCAAGGCAAGCTTGCCTAAACCTTCAGCAATAGCCTGTGGGTCAGCATCCAAATCTACCAATTGGCGAACTCGGCGCAGCACTTCTGGCGCATGGGCCGCTAAAGAACTCGAAATCTGCACATTAACTCGGCATCGTGGCTCATCAGGGCGCAAAGCAATCCATCCCGAATCCAGCCCCATACGTAAGGTGCGCTGATACTCCCCCCCAGCCGTCACATTATCTACACCCGCCACACAGCGTGCCTGCAAAAAACCTAACATCCATCGCCAGTCATAGGGCGGGCGATAGCTGACCGAAAGCATGAGTCCTTCTTCTTGTTTCGCCTTATTGGCGCGTAAAGAGCTGGGCGTCATTCGATACCTCGCACTAAATAGTTCATTGAAACGACGCAGGCTGCCGAACCCCGCGCTAAACGCGACTTCTTCCAGCGGCAGTTGGCTATCCATCAAAAGCCGCTTAGCCTGTAGCAAACGA
The DNA here is from genome assembly GCF_036648275.1 of Hafnia sp. NCBI lineage: Bacteria > Pseudomonadati > Pseudomonadota > Gammaproteobacteria > Enterobacterales > Hafniaceae > Hafnia > Hafnia sp. The sequence goes on along the minus strand of NZ_JAVXIQ010000038.1, from coordinate 2,973 downwards.
TAAGACTGCGCATACTCAATCGGCGAGGCACCAAAATGCTCGGCGAAAACCCGTCGTAGCTGGCGATCCGAAATACCGAGACGCGACGCTAACGCTTCACAGCTGTGCTGCGTTAAATAACCCTGCTCAATCAACTGAACCGCAACCTGTATGTAGCGATTAGAGAGATCGACGATAGATAGCCCAGGGGCAAGCTCAGGGCGACACTTTAAACAGGGACGATAACCATCGCGCTCAGCTGCCGCCGCGCTCGGATAAAAATGGCAGTTCTCCGCTTTTGGCGTGCGCGCCCCACATACCGTACGGCAATATATTTTTGTTGATGAAACACCAACAAAAATCCGCCCATCAAATTTGGGATCGCGTGCTTTTAATGCGGCATACCAGATCTCATGATTACCGTTCATATTTCCCCCGCTTCTTCTGTATACAGCTTATCCTTAATTATCCGTCCTGACTCGCGGAAATCGGACATTGATATCACAACGAGATTGGCACCAGCACGCGCTTAAAAAGGAATGACGGGAGGAGTTCATTGATGAAAACGGCACAATAGAGTAAAGTCGCCGCCCTTCATGGCATGGGGAACGCAGGAGAACATATGTTTATTGGATTTGATTACGGTACCGCAAACTGCTCCGTCGCAGTCATGCAAGGTAACCAACCTGAATTACTACCGCTTGAGCAGGACTCTCCGTATCTGCCCTCAATGTTGTGTGCGCCCACGCGTGAAGCTGTAAGCGAATGCTTACATCGCTATTGGCAAGTGCCAACCGGCAGCGATGAAAATCAGCAATTGCTGCGCCGTGCGATAAATTTTAATCGGGAAGAGGATATTCCCGTCACCGCAGACAGCCTGCAGTTTGGCCTAAAGGCGCTAAGCCTGTATGTAGAAGATCCTGAAGAGGTCTACTTCGTTAAATCACCAAAGTCATTCTTGGGTGCCAACGGCTTGAAACCTCAGCAAATCGCAATGTTTGAGGATCTGGTGTGCGCCATGATGTTCCACATCAAGCGTCAGGCAGAAAGCACGCTGAATCAATCAATTACCCAAGCGGTTATTGGACGTCCGGTCAACTTTCAAGGCACCGGCGGCGAAGACGCCAACGCGCAGGCGCAAGGTATTCTTGACCGTGCCGCACACCGTGCAGGTTTTCAGGATGTGACTTTTCAATTTGAGCCGGTTGCCGCGGGACTAGATTTTGAAGCAACGCTGAATGAAGAGAAAAAAGTGCTGGTCGTTGATATCGGAGGCGGAACAACCGACTGCTCTGTGCTGCTGATGGGGCCACAGTGGCGCGATCGTACTGACCGCCATGAAAGCCTGCTTGGGCACAGTGGTTGCCGCGTGGGCGGTAACGATTTGGATATCATGCTGGCCTTTAAACAGCTAATGCCGCTGTTGGGCGCGGGCGGCGTCACCGAAAAAGGCACCGCGCTACCTGCCTTACCTTACTGGAATGCGGTCGCCACCAACGACGTTCCCGCACAAAGCGATTTTTACAGCACGGCGAATGGCCGCATGCTACGAGATTTGATCCGTGATGCCGCTGAGCCTAACAAGGTTGAACTTCTGCTGAAAGTTTACCAGCAGCGTTTAAGCTATCGCTTAGTACGCAGCGCGGAAGAGAGCAAAATTGCACTTTCTCAGCAGGATAGCATCAGCACAACGCTGGATTTCATCGCCAACGGTCTGGTACAGCACCTCAATGTTCATGAATTAGCCGAAGCCATTACTCAGCCTCTCGAACGCATTCAGGAACAGGTCAGCAGTGCCTTAACCGTCAGCAACATTACGCCTGAGGTCATCTATCTAACCGGAGGAAGTGCTCGCTCACCTCTGATTCGTGATGCGTTGGCGCGTCAGCTACCGGGGCTCCCTATCGTCGGCGGCAATGATTTCGGCTCGGTCACTGCCGGTCTGGCACGTTGGGCGCAACGCATTTATCGCTAAGCGTAAGTAAATACCAACTTACCTATGATATATGGCACCTATTGGACATCATCTGTAGGTGCCACGTTTTTTGTCTGCTGTGCAGCGGCGTCAAGGCGCTCAGTCAAACGGCGAATCGCTTCCGTGAGTGCCTGAATCTCTTTCTCTTTCAGCAAATCAATTTTTTCGTGCAACAACTCGATTTCTAGCTCAGCTTTAACGTTAATCTCAAAATCATTCTCAGCCCTTTTTCTATCCATATCACTTTGCCGCGTTTGGCTCATCATAATGGCGGGTGCCGTATAGGCCGCCTGAAATGAAAGCAGCAAATTCAAGAGGATAAATGGGTAAGGATCCCACGCATTATGGCCAAACCATGCATTACCAACCATCCAGCACGCCAGCAAAATGCTTTGAATAATGATAAACCGCCACGAACCAATCACGCTGGTCACGCCATCGGCCATACGTTGGCCTAGCGTTAGAGTAGGCACCGTTGTACCTGCTACACTCGCGACCTTTTTCTGATTCAGGAACTTCTCTCGACGTAAACGACGCGATTCACGCAGCTTTTGTAGTAATGAGTTATCGTTAATATTCATGGAGTTTCTCTGTATCAAACATCAGTAGCTTTCATCGTGGAGCAATTGAACCGATGACAGGATACTCCCACTTTGGCAACGACATCCGAATTCGTCAAACATGCCGCCGCAAAGTCGATAAAAAAAGACAAATCAGGCATCTGTTCTCATTTGCGTTACATGATTCAACTCACGAATTAAGATTGAAATTTAGTACTTCAGTGAACGATTAAGGCCAAAATTGGTTGTGAATTTGTTAGCTTTTTGGGCATGTTTTTTGCCGGAGCTAAATAAAACGGAAAAATAGCACGAAAAGCAAAAAAGAAAGGCCTCAAGTACGCTTAGACATCTTGTCAGATTGTTCCCCGTGGGGCAAAATACGCGCCCTGCAAATGGCCGATGTATAAAATGACATCGGTTATTTTTTTGCATCAGGTAATGAGTTTTATAACTGAGGCC
>NZ_JAVXIQ010000037.1:0-26901 GCF_036648275.1 Hafnia sp. | reverse complement strand
TTTTGTCTTTTGTCTTTTGTCTTTTGTCTTTTGTCTTTTGTCTTTTGTCTTTTGTCTTTTGGGTTTGACCTTATCTGGCACATTACCGGACAGCCGAGTGAATCATGCAGGTTAGGATTCGCCGACAGGGACGTCGGCGAAAGAACGGAGGAGCCAGGATGGCGATTGCCGTTCGTTCCGTTAAGACCGGAATGATGAAATGAGGGCACCCGCGTAGCGGGCTGGAAGGGGGTGCCAAGCCGGGTTGTTAGGGGGCGGCGATTGGCCCCCTAACACGGACGCCCGCACGGTATAAATATGGAGTTCAGTGTCTTAGGCGGACGTAACTTACCCCATATCTAAAACACTTATGCCCCATTCCCCCCATTGCCTCCCGAATGTTCCGCCAAAACCGAAATGACAAAACGAGGAAACCTGCGAAGCAGGCCAAAGAGCAGTGCCAAGCTGAGGCGTCGGAGGGCGGCGCTTGAGCCCTCCGACACGTACGCCTGCACAGTTTAAATATGGAGTTCAGTGTCTTAGGCGGACGTAACTTACCCCATATCTAAAACACTTATGCCCCCTTCCGCCCCATTGCCTCCCGAATAATCGGTATCGGCGTGAGCAAATGCTGCCGCATCAGCTCACCGGCTCGCTTTCCATCACGAGCCAAAATAACCTTCACCAGTTCATCATGCTCATGATGTTTATTCTCTAGCATCTCCACGGAAAGCACGGTTTCTCGCAGCCAAATGAAGCGGTAGCGCGCCGCGAGATCAAACAATCTGGCTCGCATTTGCAGCAGGTATTGCGATCCGCATCCGGCAACAATCGCCGTGTGAAATGCCTGATGACGTTGATCCCATTCATCCAGCAAATCTTCGCTGGCATCACTGGCCTCTAGTTTGGCAAGCATATGGGAACGCGCAAGGATCTCAGCTTCCCAATCGTCTTTGCCGCGCTCAATCGCCAACTGCACCAGCATCGATTCCATATTGGCTCGGGCATCGAAAATATCGAGCAGCTCGGCCTGCGACATCGAGGCAACGCGATAGCCTTTTTGGCTAACCACCGTCACCAAATGTTCTGCCACCAGCTGTGAAAGTGCCTCGCGTAACGGGCCAACACCCAGCCCATAGCGGCTCGTCAGCAAACTCATACGTAACTTTTCATCCGGCTGATAAATACCGCGGATAATATCTCTTTTCAGCCATTGATAACCGTCAAACGTGGAATATGGTAAAGAGGCGGTCATAGGCATAGCTCCCAAATAGCCACGAAGCAAAAAGAATAACCTACCAAAGTTGCAGGATCTCTTATACGAAAATGCGCCGTTTCAGTACTGACCGAACCGGCGCATCAAGATTATTAGCAAGCCCCTTCGTTACCTCAAACTCTGCTGAGGCTGTTTTTGCCACTGAAACAGCGCCTTCCAGCGAGTCATGATCGGCACAGTACAGATGATGCCAATTCCCAACAGCACGGTAGAAACCACTTCAATACGCTGTTCTGGCCTAAACATCATCACCACTAACACAAAGGTGATAAACAGGATCACCGTCCATGTCAGATAGGGATACAGCCACATTTTAAGCTTAAGCTCGTTGCCTTGCGTTAACAGGATCTTACGCATTCTCAGTTGAGAAACCGCAATCACTAAATACACCAGCAAAGCAATCGCGCCAGAACTGGCTATCAGGAAATTAAACACCTTCGCGGGGGCATAATAGTTAACAATGACCGTCAAAAACGCCGCGCCGGTAGACAATAAAACCGCCACATAAGGCGTTTTACTGCGGTTGGTTTTTCCCATGAAGGCTGGCGCATCACCGCGATGGCTCAGTGAATAGAGCATGCGCGAAGCGGTATACAGCGCGGAATTCAAACAGCTGGTGACCGATAGCAGGATCACGCAGTCCATTATCAATTTGGCATGAGGAATATGCAGCAGTTGCAGCACCGAGCTATAAGATCCCACGGTTTTCAGCTCCGGCGCGTTCCAAGGAACCAGCGCCACCACCACAAAGATCGAACACAGATAAAAGATCGCAATACGCCAAATCACGGAGTTGGTCGCCCGCACAATATGCTTGTCTGGGGTATCTGATTCAGCCGCCGCGATCGTTACGATCTCCGCGCCCATAAAAGAAAACATGGTGATCAACATGGCGCTGATCACTGCCCCAAAACCATTTGGCATAAAGCCGCCGTGATCCCAAAGTCGAGATACGCCGCTGACCTGAACGTGCGGATAGAATCCGGTGATAGCAATGGCCCCAACCACGATAAAGGCCAGAATGGCGATCACTTTGCACAGCGCTAACCAAAATTCAAACTCGCCGTAGTTTTTAACGCTGAGCAAATTACTGCCGGTTAATGCCACGGTAATGAGCAGGGAAAATAGCCAGATAGGCACCACAGGGAGCCAAGAGTTAAGAATGATAGCGGCAATATTGGCTTCCAAAGGGATCACCAAAACCCAGAACCACCAGTAGAGCCAACCGATGGTATATCCTGCCCACTTGCCGATAGATCGTTCGGCGTAGGTTGAGAAGGAGCCGGTATCCGGCGACGCCACCGCCATTTCACCCAGCATGCGCATAATCAACAGCACCAGCAAACCGGCGAAAAGATAAGACAATAATACCGCTGGCCCCGCCTGTGAAATCGCAACGCCTGAGCCAACAAATAGGCTAGCGCCGATAACACCAGCAATGGACAGCATGGTGACATGGCGGGACTTCAGCCCGCCTCCCAGCGAGTTTGTTTCTGCAATCTGACCCATAATTCGAACCCTCTCGAAAGTTTTGCACTTAGGGAGAGCGCTCCGGCATTCCCGCGCCGGAGCACGCGCATTGTTATTATTTAGCCATCAGACTTCCTTTATGACGGGTGCTACTCGCATAACCACAAGCACCTCGTTGCGCTTAGTTTTTCTTAGCCTCGGTAAAACATTCGGCGATAATATCCAGACCCTGTTTGATCTGCGCGTCACTCACCGTGAGCGGAACCAAAATACGCAGCACGTTATAGTACGGCCCGCATGACAACAGGATGAGCCCCTTATCACGCGCCCGAGCCACCACTTCTGCCGTCAGTTTGGCATTCGGTTTATGCACATCGCCGTTTTCGAACAGCTCAATCGCAATCATTGCGCCAAGACCACGCACATCACCAATTTCAGGATGAGTTTCAGCGATGTTGAGCAGACCTTCTTTCAGTTTCTGTCCCACATCGTTGGCACGCTGCAACAGATTTTCTTCATCAAAGGTTTCAAGCACCGCTAGCGCTGCCGCACAGGCAATTGGGCTACCGGCATAGGTTCCGCCCAGACCGCCCGGCGCGATGGCATCCATAATCTCGGCTTTGCCTGTCACGCCAGCGAGAGGGAAACCACCCGCGATAGATTTCGCAAAGGTGGTGAGATCGGCAGCAACGCCGAGCTGCTCCATCGCAAATAACGTTCCGGTACGCCCAGCGCCGCTTTGCACTTCATCGGCAATCAGCATGATCCCGTGCTCATCACAAAGTTCGCGCAGGCGTTTCATAAAGGCAGGTGACGTTGAATAGAATCCCCCTTCCCCCTGCACCGGTTCGATAACGATGGCGGCAATATCTTCAGGTGCAGCGTCGTTTTTGAAGATGCGATGAATACTGGCGATAGCATCATCGTCGCGGACGCCATGTAATTCACAAGGATACAAAGCGCGGAATACGTGCCCTGGCATTAATCCCATACCCGCTGAGTAAGGATTTACTTTGCCGGTCAACGACAAGGTGTAATGAGTACGCCCATGATAAGCGCCGCTAAAAGCGATGGTTCCGCTGCGCTTGGTGGCTGCTCTGGCAATCTTCACCGCGTTTTCTACCGCTTCAGAACCCGTCGTCACCAACAGCGTTTTCTTGTCAAAATCTCCCGGAACGCGCTTGTTCATGATTTCGCACAGTTCCAAATACGGTTCGTACGCCAACACTTGGAAACAGGTATGCGACAGTTTTTTCAGCTGAGCTTCAACCGCAGCCACCACTTTTGGATGCAAATGACCCGTATTCAGAACCGCAATCCCACCGGCAAAGTCCAGATACTCACGTCCTTCGACGTCCCATACGCGGCAGTTTTCTGCTCGCTCGGCAAAAATGGGATGAATCTGCCCCACGCCGCGTGGGATGGCGTTACTGCGGCGCTGCATCAGTTCTTTATTCGTGCTCATCAGGTGTCCTCTCAGTGTTCGGGTAGGCGGCTGATGCCGCTCTGTTGGTGTTAAAAAGTAAGGTCAGTTCTATTTACAAGCCGATGCACATATATTTGATTTCGAGATAATCTTCGATGCCATACTTCGAGCCTTCGCGGCCAAGGCCTGAGGCTTTGATCCCGCCAAAAGGCGCAACTTCATTCGAAATAATGCCGGTGTTGATCCCCACGATGCCGTACTCCAGCGCTTCGCCAACGCGGAATACGCGGCTGAGATCGCGCGCATAAAAATAAGCCGCCAAGCCAAATTCAGTATCATTGGCCTGCGCAACCACATCGGCTTCATCTTTAAAACGGAATAACGGAGCCAGCGGGCCAAAAGTCTCTTCTTTGGCAACTTTGGCGCTCGCAGGAACATCCACTAAAATAGTGGGCTGGAAGAAATTGCCGCCTAATTCGTGCGGCTGGCCGCCGGTAATAATGCGAGCCCCTTTCGACAGCGCGTCTTCAATGTGCTCTTTCACTTTCGCCACCGCTTTTTCATCAATCAACGGGCCAGTCGTTACGCCCTGCGCTAAGCCATCGCCCAGCGTGAGTTTTTCAACCGCAGCCTGTAGCTTTTTAGCAAAAACGTCATAAACCCCATCCTGAACATATAGGCGGTTTGCACATACACAGGTTTGTCCCGCATTACGAAACTTAGAGGCCAGCGCACCGTCAACCGCTTTATCCAAATCAGCATCATCGAACACGATGAATGGCGCATTCCCGCCCAGCTCCAGCGAAACTTTTTTGATGTCTTTGGCGCACTGTTGCATCAGTTGACGGCCAATTTCGGTCGATCCGGTAAACGAGAGTTTGCGCACTAACGGGTTGCCCGTGAGTTCATTTCCCACTTCGCTGGCCGAGCCGGTTACCACATTAAATACGCCGTCGGGTATCCCTGCGCGCTGGGCCAACTCCGCAAGCGCCAATGCTGAAAACGGCGTTTGGCTCGCGGGTTTAAGCACCATGGTGCAGCCAGCGGCAAGCGCTGGCCCGGCTTTGCGCGTGATCATTGCCGCAGGAAAATTCCACGGGGTGATCGCAGCGGTAACGCCAATCGGCTGTTTGATCACGATAAGGCGTTTGTCTGCCTGATGGCCTGGAATGGTATCGCCATAAATGCGCTTACCTTCTTCGGCAAACCACTCAATAAAAGAGGCGGCATAGGCGATCTCACCCTTGGCCTCAGCCAACGGTTTGCCCTGTTCCAGCGTCATGAGCTTGGCGAGATCGTCTTGGTTAGCCATCATGAGATCAAACCAGCGGCGCAGGATCGTCGCACGCTCTTTGGCCGTTAACGCACGCCATGCCGGCAACGCCTGATTAGCCGCTTCAATCGCCGTGCGCGTTTCATTTGCCCCCATTTTGGGCACGGTGCCCAAAAGCTGAGCATTAGAGGGGTTTGTCACCTCGATGGTTTTCTTACTTTCAGCGTCACACCACTTTCCTTGGATAAAAGCCTGCTGGCGAAAAAGCGTTGAGTCGTTAAGTTGCATAGCGAATTCCTTATTCATCAGTAAATTAGCTTTTGTTATTCGATGACGTTTATACGGTTGCCAAAGACGGCTTATCGTTAATTGCCGCAGTTAAAATGCGGCCGTTATGGGTCTGCCCTGCCAGTAGCGCCTGAACTTTGCCTACAATATGCGTGCCAATCGGGATCGCTGAGGTTGCCGCCGGTGAAGGCGCGTTGCAGACGTGAATGCTGCGAGCGGTGGTCACAAACAGAAAATCGTCAATCAATTTGCCATCGGGAGAAACGGCCTGAGCACGAACTCCGGCGGGATAGGGCTGAAGATCCTGTTTGGTCAAGCTTGGGCAATACTTTTGCACGCGTTTGAGATAACCGCTTTTGCACAGAGAATTTTTCATCTCATCCAGACCGGATTTGAGGTTTTGGCGCATCACGCTGCGAATACCGGAAGAACCAAATATTTCCAGCGTGTCGCTCAGTGAAATATCGCGTTTGCGGTAGCCTTCGCGCTTAAATGCCAGCACGGCGTTTGGTCCCACGGTTACGCTGCCGTCGATCATGCGAGTCAGATGCACGCCGAGAAACGGCATCGCCGGATCGGGGATCGGATAAATGAGATGATTAACAATATGATTATGCTGCGGCGCTAGACGGAAATATTCGCCGCGGAACGGGCAGATAATAAAGCCGGGATCGACACCCAGCATTTTCACCAAACGATCCGCCATCAGCCCTGAACAGGTGATCAGGTTAGATCCTTCATAATCACCCATCGTCGTCGTTACGATCACGCCATGCGCATGTTCACGCAGCGCGGTAACTTCCGCGTTATAGACGATCTCGCCACCGGCGGCGCGGAAACGATCTGACATTGCCTTTGTGACTTCGGTATAGCTGACAATCCCGCTGGAGGGAACCAGAATACCGCCCAACCCGACAATATTAGGCTCACGTTCATGCAGTTCTTCCGCGCTCAGCCAGTAGCGCTCTAAGCCGTTGGCTTCAGTACGATCCCATAGCGCGCGCATACGCTGCATTTCTAGCTCGGACGTTGCCACCAGCATTTTCCCGCAGGTGTCATAGCGAATGCCGTTTTCATCACAAAAGGCTTTGGTCGCCCGATTACCTTCCAAACAGAATTTGGCTTTTAAACTACCGGGCGTGTAATAAACACCTGCATGTATCACACCGCTATTGTGGCCGGTCTGATGGCACGCAGGGCCGCCCTCTTTTTCCAGCAATACAATGCGGGCATCTGGATAGACGCCGATCAACTGCATGGCAGTCGACATCCCAATGATGCCGCCGCCAACGATCACAAAGTCATACATCCGGCTCATTCCTTCCTCAAACTCTCTTGCGTGCTCTCTTGATCCAACGAGAGCACGTTCGGTTAATCAAAAATGAAGCCGAAGCTTATTGCCCAGCCTGATAGTGCGAGGTGGAATAGCTGATATATCCGCGCTGACGCATCAGTTCGCGGCGCAAATCTGGGTGTGGGGTAAAGCGATCTCGACCATGCAGCCAGAACAAATTATTAATCAAAAGGAATTTGCCGACGGGAACCGGAACCGAAACGATATTACGGCTGCCTTCGAGCGCATCTGATAGCTCACTCAACCAGTTACCTTCTTCAAAATCCTTTGGCTGAACAAACTGATCGATATAGCGCATTACCGGACGCCCTTGTCCATCGACATCAAATACCGGGTGGAAAACGTCTTGGGTGACATTTTTGCTTGGCGGCGCAGTCCAGCGCATGGGACGACGCGCCAACGGGTGACTGAAATATTTATTGAGTGACTCCCAGTCATCCAGATGCAGCAATAGGGAATTACCGCCCTGCATATTCTGCTCGTCGATTTTCATCATCAGCACATAGTCAGTCACTTCATCCACGAAAGTGCCATCGTTATGCAGCTCTAATACGCGATGAGGTTGACGCAGATAGCTATCTGAACTGTCGACGTTTTTCACTACAAAACGCGCATAATACTGGCCGCTCATGGCGTCATAGTTGGAACGCCCGATAAGATGCGCGACCGCAGTAGCAATTTTGACCATTTCATCTGCCTGCTCAACGTGATCGATACCCTCAGCGCCAATCAGTAATGCACCTTGAGTTCGCGCCAGAATGGTATTGAGCAGCAGTGGTTGAAGCTGATTTCCGCAGAGTTCATCAAGGATTTTCGCCACGCGAAAACGCAGGAATGATTTGTACTCCAGCGCTTGTACGGGCCATTCAGCCACCTGCTCTAAAAAGCGTTGTGTGGTAGCAGCATCGAAATTGAGTTCAAGCATGCGTGGCGACTGTGCCGATGGGCGAACGGTAAAGCCTTGCCCTTTGGTTTTAGCTTCAGAGATATCCTGCTTTACGGCGGTTAACGCATTCATCAGAAAGTATCCTCATTGCAGAAAATTATTATCGGCAGAGCAATTTCCAGACATGCTCATTTCGTAGCCATAATTTAAAAATATCTACATTTTGGAAAATTGCGTATAAAAAAAGCAGAAATGTTTATTTTTTGTGATCAACAATACACAATGATTTTACATTTACACGCAGGGATAATTAGAGGAAATGGTTTAAGATGATGAAATAAAACAATTTAATTAGAATGAAAATGAAGGGAGGTATATTCAGTGTTACCAGAATGTAAAAAACCAGCCCGAAGGCTGGTTTCATAAACTGAACGGCTTGATTACAGCAGGTCAGCGATCATTTTTTCCAGTTTGCCTTGGTCTACGGCAAACTTACGGATACCGTCAGACAGTTTATCAACTGCCATTGGGTCCTGATTGTGCTGCCAGTAGAACTCAGATTCGGTCAGGCGCGCTGGACGCGCTTTGATTTCGCCGGTGTAGCTCAGCTTGCGCTCAACGTCACCCTGAGCTTCAGACAGCTCTTTCAGCAGCGCTGGAGCGATGGTCAGACGGTCACAGCCAGCCAGTTCCAGAATCTCGCCCATGTTACGGAAGCTTGCGCCCATAACCACGGTTTCATAGCCGTGCTGTTTGTAGTATTCGTAGATTTCAGTTACGGATACAACGCCTGGATCTTCGTTTGGCGCATATTCTTTCTTGTCGGTATTTGATTTGTACCAGTCAAGGATACGACCAACAAACGGAGAAATCAGGTATACACCTGCTTCAGCACAAGCACGCGCCTGAGCGAAGGAGAACAGCAGCGTCAGGTTACAGTTGATGCCTTCTTTTTCCAGCTGCTCTGCAGCGCGGATACCCTGCCAAGTTGAAGCCAGTTTGATCAGGATGCGATCGTTGCTGATACCAGCATCGTTATACATTTTGATCAGACGTTTCGCTTTAGCAACGCTGGCTTCGGTGTCGTAAGACATGCGCGCATCAACTTCGGTAGAGATGCGGCCTGGGACCAGTTTCAAAATTTCCAGACCGATATTGACGGCCAGCTTATCTGAAGCATCCACAACCTGCTGAGCTTTGTCGTTGCTCTGGCTGCGAGCCCAAGCGATAGCTTCATCGATCAGCTTACGGTATTCAGGAATTTGTGCCGCATTCAGAATCAAAGAAGGGTTGGTCGTTGCATCTTGTGGTTGATACAACTTCATTGCGGCGATATCGCCGGTGTCGGCCACAACGGTGGTCAGCTGGCGTAGGGATGTCAGTTTATCGGTCATTTTTAGCGTTTCCATTATTGGTGCATAAAACCAGAATTGATGCAGCAATGGTTTTGCTTGTCACTTTTCGAGCTATAACACTGATATTCTCAAGTGAATAACGCCATTGTGCATGAACTGTTGGCGGTTTATGACGTGCCTGTAGCTGATAATAACACGCATCCACTGTTGCGCAATGCACTAAACTCGTCATAAAACCTATCACTTTTATCGGTTCTAACGCAGAAACAGGAGGCAACCGTTTTCGGCTTCGGTAAAAACAACGTATGGGCGGAAATGAGAATAAATCATCATCGTTTTTCAAACTTATGTTACATTCTTGCCGTTTTTTCAGACCCAAAATTTGCGCAAGTTGCGCAACACCAAAGCCCTGTTGTCACTATAAAAATATTATCGGCGCGGTGAAATTTGCGTTGTGCTTTTATGCACTGACGCGATGTTATCGAACACTAGGAGTACGTTTTGACGGATCTAATTAGCTTTATTAACAACATATTATGGGGATCGGTGCTGATCTACCTTTTGATCGGCACGGGGATCTTTTTCACGATCCGAACCGGATTCATTCAGTTTCGTCATTTCGGCCATATGTTTTCAGTTCTAAAAAACAGTAATAAGTCCGACAGCTCAGGCATTTCTTCTTTTCAGGCGCTATGTACCAGCCTTGCCGCCCGCGTTGGCACAGGCAACTTAACCGGCGTCGCCATTGCGATTACCGCAGGCGGGCCCGGTGCCGTTTTCTGGATGTGGGTGGTCGCCGTAATAGGCATGGCGACCTCTTTCATCGAAAGCACCTTGGCACAGTTATACAAAACCAAAGACGATCAGGGAAATTACCGTGGTGGCCCCGCCTATTACATGGAGAAAGGGCTGGGTATGCGGTGGATGGGTGTTCTATTTTCGATCTTCTTAATCATCGCATTTGGTTTGGTATTTAACGCCGTACAGTCTAACTCGATTGCTCAAGCAACTGCCGTCGCCTTTGGCATTAAGCCACTCTATGCCGGTATCGCTTTGGTTTTGCTCAGCGGCGCTATCATCTTTGGCGGATTACGTTCAATTGCCAAAACGGCAGAACTGATCGTGCCATTTATGGCTATCGCCTATTTGGCGCTGGCATTCTGGGTGGTGGGACATAACCTGAGCCGCATGCCCGAAGTCCTTTTGTTGATATTCAAAAGCGCTTTCGGTTTGCAGGAAGCCGCCGCTGGCGCAGTCGGGTACGGTATCGCGCAGGCCATGACGCAAGGCATTCAGCGCGGCCTATTTTCAAACGAAGCCGGTATGGGGTCAGCACCTAATGCTGCGGCATCTGCCACGCCATATCCGCCGCATCCGGCATCACAAGGCTACGTGCAGATGTTTGGTGTTTTTGTCGATACGCTGGTTATCTGCAGCGCCACTGCGGCCATTATTCTTTCATCTGGCGCATTAGACCACGCGCCGGGTACGATTAGCGGGATTGAGCTCACCCAGCGAGCGCTGGCGTCCTCGGTGGGCGGATGGGGTTCTATCTTTATTGCTACCGCCATCTTTTTCTTTGGTTTTACCTCGATTATCGCCAACTATTCATATGCTGAGAGCAATCTGGTTTTCCTAGAGCACAACCATCCCGCCGGCCTCATGCTGTTCCGCTGTTGTACATTGGGCATGGTGATGTTTGGTACGCTCGCCGAATTGCCGCTGGTATGGAAAATGGCCGATCTTTCCATGGCAATGATGGCCATTACTAACCTGATCGCAATTTTACTGCTCTCCGGTGTAGCGCTGAAATTGGCCAAAGATTATAACCACCAGCGAAGCATCGGGCGCTTGCCAACCTTTGATATCAGCCAGTACCCTGAAATTCAGCAGCAGGTTGAACCAGGCATTTGGGATAAACCGAAATCTGAGTAGTTCAAAAAGTAGTTCCCCGAAAAATTAGGGGGCGTCGATGTAATACGATGCCCCTATCACACTGATTAATCCCCTCTTGAGATTAAATTTGTTACATTAGTAGACAACTCTCATAACAGGATCAATCCATGCTGATTATTATTTCACCTGCCAAAACGCTGGATTATGAAAGCTCACTGGCAACAACGCGCTTTACTCAACCTGAACTGCTCGATCGCTCTGCTGAGCTCATGGAATATTGCCGTGAATTAACACCGGCACAGATTGGCAGCCTAATGAAAATCAGCGATAAGCTAGCAGGGTTGAACGCCGCACGCTTTGCCGAATGGCAGCCGAATTTCACGCCTGAAAATGCACGTCAGGCTATTTTGGCCTTTAAAGGTGACGTTTACACAGGGCTGCAAGCCGAAGATTTTAGCGAGCAAGATTTCGACTTTGCTCAGCAGCATTTGCGCATGCTTTCTGGTCTGTACGGTTTGCTTCGACCACTCGACCTGATGATGCCGTATCGTCTGGAGATGGGCATTAAACTGCATAACGGCAAAGGCAATGATTTGTATAGTTTCTGGGGCGATTTGATCACCGAGAAATTAAATCAGCAGTTGAAAGCGCAAGGCGATAACGTGCTGATTAACCTTGCGTCTGATGAATACTTTAAAGCTGTAAAACCTGCCAAGTTAGACGGGCAGTTGATTAAGCCTGTATTTTTAGATGAAAAAGGCGGCAAGTTTAAAGTCATCAGTTTCTACGCCAAAAAGGCGCGTGGCCTGATGAGCCGCTTTATCATTCAGAATCAGTTAACCAAACCTGAGCAACTGAAAGATTTCAATTTAGAAGGGTATTTCTTCGAAGAAGAGAAGCCATATAAATCAGGCAGCGAACTGATTTTTAAACGTCACGAAGCGTAAAAAAGAAAACCGGCTTATCGCCGGTTTTTTTATCACTTATTTTCAATTGGTTACTTTGCCCACTGCATCATAAAGGCGCGAAGCGGAACGAAATCCGCCGCCATTTGATGCGAGAGCAGAGGCAAATTGGCGCGTTCTGCCAGTTCTGCTGGTAGAGGCAGATCGCTGGCTAAGATCTCATCGACGACTTCTTTAAACTTCGCCGGATGCGCAGTACCTAAGAACAGACCGAATTCTCCCGGCTGCAAGGTGTCACGTAAAACACGATAGGCAATTGCCGCATGAGGCTCAGAGATATAACCAAGCTGCGCCATTTCGCGTACCGTTTGACGCGTCACATCATCCGAGACATGCCCATAAGCCAGCTCTTTGAGCTGCCATATCTTACGGCGGAATAACTCTTCAACACGCGGCCAGTTATTTGGTCGGCTGACGTCCATGGCATTCGATAGCGTCGCCACGGTATTATGCGGCTGCCATTCACCAGTGGCAAGGAACCGTGGCACGGTGTCGTTGGCGTTGGTCGCCGCAATAAAACGCTTAATCGGTAAGCCCAGCGATTTCGCCAATAAACCTGCGGTTAAATCACCAAAGTTGCCGCTAGGTACAGAGACCACCAGCTGATTGCGTGCTTCTTGAGGCAGTTGCGCTACGGCTTCGAAGTAGTAGCAAATCTGAGCCAGCAAACGGCTGATATTAATCGAGTTAGCGGAGTTCAATCCAACCGCATTTTTAAGCTCTTCATCATCAAAGGCTTGTTTCACCAAGGCCTGACAATCATCAAAATCGCCGTCGATAGCAATCGTCTGGATGTTTCCGCCCAACGTACAGAACAGTTTTTCCTGTAACGGGCTGATTTTCCCCTGAGGGTAGAGAATGACAACGCGCACGTTCTCTAAGCCGTAAAATGCGTGAGCTACCGCTGCGCCGGTGTCACCGGAGGTGGCGGTTAGAATAGTGACAGGCTCATTGCCCGCCACTTCCTGTAGCATCTGCGCCATGAAGCGCCCGCCGAAATCCTTAAACGCTAACGTTGGCCCGTGAAACAGCTCAAGCGCGGCGATATCCGGTTCCACCTGTGCAACCGGCGCGGGAAACGCAAAAGCCGCTTTCACGCGATCATAGATAACCTCTGGAGCAAATTCGTCCGCCAAATAGGCGGATAAGATATTCGCGCTGCGGGTCACAAAATCCTGCTTCAGTAAGCTATCAATTTCAGTAAGCTCAAATTCTGGAAGCTCTAAAGGAAAAAATAGTCCCTGATTTTTGCCCAGCCCCTGTTTAATTGCCTGCGCAAAGCTGACCTGCTCGTTATGATCTTTCAGATTATAAAGTTTCATGCGTTATCCCAGTCGTCGTGCGCCTGCATTGTCCAGACGGCAAATGTGAACAAAACCTTCGTCGTTTTGCAGATAGTTTTCTTGCAGCCATTGCGCCATGCGCTGTGCGGTATCTTGGCGATCGCAGATAGCAAATAGCGTTGGACCTGAGCCTGAAATTCCACAGGCCAAAGCCCCAATATCGTGAGCGGCCTGACGGGCCTGAGCAAATCCAGGTAAGAGGCGAGTACGGTAAGGCTCTGCAATGACATCATGCATTAACTTAGCCGCTAAAATTGGCTGGCGGGTGTGGCATGCATGTATAAACCCAGCCAGATAGCGCCCATGGCTAATGCAGTCCTGACGACGGTACTGTGCCGGTAAAATAGCTCGCGCTTCGGCGGTCGAGACTTTAATACCCGGATAAGCCATAACCCAGAACCAATCATCAAAGCAGGGAACAGTTTGGCTAATAATACCGTTCTCTTCCAAAATCAGCTGTAGGCCACCGAGATAGCATGGGGCCACGTTGTCATAATGCACGCTGCCTGAAATGCGCCCTTCCATTTCGCCCATCAGCGCCAATAGTTGGGTTTGGTCGAGTGGCTGCTGAGCAAACTCATTCAATGCCATCAGCGCCGCGACTACCGAACAGGCGCTAGAACCGAGCCCTGAACCAATCGGCATATTCTTTTCCAGCACCATAGCGACCGATAACTCTTGTCCGATCTCTTGGCAAAAACGCTCCCAGCATTGATAGACAATGTTTTCTTTCGGATCGCTCGGAAGCTTGCTCACAAAGCTGCCTTTAGACGTTAGGCTAAAAGCATCAGCGGCTTCAACGCTCACGCAGTCGCCAAGAAACTGGCCATCGACCGGCGAAACAGCAGCACCCAGCACGTCAAACCCCACGCTCACATTTCCAATTGAGGCCGGTGCATAAACCTTAACCATATTAAACTCCCAACTTCCATGACAAGGTACGAAGTAAATCAGCAAACACACCGGCTGCGGTGACGTCG
The DNA here is from genome assembly GCF_036648275.1 of Hafnia sp. Classification (NCBI taxonomy): domain Bacteria; kingdom Pseudomonadati; phylum Pseudomonadota; class Gammaproteobacteria; order Enterobacterales; family Hafniaceae; genus Hafnia; species Hafnia sp. Next base: position 12,410 of record NZ_JAVXIQ010000037.1, on the reverse strand, counting down.
TTACCTGCACCATAGCCGCGCAGAACTAACGGAATTGGCTGGTAATAACGGCTGTAAAACGCCAACGCGTTCTCACCATTCTTCACTTTATAAAGCGGATCGTTACCGTCGGCTTCAACAATCTTGACCTGACAGCGACCGTCGACAATTTGTCCAACGTAGCGCAATACCGCGCTATTCTCACGTGCTTTAGCCACACGTGCCGCAAACAGGTCGTCCAACTGAGGTAAACGCGCCAAGAATGATGCGGTATCTCCACTGGCGTCGAAATCAGCAGGCAGCACCGACTCCACGTCGATATCATCCAACTCCATAACATGGCCCGCCTCGCGCGCCAAAATCAGAAGCTTACGCGCCACATCCATACCCGACAGATCGTCGCGTGGATCGGGCTCGGTATAGCCCAGTTTTTTCGCTTCCAGCGTTGCGGCGGATAACGACATTCCTTCTTCAAGCTTGCCAAAAATAAACGACAGAGAGCCCGATAAAATCCCAGAGAACTGAACCAGTTCATCACCCGCGCTCAGCAGATTCTGCAAGTTTTCGATAACCGGCAGCCCCGCACCTACGTTGGTGTCGTAGAGGAATTTACGGCGTGACCCTGCGGCAGCCTGGCGCAGTTGATGGTAGTAGTTCATTGAACCGGTGTTGGCCTTTTTGTTTGGCGTCACGACGTGGAAACCGTTGCTGAGGAAATCAGCGTACTGATCGGCAACGGCCTGACTCGACGTGCAATCCACAATTACCGGATTTAGCAGATGGTATTCGTTCACTAAACGAATCAGGCGGCCAAGATTAAACGGCTCTTTGGCATCGGCCAGTTCATCCTGCCAGCGGGCAAGATCGATACCGTGCACATTGGTTAATAGCGCGCGGGAATTCGCAATGCCGCAAACGCGTAAATCGATATGTTTGTTCTTCAGCCATGACTGTTGGCGGTGGATCTGCTCTAACAGAGCCCCACCCACGCCGCCAGAGCCAATCACAAAGACTTCGATAACCTGATCGGTATTGAACAACATCTGATGGCTAACGCGCACGGCGGTAGTGGCTGAATCATTGCTGACAACAACGGAAATCGAGCGTTCGGAAGAGCCCTGAGCAATCGCAATAATATTGATATTCGCGCGCGCCAAAGCCGAGAAGAATTTTGCTGAGATACCGCGCATAGTGCGCATACCATCGCCGACAACGGAGATAATCGCTAAGTGCTCGGTCACATCCAACGCTTCTAACAGACCGTCTTTTAGCTCCAGATAGAACTCTTCATTCAACGCCCGCTGTGCGCGATCTAGCTCGCCCTGCGGGATACAGAAACTGATGCTGTATTCCGAAGAGGACTGCGTGATCAGTACCACCGAAATACCGCTGCGAGACATAACGGCAAAGACGCGCGCCGCCATGCCGACCATGCCTTTCATCCCTGGGCCTGAAACGTTAATCATCGCCATATTGTTCAGGTTAGTGATTCCTTTCACTGGCAGGCCGTCAGAACCACTTTCACGTCCGATAAGCGTTCCCGGCGCTTGAGGGTTGGCGGTATTTTTGATTAGGCAGGGAATTTGGAACTGGGCGATAGGAGAGATGGTGCGAGGGTGAAGAACTTTGGCCCCAAAATACGAAAGCTCCATGGCTTCCTGATACGACATCGACTTAAGCAATCTGGCATCGGGCACAGTGCGTGGGTCGCAGGTATAAACGCCATCCACGTCAGTCCAGATTTCACAACAATCCGCACGTAAGCAGGCGGCCAGTACAGCAGCAGAGTAATCAGAACCATTGCGGCCTAACACCACCAGCTCGCCTTTGTCGTTACCCGCGGTGAAACCCGCCATCAGTACCATATGATCGGCTGGAATCGGGTCAGCGGCGATACGACGAGTCGACTCCGCAATATCAACGGTTGATTCAAGATAACCGCCATGAGCCAAGAGTTTTTCAACCGGATTAATGACGGTTACGCCATAGCCACGCGCTTTGAGCAACTCAGCCATAATGGCAATCGAGAGCTTTTCACCGCGACAAATCATTGCCGCATTCACGCTGTCGGGGCATTGCCCTAACAAAGAGATGCCATGAAGTACCTGTTTGATTTGAGCAAACTCAGCGTCAACCACCTGCTTCAGACGCCCCGCGTCAAAACCAGATTGGGCCTGCTGCAAACCCGCCAGCAAATCGGTAAAGATAGCCTCAGCGTCGCTGATATTTGGCAGTATCTCTTGCCCTGCAATGGTTTTCTCAACCATCGCGACCAGATGGTTGGTGATTTTTGCCGGCGCAGACAGCACGGTCGCAACCTGCCCCTGTTGGGCATTATTTTCTAATATGTCAGCAACGCGCAGAAACCTATCTGCATTCGCCACTGAGGTACCACCAAATTTCAGCACTCGCATTTGTCACACTCTCCCGAATTAGGCTTAAAAAAAAGCCCGCACTGTTTAGGTGCGGGCTTTTTTCTTTCTCTTTTTCTGTACGCGTCAGCCCGCCCCGTTACATGTCGTATCGGTGGTGGTAATAATTGTTGTGGTGTTCAGGCTGTAGTTATGAAAACTAATACGCATCTCTGTCTGTCCAATAAATTCTTGTGTCTGCCCTATATTGGTTAAAGCAAAGGCAAAACTAAGTCAACGAAATTCTGTTTTTAACCGGCAACATTTCGATAACCTCGACAGCATAAAAACCTATAGAAAAATAGCACATCAGCAAAAGTGCGCTGAGTCACACTTTTCGTGCACGTTATCTAAGAGAAATTTATCCACCTTTGCCGAGTAATCGTCGTTTTCAGTTTTTTTCTTCGACAGGCTATTTTTTCAGCATTTTTTCGATGTCATGAAGCAAGGTGTGGAGCATAGAAGTATCACGCTTAGCGAGCAATCCAAGGCGCTGATCGAGCCAGTCGGTAAGTTTTTGATCATCGGCAACATCGAGCGTTCCTAGCAAGCGGTGCACACGCTGACGCAGTGCCACCAGCTGATTCTCTTCAGCCAGAGCTTCTGGCTCCACGCTGTTCTGAACTAATGACGATAGCTGATAGCAGAAAACCATTACGGCCTGCCCCAAGTTGAGCGAAGGATAATCGGCCACCATTGGCACACCGGTCAGAATGTCCGCCAAGGCTAATTCTTCATTTGATAGTCCAGACTCTTCACGCCCAAAGACCAACGCACAGTTGGATGTCCAACTCTGCTTTTCATGCAAAATATTCGTAAGCTCGGATGGCGAACAGTAGTAGTGAAATCTGGCACGACTTCTTGCCGTAGTGGCAACGGTGAAATCCACATCAGCCAATGCGGCTTCTAGCGTGTCGAAATGCTGGGCATTATCCAGAATATCAGCGGAACCGTGAGCAACCCAGCGAGCGGCGGGCTCTAGGTATGCTTGGCTATCAACAATTCTTAGTGATGAAAATCCCATGGTTTTCATCGCTCTTGCCGCAGCGCCAATATTTTCAGGTCTGGCTGGAGCAACCAGTACGATATGAATTTGCATAGAAATGCCCGATTTTTAACAATTAATAATAAACAGGTGCACACTTTATCCTGCTCGCAAGGGTTTTTCCATTAGCTGTAAAGTTACATTTATTTAACAAAAGTACGGACTTTTCTATTAGATAAAAAAGGAAAAAGGCATTTTAGTTAAAAAACATTCAAAGACTAAGCTATTTAGCACTAATTCAATAAATTCATTCTTATAATCAATTAATTAAATTTTACATAAATATAGAATAAAGTTCGGCTCAGATATGAGATTTTCCCGAGCTTAATCAGGAACAAACTCACTTAACTTCATTATCCAGCTCACATACTTGTAAGTGTTTTTCACAAATCTGTTAACGTGCTACAATTGGATTTGATATATGTCAACAAAGCGTAGTTTTGTTGGATGGCAATTGCGGTGTGTGCTGTTATATTGCTGTTAATAGGGTTAGGATGTGCGCCGCTTTTGGCACCACCGGGGCTGTAGGGAGTAACATCCCCTGACCAACCTAGCGATGTTGTTGACGTTGATGGAAAGTGCATCAAGAACGAGTTTACGTACTTTAGTCTGTTGAATCTCTATGTTGTTACATCATCGAAACAGCCACACTCTCGATTTGATGTTTTAGGAATCAAGACTACTGTACTTCCCTATTTCTATTTTGTTGGCAATTTTAGGTAGCAAACACATGCAGACCCCGCACATTCTTATCGTCGAGGACGAACTCGTCACTCGAAACACACTTAAAAGTATTTTTGAGGCGGAAGGTTATATCGTTCATGAAGCCAATGATGGCGCAGAAATGCACCAGATCCTGTCTGAATTCGACATCAATCTGGTTATCATGGATATCAACCTGCCTGGTAAAAATGGCCTGTTGTTGGCTCGCGAGCTGCGTGAACAAGCAAATGTAGCGCTGATGTTCCTGACCGGCCGCGACAATGAAGTGGATAAAATCCTTGGGCTGGAAATCGGCGCCGATGATTACATCACCAAGCCATTTAACCCACGTGAGCTGACCATTCGTGCTCGCAACCTGCTGTCCCGCACAATGAACCTCGGTGGCGGCACAGAAGAGCGTAAACTGGTTGAGAGCTATCGCTTCAACGGTTGGGAGCTAGACATCAATAGCCGCTCACTGGTGAGCCCTAACGGCGAACAGTACAAGCTACCACGCAGCGAATTCCGCGCCATGCTGCACTTCTGCGAAAACCCGGGCAAAATTCAGTCCCGTGCAGAACTGCTGAAGAAAATGACTGGCCGTGAGCTGAAACCACATGACCGCACCGTTGACGTGACAATCCGTCGTATCCGTAAGCACTTTGAGTCTACGCCAGATACCCCGGAAATCATCGCGACCATCCACGGTGAAGGCTATCGTTTCTGTGGCGATCTGGAAGAGTAATCTTTCTTTCGCATATAGACAAAAAGGCCGGATAATCCGGCCTTTTGCTTATCTATCGTTTAACGATTTTATTTATTCGCAAATGGCAGGCACAAAAAAGCGGGGCTCGCCCCGCTTTCTCATACAGCCTGAAGTCTGACTGGCATCCAACGCATTACGCGTTTTGACGCCACCATTCTGCCAGTAAAATACCGGTAGCAACGGAAACGTTCAGACTTTCGACCTGACCCGTACCGCCGATAGACAGGCTTAAATCACCTTTCTGCATCACGGTTTCAGACAGACCATCGCGTTCCTGACCCAGTACCAGCACCATTTTCTTCGGCAATGAAGCCTTGGTCAGCGGCGTCGTACCTTTATGGCTGGACGTTGTCACGATGGTGTAACCTGCGCGGCGGAACTCATCCAGCGCACCGTCAAAACCATCCGCATCAATCGCCTGAATGTGCTCAGCGCCGCCTTCAGCGGTACGCACTGCGGCACCGGACTCCAGCATAGAAGCATCTTGCACCATCAAACCTTTCACGCCAAAGTGCGCACAGGTACGCATGATGCCGCCGAGGTTATGCGGGTTACCCACATCTTCCAGCGCCAGTACACAATCGGTGTCTGCGGCTGTTTTCAGATAAGTAGCAGCATCGAGGCCATTACGCTTTTTAATCAGGAAGCAAACGCCGCCGTGATGTTCGGTGCCTGAAGCTTTCGTCAGCTCTTCATCATCAACGACATGATAGGCTTTACGGTTTGCCGCCATCCAGCGCAGCGCTTCACGGAAGCGTGGCGTTACAGACTGAACAAACCATGCACGGACAATGGCATCAGGACGGCTGGCAAACAGCGCCTGACAGGCATTCTCACCGTAAACACGGGTTTCTTCAGCACGCTGACGACGCAGCTGCTCAGGATCGATAAAGCTCTTACCGGCGATACCTCCATGATCGGGCTTATCTTCTTCATTTGGAGCACGAGATACCGTTTTCCAAGGCGAACGATCATAAGGGCCTTCATTACGCCCTTCGCTACGGCCTTCACTGCGGTTCGCACCAGCAGGACGGCGAGAGCGATCGTTTTCCTGGCTACGGCCTTGGCCACCACGGCGATCGTTGCGACGGTCTCCATCCTGAGCACTACGGCCCTGACGACCACCTCGTTCACCTTGACGCCCTTTACCTTCCGGACGTGATTTTTGGTCACGGTCTTTGTTGTCGTCCTCGCTGCGGACGTACATCACTTTGACCTTGCCATTTTTGCCATTAAAAGAATCGTTCATTGCTATCTCCACCAACGCGCAGGGCGCGAAGATTACCTGATGTGTGACCACTAAGCTATACCCAAAATAATTCGAGCTGCTGGAAGGCGATAAGAGAAAGTATCCCGATAAGCTTACACAGGTAAGTGATTCGGGTAATTAAGCTCAGCCAGCGCATATGCTGCTTGAAGTATGATGGGTATATAAGCTTCGACAAAAGCTGATATCTATTATAACCATTGAAGAAACCTGATTGTGATTAATATCCCTATACACGATAATGCTTAACATAATTTAAACATTAACGTTGCTTTTACAGTAGAAAAGCGCGGATTCTTTATCCCAATACCGAGGTTGCCCATGAATACCGTTTGTCCATCCTGCCAAACTACCAATCGTTTACCGGAAGAGCGCATTGAGGATCAGGCTAAATGCGGTCGCTGCGGTCATGAGTTGTTCGACGGCGAGGTCATTAATGCGACTTCAGCCACGCTGGATAAAATTCTGCAAGACGATCAACCGGTGCTCATTGATTTCTGGGCGCCATGGTGCGGACCGTGTCAGGGCTTTGCTCCGGTTTTTGAAGACGTCGCAGAAGAACGCGCAGGGCAGATCCGCTGTGTGAAGGTCAATACCGAAGCAGAACCGGAACTTAGCGCACGTTTCCGCATTCGCAGCATTCCAACCATTATGCTGTACCAAAATGGTCAACTGGTAGACATGTTAAGTGGTGCAATGCCAAAAGCGCCTTTCGATAGTTGGCTGAATGAGCAGCTTGCTGCTAAAGCATAATCCCGATTCTAAGCCCAGCACGACGCTGGGCTTTTCTTTTTTCTCTTTCGCCGCTGTACCCTATCCGTCTGCTTGTTTAAAATAGCGCTTTTGCCTCATCAGAGAAGTCGATGTCCCCTAACGCCGTATTGCGCCTGCGCGAGCTACGTCTTGCTAAAGCGACCAAACCCTTCCTCACTCGCGGAGGACGCGTAACGCGCTGCCAGCGTTGCTTACTCCCTGAAACTCGCTGCCTGTGCGATACCATTTCTACCCAATCGGCTAAAAGTCGCTTTTGTCTGATGATGTATGATACCGAGCCAATGAAGCCTAGCAATACGGGGCGTTTGATTGCCGATATATTGCCTGAAACAGCGGCTTTTCAATGGGCCAGAACCGAAGTTGATCCAGAACTACTGGCGCTATTAAACGATCCTAACTATCAACCTTATGTGGTCTTCCCTGGATCTTATGCGCCTGAACGTGCTGTATCAGTCTTACCGCAGGATAGTTTGGCTAAGCCACCGTTATTCATCATGCTCGACGGCACCTGGCGTGAAGCGACAAAGATGTTCCGCAAGAGCCCTTATCTCGACAAGTTTCCCGTGTTTTCTTTAGAAACTAAGCTTGAGAGTGACTATACGCTGCGAGAATCAGCCCGTGACGAGCAGCACTGCACCGCTGAAGTCGCTGCTGCACTATTAGATATCGCAGGCGATCACGAAGCCGCTCAGGGGCTACAACAACACTTTAGCTATTTTCGCCGTCAATATTTGCTAGGTAAGCCTCATCACCGTGAAGAGGTCGCTGCAGAAAATATCTAGAGGCATTAGACTCAGGCTATCTGCTTCGGCAAGGAGTTTTAGCTATGAGTCAGCGCAGTCTGGAATCGTTGTTACGTCCGAAGTCTATCGCCGTGATCGGTGCATCAAATAAAGTAGGGCGTAACGGCCACTTAATGATGCAGAACCTGCTTAAAGGAGGATTTTCTGGGCCCATTATGCCCGTAACTCCTCGTTATCAGGCCGTATGCGGCGTACTGGCCTACGCTGACATCGAATCCCTACCCTTTGCCCCAGATCTGGCAATCCTGTGCGTCAACGCCCAGCGCAACCTAGAAATAATCGCCGCATTAGGTGATAAAGGCTGCCGAGCGGCCATTGTGCTCTCATCGCCAAATGCCCAATCTGCCGAGTTAAAAGCCTGTGCCCAACGGCATAATGTGCGTTTATTGGGGCCAAACAGCTTGGGCCTTTTGGCCCCATGGCAAAAAATAAACGCCAGCTTTTCACCAGTGCCGATTCTTCCCGGCAAGCTGGCCTTTATTTCTCAATCGGCAGCCGTTTCAAACACGATTTTAGATTGGGCTCAACAACGAGAAATAGGCTTTTCTCTCTTTATCGCCTTAGGTGACAGCCTTGATATTGACGTGGATGATCTTTTAGATTTTCTCGCTCGAGACAGCAAGACCAGCGCAATCCTGATCTACCTAGAACATCTGCATGACGCCCGACGCTTTCTGTCAGCCGCACGCAGCGCATCAAGAAACAAACCCATACTGGTCATCAAGAGTGGCCGCAGCCCGCGGGCTCAGCAACTGCTCAACAGCGTACAAGGGCTAGATGTAGCCTATGATGCCGCGATCCAACGCGCAGGCCTGTTACGCGTGCAAGATACGCATGAGCTTTTCTCTGCGGTAGAAACGCTCAGCCATATGCATCCATTGCGAGGAGAGAAAATCCTGATCATCAGCAATGGTGCGGCACCTGCTGCCATGTCGGTGGATGAGCTGCTGCGGCGTAATGGAAAGCTCGCCACGCTAGATGAAGACGCCCTCACCGCGTTGCGCAGTAAAATGCCGGATGATGTGTACCTACAGAACCCTATCGATCTTCGCGATGATGCGACGCCAGCCCGCTATCAATCAGCCATCAACATTTTACTTGATAGCCACAGTTATGATGCGGTGCTGATTATCCATGCACCGAGCGCAGCAGCACCAGCAACCACAACAGCCGAAATGGTTATTCAAACGCTAAAACAGCATCCACGGGGCAAACGTATTTCGGTGCTTACTAACTGGAGCGGCGAATATTCATCGCAAGAAGCGCGCAGGTTATTTAGCGAAGCGGGTATTCCGACTTATAGAACGCCTGAAGGTGCAATTACGGCCTTTATGCATATGGTTGAATATCGACGTAACCAGCGCCAACTGATGGAAACACCGGCGTTACCAGCTGACCTCATCGCGAATACCACTCAGGCTCACGACCTTATTCAGCAAGCGCTTAAAGAAGAGATCTACCACCTTGATACGCACGAAGTAAGATCGATTTTATCCAGCTATGGCTTACAAACGTTGCCAACATGGATTGCCAACGACAGCACCGAGGCCGTGCATATCGCAGAACAGGTTGGCTATCCGGTTGCATTAAAGCTCCGTTCACCGGATATCCCGCATAAATCGGATGTGCAGGGGGTCATGCTCTATCTGCGTAATGCAACCGAGGTTGAACAAGCTGCCAATGCCATTATTGATCGCGTGAAGCATTCATTTCCTCAGGCGCGCATTCACGGCCTATTAGTTCAAAGCATGGCCAACCGAGCGGGTGCTCAAGAGTTACGAGTGTTAGTCGAACAAGACCCCGTATTTGGGCCATTAATTATGCTGGGTGAAGGCGGAGGGGCTTGGAACCCAGACCACGATGCTGCCGTTGCCTTGCCACCGCTGAATATGACCTTAGCGCGATATCTGATTATGCAGGCGATCAAAGGCGGTAAAATTCGTAGCCGAAGTCCTTTGCAGCCACTTAATATTGACGGGCTTAGCCAATTGCTAGTGCAGGTTTCCGATCTTATTGTCGACTGCCCAGAGATAAGTCGGCTGGATATCCACCCGGTTCTGGCCTCTGCTGAAGATTTCACGCTGTTGGACGTGTCACTCCAGCTCACCCCGTTTTCCGGTTTAGCTGAAAATAGGCTCGCCATACGCCCTTATCCTCAGCACCTTGAAGAACAAGTGACATTGCAAAACGGAGCGACTTGCTTGCTGCGCCCCATCCTCCCTGAAGATGAACCCTTACTACAGCAGTTCATTCAGAAAGTGACCAAAGAGGATTTGTACTATCGTTACTTCAGCGAGATCAATGAATTTACGCATGAAGACCTCGCTAAGATGACTCAAATCGATTACGACCGCGAAATGGCTTTCGTGGCCGTTATTCAGGAACAAGGCAAACATGCAATCATAGGGGTAACGCGTGCGTTATCCGATCCAGACAATCTCGAAGCCGAATTTGCCGTATTGGTTCGCTCGGACAGTAACGGTTTAGGACTTGGAAAGACGCTGTTGGGTAAGTTGATCGCTTATTCAACTCAGCATGGGCTTGAAAGACTGGTTGGCATTACGATGCCAAACAATCAGGGAATGATTGGACTCGCTAAAAAACTGGGGTTTAAGGTCGATATTCAAATTGAAGACGGCATCGTCAATTTATGCTTGCCGTTGAACAATTCATTGCCGGTTTAAACGCAATTTTGCTGAGAGGATGGCGACAAATCGAGGCAAAACATACGCAATAGATGGAAAGTAGTGTTATTATCGCCCGATTCCATAGGCTAATATAACTGTATGTAGCGTTTTGCTACACAATGATGAGAGAAGAAGCGCACTGTGATGTTGTCTAAATTTAAACGAACGAAACATCAACAACACCTTGCACAACTGCCAAAACTTCCCCAGACAGTTGAGGATGTTCAGACGCTGTTTACGCCAGAGGATTTTCGCCTGGCGTTAATTGACGCGATTTCTAACGCCTCTCGCCGTATCTACATCACGGCGCTGTATCTGGAAAACGATGACGGCGGACGCGATGTCCTCAATGCCTTGTATAGCGCAAAGCAGCAGCATCCAGATTTAGAAATCTACGTTCTCGTCGATTGGCATCGTGCACAACGTGGACGAATTGGCGCCGCGGCGACAAATACAAACGCCGATTGGTACTGCGCTATGGCCGATCAGCATCCTGGTGTATCCGTTCCTGTCTACGGCGTTCCGGTTAATACCCGTGAAGCACTGGGTGTTTTGCACCTTAAAGGGTTCATTGTTGATGACCGAGTGATTTACAGCGGCGCAAGTCTGAACGATGTATATCTACATCGCCACGATAAGTATCGTTATGACCGCTATCACTTCATCCAAAACAGCCGCTTAGCTGATACCATGTCAGCTTATATTCAGAATAAGCTTTTGACCGATCCAGCGGTTCAACGACTCGATCGTGACGATCGTCCTAAAAGTCCTGAAATCCGTAATGAAACACGCCAGTTCCGCCACGGTTTACGCAGCTGTGGTTATGATGTTGCGGCAATCGCTGGCAACGATGAATTGGCAGTGACGCCATTAGCAGGACTAGGTAAACATAGCGTTCTGAATAAAACGATTCATCACTTAATGTGCAGCACTGAAGAAAAAGTCACACTGTGCACACCTTATTTCAACATGCCTGCATTGTTGGTGCGTAATATTATTTATTTATTACGCCAAGGGAAACAGGTTGAAATTATTGTCGGTGATAAGAAGGCAAATGACTTCTATATTCCAGAAGATGAACCGTTCAAGATTATCGGCGCATTACCCTATCTTTATGAAATAAATCTTCGCCGTTTCATGAGCCGCTTACAGCGCTTCGTCGACAATGGTCAACTGACCGTTCGTCTATGGAAAGATGAAGACAATACCTACCATTTAAAAGGCATGTGGATTGATGACCAATGGCAGTTGATTACGGGGAATAACCTGAATCCGCGCGCTTGGCGTCTCGATCTTGAGAACGCAATACTTATCCACGATCCTAAGCATCAACTGCATGAGCAACGTCAGAAAGAGTTGGAATGCATCCGTACTAATACCCACGTTGTGCGTAGCTATCTTGAGCTCGAAACTATTCAGCAATATCCTCTGAAAGTCCGTAAGCTGATAAGAAGACTACGCAGAATTCGTATTGATAGACTAATAAGCCGAATTCTTTAATAAGATAAGAACCTCCTTCTAGGAGGTTTTTTTATATCTAAAATAGTCTGACTTCTCCTATGGTAAATACCTTTCCCTAATTATTTAGACAGCCAGATAATAATCTTAGCGACATTAAAGGTTCTATCTTATCGTTATTAATATATAAGAGACTTAGTATCTAATTACTCTAGGAGCTGGCATGACAATGAAGATAATAGATAGATTTCTGCGTTACAAAATACATTCCATGTATTTGCGTTCAAATTCCCCATAGCAAAAAACCCCAGTATTTCGACTGAGGTTCTTTCGATAACATTTGACCATTCCCTACAATACTCGTCTCATCCTTAGAATCGCCCTTCGGGCCAACGCTAGCGAGACGCTTACCGAAAACATTCAAACAAAACAAAAAGGCCATCCTTTCGGATGGCCTATTCGTTTTATTTAAAGCCTGGCAGTTCCCTACTCTCGCATGGGGAGACCCCACACTACCA
>NZ_JAVXIQ010000036.1:0-27953 GCF_036648275.1 Hafnia sp. | reverse complement strand
TACCATGTCTCCGAACAAGTGTTCACCATGTCTCCGGTCTGAACAAAGGGGGAGGTTGGGGGGGCAATTACCGACACATATCTTAATTAAACCGCTTTTCCCTTCAATAATTTCCGTACCCACATTCTGTTCGGATTCAATGCGTCCAATACGTCTTGCTCGAGCGGTATCGCTTCGCCATAAATTTGCGCAGCAAGTACTTCAGCACATAGCGGAGCGCTGCATAAGCCACGTGAGCCTAGTCCACCAATCATAAATAAATCGGGATAAACCGGCGCTGAGACAACGGATTCAGGCGTGGATTTTTGCGCCATTAGATCCTGATAGTGCGCAAGCGTTGCGGTGTAGTTCGGAACAGCACCCACCATCGGCATGTGATCGCGAATGGCGCAGCGCACGCCAACGCGTGCTTCATTGTCGCTGATATCGACTTGTTTCGGCCATTCAACCTGAGGAAGGCATTTCAATAAGCGCTCGCGATTTTCTTGTTGATCGACTTCGGAGAAATTCAGATCGGTTTTATTGCGTTGATAGCTGGCACCAATGCAGTGATGCTGATTAGCGGGATTAACCGGTGTTAGATAGCCGTCGTAACACAAAACCTGCTTGAGCTGGTCTAAAACCGCATTGGTCGGAATATGACTGACCTGACCGCGCACCGCCGAAAGCGGCAGCGCCTCGGTTTGCGTAAAATGATTTAAACGATGCCCATTAGCCAAAACCACACAGCCGTGCTGTTTGATTTCGCCATTGCGGAAAGCCAGTTGCCAGCGATGCTCATTGTGTGCCAGATCCGTGAGTTCGTCGTTAAAGTGGATGACTAATCCCCGTGACTGGGCCAAATCAATCACGGCTTGAGTAAGCTGTGAAGGACAAAGCCAGCCACCGGCACCGTAGGTCACGCCATCATGAGGAATATCCAATCCTGCAAGCTGTGTTAGCGTGGCCGCATCGCCTTTTTCGGCCAACCACTGCGGCCAGTCAGTGGTTAATATCTGCGTGATTTTATCGCTGCTTTTTTCATCCCAGCCCAGTTGGCTAACGCCACACCATTGGTGATCAAACGTGAGACCAAGGTTGAGTAATTCATCATATTGGCGACGCGCAAAGGCGAAGGCGCTAATAAAAAAGCGCTCTAACGCACTGTTACGGCCGTTAAGCAGCGGATAGAGGGCACCTTGCCGATTGCCTGATGCGCCAAGCGCAGGCTTGGGATCGGCGCAGTATAGCGTGACAGAGCTGCCACGCTTAAGCAGTGCTAAGGCCGTTAGCGCGGAGGCGATGCCTCCACCAACGAGGGCAATATCTTGGGGGTTTTGCGCCTTGGGGCGATCAAACCACGGCGCTGGCGAAGAGGGAGATTCTCTCTCTGCGCGGTGCCCCGTCAGCATTTCACGTTTTTGACCAAAGCCTTTAACGCGTTGCACATCAAAGCCGGCCTCCTGTAAACCGCGGCGCACAAAGCCTGCGGCGGTAAACGTGGCAAACGTGCTGTCTTTTTTTGCCAGTTTGACCATGGTGTCAAACAGCTCAGGTGTCCACATATCCGGGTTTTTTGATGGAGCAAAACCGTCTAAAAACCAAGCATCAATCTGTTCGTTGAGGCTGTATGGCAACGCATGGATAAGCTCATTGACGTCGCCAAACCATAAATCGAGCGTGATCCGCCCATTGGCTAAAAATACGCGGTGACAACCTGGAAGTGCGGCTGGCCAAACAGCGCACAGTTGTTCACTGAAATTTTTTAATTCGGGCCAGCGTGCGTGAGCAGCGGCAAGATCGTCAGCCAGTAATGGATATTTTTCGAAGCTGACATAGTGAAGATGCTTAAACTCGCTATTAGGGTGCTGTTGTTCAAAGGCATCAAAGGCTTGCCACAGGGTTAAAAAGTTAAGACCGGTTCCAAACCCCGTTTCCGCCACGGTGAAAGTACGCTCTTGTGCTTGCAGCCAGCGTTCTGCTAGATGATTACCCTGTAAGAATACGTAACGAGTTTCTGAAAGCCCGTCCTGATTGGAAAAATAAACATCATCAAACTGTTGCGAAACCGGTGTTCCCTGTTCATTCCAGCTTAATTTTGCATTCTGAATAATTGAATTGCTCACGGGTTTTTACTCTAAATACAGATATAAAGGGATTTTAACGGTCTCTTACAGGGACGGCAAATATGCCTCCATCTGGTTCAACCACATCTGATCGGACTTGCTCGGCGTACAAGTGTACGCTAAAGTGCGTCTCAAAATCCCGAATGAACAATATCTGTGTAAGAGGTTAAGACATGAAACGTGCAGTAATTACTGGCTTGGGCGTTGTTTCCAGCATCGGTAACAACCAGCAGGAGGTTCTGGCGTCTCTGAAAGAAGGGCGTTCGGGTATCACCTTCGCGCCTGAACTTAAAGAGGCCGGTATGCGTAGCCACGTATGGGGCAACATCAAGCTGGATACCACCGGCATGATTGACCGTAAAGTGATGCGCTTCATGAGTGATGCATCTATTTACGCTTACCTCTCCATGCAGGAAGCGATCAAAGATTCTGGTTTAGCCGATGATATGGTTTCTAACGACCGTACTGGCCTGATCGTCGGTTCCGGCGGTGGTTCTCCACGTAATCAGGTTGCCGGTGCCGACGGCATGCGTTCACGCGGTCTGCGTGGCGTGGGTCCATACATGGTGACCAAAGCAATGGGTTCTGGCGTGTCTGCTTGCTTGGCAACACCGTTCAAAATCCGTGGCGTTAACTATTCCATCAGCTCTGCGTGTGCGACCTCAGCTCACTGTATCGGTAACGCGGTAGAGATGATTCAATTAGGTAAACAAGACGTTGTGTTTGCTGGCGGCGGCGAAGAGCTGTGCTGGGAACTGGCTTGTGAATTTGATGCGATGGGCGCGTTGTCAACTCAGTACAATGAAACCCCAGATAAAGCATCACGTACTTATGACACCAAACGTGACGGTTTCGTTATCTCTGGCGGCGGCGGTATCGTGGTTGTTGAAGAGCTGGAACACGCTCTGGCGCGTGGCGCACATATCTATGCTGAAATCGTTGGCTACGGCGCAACTTCAGATGGCTACGATATGGTTGCTCCATCAGGCGAAGGTGCTGCACGCTGCATGCGTATGGCGATGAAAGATCTGGATGCGCCAGTGGATTACCTGAACGTACACGGTACTTCTACACCGGTGGGTGACGTGAAAGAACTGGGTGCGATCCGTGAAGTCTTCGGCGACAACACACCAGCGATTTCTTCAACTAAAGCTATGACCGGTCATGCTCTGGGTGCCGCTGGTGTTCACGAAGCTATCTACACCTTGCTGATGTTGGAACACGGCTTCGTTGCGCCAAGCATCAACATTGAAGAGCTGGACGAACAGGCTCAGGGTATGAACATCGTAACTGAACCAACTCAGCGCGATCTGAATACCGTGATGTCTAACAGCTTTGGCTTCGGTGGTACTAACGCCACGCTAGTCATGAAAAAATTCCAGAAGTAATTCGTTTACCGATGGCATAAAAAAACCCGCGAAATGCGGGTTTTTTGTTTTTAGCGGCTTTGATTTATTCTTTTTCAATCATCTGTGCAACGTCATTGGTATTGATCTGACGATTGACACCATCCTGATCGACGTAGCTTGTCATCCCTGTGTCTTTATCAATTTTCGGTTTCCCCTGTGTGACGATCATCTCCCCTGATTTCGTCGACATCACATAATCACTAGAACAACCGGCCACCATCAAAACAGCTGCGCCGATACAGAGCATCGAAAGAATTTTTTTCATTTTATGTCATCCTTTTAGTGAATCTTGTACAAGCATAGATCATAACAGGTGGATGCAATGCGATTCGCCCGCAAAAAATGAAATAATCCTTACAAATCATGTCAGATGTATCGCTAGGCCGATGAACTATCGTAGCAAAAGAGCGCGGGCAAGCGTTCAGCCTGCGAGGTACAGAATGATCGCCTATGCTTATGACATGAGGCATGGAGTGAAATAATGACACATAAAAATAATCGCTTACGTATAGCAAGGCCAACAAACCGCCTAGATCTTATCGCACAGATGTACTGCAAAGGACTGGATTTCGACGTGTTGGGGCATTTTAAGGATCATCAGGGATTCGACGGCGTGATAGTGGGGCATCCCAATCATGCCTACCATCTTGAGTTTACCCATCATCGTGGTACTACGGTTCCAGATGCGCCAACGGCGGATAATCTGCTGGTATTCTATATTCCTGATGAAGCCGAATGGCGAGCAGCCTGTACAAAAATGGAGTTGGCTGGATTTCTGGTTGTGGTTTCATATAACCCATATTGGGATCAACATGGTAAAACGTTTGCCGATCTCGATGGTTATCGCGTTGTGCTACAGAATACTGATTGGGGTAGATGATTTTAGTTTATCAAAACTTATTCAGCAGAAAATTGAGTGAATCTCATGCGTAACAGAATGACAATAAAATTAGCGTTAATTTTAATGTGAGTACCTAAATTATTTATGCATACAGTATTTTTGATTGTGAATAAAATATGTGTTTTTTAAATGAATTGTATTCTTGAATATATAAATATCATATATCAATAAAGATTAAATTTTCGAAGACAAAAACCAACATCACAATATGAGCCGCAACGTAGGCGGCGCTGCGCAAGGTTAGCTGCTTAAAAAACAACTTAAGTAATAAGCTGGTTAAAATGATCATTATGACATCCCTGTGATTAATAGTTTTTAATTCGGAAAAATTAAAATAACGAACGTTATTACTTTGGTGTGATATCTATTAATTATTTTCCGGCATTCTATCTATTATCTATACCCATAATCAAGATATGGAATAAGAATAAATATGTATATTCTTAGCTAAATTAAATAGAGCGAAAGATTAGCGCACAGAGCACTAAAGAATTTTATTCTTGATATGAGGTGAGAATTTGGATGAAGTGTTTGGATTGAAGGTCATCAGTGGAATTATATGGTGATACAGCCCGTCATTTGTGGTTTTTAAGCGGAGAGTTTAAAAAATAAGGCCGCAGAGTAATCTGCGGCCTTACTGATATCTAAGCGTTGAGACTTATGCTTTTGGTGCTGCAGCAGTAGCTGGTGCTGCTTTTTTGTGGTGCTGAGCTTTTTTAGCAGCCTGAGCTTTCTGAGCTACTGGCGCTGCTTTTTTGTGATGCTGAGCTTTTTTAGCAGCTTGAGCTTTCTGAGCTACTGGCGCTGCTTTTTTGTGGTGCTGAGCTTTTTTAGCAGCCTGAGCTTTCTGAGCTACTGGCGCTGCTTTTTTGTGATGCTGAGCTTTTTTAGCAGCTTGAGCTTTCTGAGCTACTGGCGCTGCTTTTTTGTGATGCTGAGCTTTTTTAGCTGCCTGAGCTTTCTGAGCTACCGGCGCTGCTTTTTTAGCGTGTTTGGCTTTTTTAGCAGCCTGAGCTTTTTGCTCTGTGGTTGCTTTTTTGTGGTGCTTCGCTTTTTTGTGGTGAGTGGTGCTAGTTGCTTTGGCAGCAGGTGCAGCAGCAGTCGTTGAAGACGCAGCCGGAGCAGCTGGAGCAGCGGTTGTTTCAGCAGCGAAAGCAACAGAAGACAGACCCATAGTAGCAGCAACAACCAGAGCTAAAACTTTTTTCATTTTCCATTCCTCAAGAATTTGTTTTTCGTAAGCCCCTCGGTGGAGCCGGTGAATGAATAATAGGAGGATGGATGTCAACTTTCCGTAAGTGTTTGGTGTCGGTACGTAACAGCATGTACAATCTGTACATTGAAAGGTAAATAGACAGATAAATCACTAAGGGTGGCCGCTGGTTTCACTCTCAATCCAGTGCGCGATAAAATTCACAACGTACTGTTTTTCTTCTTCGTTTAACGCTTTTCCCTGTGGAATGCGATGCCATTTTTCTAAACATCCTCGACAGCAGGTTGCCGTAGCGTGCTGTGCTACAAACACCGGATGTCCACGCATTGGGGTCTGCTTGCCATCGTTTTCAGGAAACGCAGGCGCTAAGCGAGTATCTATAAAATCATAGGCATGGGACAAAATCACCGCAGTGCCTTTTTGTTGTAGGTAGGCACTGTCTTTGGCGTTGAGATGAAACTTCATGCGAAAAGGGGAGCGCTGTAGGCGTGCCCAGATATTTTCAGCAGACTGATACACAACAAAATCCTAAATCTGGCGAGTAACTGACAGGGTTACGATCCTCTAGCATAGATAAAAATGCAAGTTTGAGGCAGAACGGTCGTTTCTCCAGCAGTATAAAGTAGACAAACGTAAAGTTACCGCTAATAGGTTGTTTATCCTCGCTTGCTAGGTAAGATAAGACGTACTTATCATTGGTGGCGAAAAATTTAAACGGTTTATGGTTGAACGGCAGCGTGTGGCTAAGTGGTTCCTAATATTAGCTTGTCTGGTTGTACTGACGTGTACAACTCAGCGCATGGCCGGTATGCACATGCTCAGTAAGTACCTTCCCACTGATGTTACTGCGACTCAAATTACGGGCGAATCACAGGTCAGTGATAGCCAAGAAAGCCCCATTTCTCCCTGTGAGCTCAGTGCTAAGTCATTGCTTGCGGCTAACAGCATGGCGGTTGAACACCTCTTTTTTGCGTTGCTGCTGTTCGTAGCTTTATTGCTTGAGCCTGCGCGGCAGCTGCGTTTACTCATTCCTCCTCTACGGGCGGTCTCTTTACCCCGCTTGCGGGTACATCTCCGGCTGTGTGTCTTCCGAGAATAACTTTCTACGTGACGGTTTGTTAACGTAGCAAAATTATTTTTGGAGAAAATCTATGTTCCTATTTTTTAGGGCGCTGGCGTTCAGCCTGTGCCTCTGGTTGCCCATCGCTTGGGCTGCTGATAGTGGATGGTTGCAGAATCCACAAAACGACCATGCGCAGGTGCGAATTAGCTCAAACCAGCCTGAAAACGGTATGGTTCGCCTTTTGCTTGATGTGAAGCTTAACGACGGTTGGAAAACCTATTGGCGTTCACCGGGTGAGGGCGGCATTGCGCCTGAAATCAAATGGCAAACGCCAATCGAAAGGATGCACTGGGGATGGCCAACGCCGCAGCGCTTTGACGTTTCGGGTATTTCAACTCAGGGATATCACGGCGATACCGTTTTTCCTATCACCGTAAATGTTCCAGCAACCGCCCAACGGCTTCAAGGTGTGCTGACACTTTCTACCTGTAGCAACGTCTGTGTATTAAGCGATTTCCCCTTTGATCTGGATCTCACGCAGGCGACACCTCCTGAATTTGAACATGCTTTTATACGCGCTCAGGGCACGCTGCCGTTGACGGAGGGCATGGTCAATCACGTTAAAGCCGGTTATCACAGCGGTGAGCTGCGTGTGAGTGCCGAAAGAGAAGAGGGATGGCAAAAGCCCGAAATTTTCTTTGATGTGCCAGACGGTGCTGATTTTGCCAAGCCAAAAATCCAAATTGACGGCAGCCGTGTTGTTGCTACGGTACGCGTAACCGACGGTTGGGAGGGCAATGCGCCCGATCTTCACGGGCAAAAACTGAGTATGGTCTTCAGCGATGCGGGTATTGCGCAGCAGGCTGTTCTCACCGTTGACGATCAACTACCCGCTCCAGTTACTCCTTCCTTAGGGCTCTCAACGGCAATCCTCTTTGCCTTGCTGGGTGGGCTGATTCTCAATCTGATGCCTTGTGTTCTGCCCGTTTTAGCCATGAAACTTGGCTCGGTTTTACAGCTAGAGAACCGCGAAAGCCGGGTAGTTCGCCGCCAATTTATGGCCTCGGCTGCCGGTATTTTAGTGTCATTTTGGGCATTAGCCGGCGTGATGACGGCACTGAGGTTAAGCCAGAAAGCGGTAGGTTGGGGTATCCAATTCCAAAGCCCGTGGTTTATTGGGCTGATGGTGGTGGTCACGGCATTATTTAGTGCCAACTTGCTCGGCTTTTTTTCCATTCGTTTAGGCAACACCACCACCACGCGGATAGCAACAGCCGGAGGTAACGGTAACAGCAGTCACTTCTGGCAGGGCGTTTTCGCCACGTTATTAGCCACGCCTTGCTCTGCGCCATTCTTAGGTACGGCACTAGCGTTTGCGCTGGCGGCACCGATGACCGATCTCTGGCTAGTGTTTACGGCTTTGGGTATTGGCATGAGTTTGCCGTGGCTGCTGATTGCCGCTTTCCCGATCGCCGCCAAAATGCTGCCGAAACCGGGACAATGGATGAACCGCTTACGCATCGTGCTGGGGATGATGATGCTGGCCTCAAGCCTGTGGCTGATTAGCCTGCTTACTGCGCATCTTGGAACGCTGGTTGCGTGGTCTCTTGGTGCAGCGCTGCTGGTGATATTGCTGATCCTAACGGGAATTCATTACGGACGTCGGCAACTGCTGATCTGGGGTGCGGTATTGCTTTTGCTGAGTGGCGCGACGCTTGCGGCGGGTGCGTTAACCGCTGAGCATTGGCGCACGCCGATGACCGATAGTGTGCAGTGGCAACCCTTGAGTGAAGAGGCTATTTCACAGGCGTTAGGCCAAAACAAGAGAGTGTTTGTTGATGTCACGGCAGACTGGTGCGTCACCTGCAAAGCCAATAAATACAACGTATTGCTACGCGATGATGTGCAGAAGGCGCTGAATGAGCCGGATGTTGTGGCTCTACGAGGTGACTGGACGACGCCATCACCTGCGATTAATCAATTCCTAAAACAACGCGGCGCAGTCGCGGTTCCGTTTAATCAAATTTATGGCCCAAACCTGCCAAACGGTGAGGTGCTTTCCCCACTGCTCGATCGTCAAACCCTACTTAAAACGCTGTCGAATGCGAAGGAATAATGTCATGAAAACTAATATGAAAACCAACATGAAAACTAAAATGACCACGCTACTTCAGAGCGCGTTATTCACGATTGCCGCCGTGAGTTTCACCGTTACTGCCGCACCGTTAACAACTGAACAGCAGAATCAGGTGCGTGAATTAATTCGTGAAACCTTAGTGAATAATCCGCAGATCTTGGAAGAGGCGGTAACCGCATGGCAGCAGCAGAGTGCAGAACAGGCCGGTGCCCAGTTGGGTAAAGTGATTGAACAGAACCATGATGCGTTGTTTAACGATGCAGCCAGCCCACGCATCGGGGCTAAAAACGCCAAGCTTACGCTGGTTTCTTTCACTGACTATAACTGCCCTTACTGCAAACAGTTTGATCCACAGCTTGAGAAAATCGTTAAAAAATATCCCGACGTCGCGGTGGTGATCAAACTCTTACCTTTCAAAGGAGAAACATCGCAAAGCTCTGCGCAATATGCTTTAACGCTGTGGCAGCAAAATCCCGCACGTTTTGAAGCGCTACATCAGCGGCTGATGTCTAAAAAGGGCTATCACACCGACAGCAGCATCGCGAGCGCGTTGAAATCCACGGATAACGCTGGGCTGAAAATCGATGATAAGACCTTAGATGAAGTTCGTAGCAGCCTGCGTTTGGCCGATGTGATGGGGGTACAAGGTACGCCTGCAACGCTGATTGGCCAGCAAATGATCCCTGGAGCGATTAGCTATGACGATCTGGAACAGGTGATTAAAGCTGAATTAGCGCGGTTATCTTCATGATGCGGCTAAAAAAATGGGCGAAGGAGCTGGCCATTTTTATTGTGGTGTTAGCGGCATTCTCATGGGGAATGGATCAATGGCGCAAGCCGCAGGCGCCGGAGATAACGCATCTGCCTGATATCACGTTAGTGAATGGTCAAACGGTTTCCTTAGCCGCGCTTAGCGCTGAAAAACCGCTGCTGATTTACTTTTGGGCAACGTGGTGTGGCGTATGTAAGCTGACTTCACCGATGGTTGAAGAACTTAATAAGGACGGCGTAAACGTGCTGAGTATCGCGATTCGTTCAGGCGATGATGAACGCCTGATGCGAGGCATGGCGGCGAAAGGCTTAACTTTCCCGGTTGTGAACGATCAGTTGGGGCGCTTAGGAGCCGAGTGGGACATCAGCGCGACGCCAACGTTTGTGATCCTTGATAAGGGCAACATGGTGAGCAACACCAGCGGATGGAGTAGCCGTTGGGGGATCAAAATGAGGATGTGGTGGGCGGGGGTTTAGTGGGTGAGTAGGTGATGTTGTATATATCACCCTAATGTAAGGTTTCAACCGCCAGATTTATGGCTAAATGGATGTAAGGTTTCGACCGCCTATCTGGTACGGCATTTACATATAGCTTCCATCGAAGGCGTCCGAGTCGGGTGCGCCAGCGCGCGCACCCAACACCCGCGCGCTTTTATCCGAGACGCCATCTCCGCTCCGGTTTGGTATCGCCCATCCAGGGCGCCCCAAACTCCACCGGTACATCCCTGTACCGGTGGCTCTCCCTACCAAGACTTAAATAATGAAAAAGATAAAAACACAAAAATATCTTTTGTCTTTTTTATGTTTAAAGAAAGCATTTTAGAGCCGCCAGCAGGGATGCTGGTGGCAGGTTGAGGGCGTACAGGATGTACGCTCCGAGACCGGTCGGTCAAACGACTCAGTCAAAAGCGCGCGAGTTGAGAGTCCCCGCGCAACGGGACTCTCATCGGACGCCAACGCCAGTGGTTTCATAGAAATGTAATTGCTAATTGGCGTACGAAATCGTCACCGGTATCAGCATATGCGATTGATGTACGAAACCTTCACCGGTACCAGCATATTCGATTGATGTACGAAATCTTCACCGATACCAGCATATGCGACCGGCGTCCGAAACCTTTCACCGTGCTAAATCTAAACAAAGTAACACTCAGGTTAATCTGCCGATGAGCAAACGTCCTTCTCTGCGTTATTCACGCTTTCAGATTTTTTTTTACGCGTTAGCGGAGTACGTAGACGCTGAGCGACCACCACACCGAGTAAGGCAATGCCGCCGCCAATCAGGTGATAGCTGTGCAGTTGTTCATGGAGGAACGATACCGCAATGATGGCGGTGAACACCGGCGTGAGGTTCATAAAGATAGAGGCTTTATTGGCGCCTAATCGCACGACGCCTTGGATCCACAGGAAAGGCGCAATAATCGAAGCAGGAATACCGGCAAACAGAACCAAGGGGATATTTTGCGCGTTCAAACTAACGTTGTTGGTCAGCATGAAGTTAGGAATTAGCAACAACACGCCAAAGACGATCTGAATATAAAGCGACTGCCAGTTGGGTAAATTGATATTCCAGCGTTTGGTTAACACCCCATAGAGCGCATAAGAAGCCGATGCCGCGAACATCATCAGCTCACCTGAACCAATACCGTGAGTCAGCAACTGTTGCGGATTACCTCCGCTTACCAGCCATACGAGGCCAAAGAATGACATCACGCTACCCAGTGCAATACCGACGGTGGGCACAATGCGTAGTAGCCAAATGCTGATCAGTACCGTTAATAGCGGGATAAGGGAGCTTAAAATGCCCATGAACAAAGCGCTGACGCTGTGTGCGGCGTAATAGGCCAAGCTTTGATACAGCACCATGCCGAGCAACCCCAGAATCAGTAATTTTCCCAGATGCGGTCGAATGGCTTTTCGGTTGCGAATAACGCCGGGCAGCACAAAAGGCGTCAGTACTATCAGCGCTAACACCCAACGATAAAATGAGATGGCCGCTGGATCGATAGCGCCAGCTGAAACCTTACTGACAATGGCGTTGATTGACCAAATCAGTACGGCAAAAAGTGGAAACAGTGCATTCATGATATTTCTTCTCAAAACATTATTGTCGACAACAGTGGCGACGAGCGTTAGTTTACGCGTGTCTGGTTTATTAGATATAGTGATAACCAGACAAAATTTAATGAAATCCAGACAAACTGAATTATCACTCACTGTGATTGGGGCAAGGCGTTATGGCTCAGCAGCGCACATTTCCGACCTCCGAGGTGAGCTCGGTACGCAACCTATTTTTCCGCTGTGAAGAGGTCAACGCGGATACTGAATACCTGCCACACAGTCATCCGTGGGGGCAGCTGATCTACATTCGAACCGGCGTACTCGCGCTGAACGTGGGTGACCAGAGTTTTCTCGCGCCGTCGAAATTTGCCGTTTGGTTGCCGGTTGGCATTGAACATTCAAGCTATAACCGCAAACTATCACAGTTTCGTACCATCAATATTAGTGCCAGATTGTGCAAAGACCTGCCCTCGCAGGCCTGTTTGCTTAACGTTAGCCCGCTGTTTAATGCCATTGTGGATGATTGCTTTGAGCGTGACCTGATTTTGCCGGAATCACGTGAAGACATACGCCTTTGCCGAGTCTTGGTGGATCAACTGAAACGAGCGCCGGTTCATCAAACCTATTTGCCGACTTCACAAGATAAATTTTTAGCGCCGGTGCTACGTGTGTTGGAAAGCTGCCCGTCAGATAACACGCCGCTCAGCGTTTGGGCGCAGCGCGTATATACCACCGAGCGCACGCTCTCTCGCCGCTGCCAGAATGAGCTGGGTATGTCATTTAGCGAATGGCGCCAGCGGCTGCGTTTTCTACACGCTTTGCCTTTACTTGAGCAAGGGAAAACCGTGCAAGAGGTCGCGTTGGAGGTGGGATACAGCTCGTCTTCGGCATTTATTGTGATGTTTCAGCAAATCTCAGGCACAACGCCCGAACGATATCGGAAAGTCAGTTAATCTCAGTTAATCCATGAAAGCGTGCTGACTTATTTGGGCTCAACCCCTATTTGGTGGCAAAATAGCGCTTCAATCATTTTCTTATTTACGCAGCGCACTGCGCCGGCGGGAGAATTACGTGAAAATTCTGGTCGATGAAAATATGCCTTATGCGGGTGAGTTATTCAGCCGCTTAGGAAATGTACAGGCAGTACGCGGGCGCCCATTGCCTGCCGAGGCGTTGGTCGGTGCGGATGCGCTGATGGTGCGTTCGGTCACTAAGGTGAATGCTGAATTACTCAGCGGTACCAGCGTTCGCTTTGTCGGCACCGCGACTGCGGGCACCGATCACGTTGATGATAAATGGTTGAGTGATAACGATATTGGTTTTTCTGCGGCGCCAGGTTGTAATGCCATTGCCGTCGTGGAGTATGTCTTTTCTGCTTTAATGATGCTGGCCGAACGCGATGGTTTCGATCTGCGTGAAAAAACAGTCGGTATCGTTGGCGTGGGTAACGTGGGTTCGCGCTTGAATCGTCGTCTGCAAGCATTAGGCGTGCAAACGCTACTTTGCGATCCACCACGTGCGGCGAAGGGCGATGCCGAAACGTTCTACCCGCTGGAAAAATTGGTTCAAGATGCCGATATTCTGACTTTCCACACGCCGTTAAATAAAACGGGTGACGACAAAACGCTGCATCTGGTCGATGGTGATCTGTTGGCAGCATTACCTGATAACCGCATTTTGATTAATGCGGCGCGTGGCCCGATTGTTGATAATGCGGCTTTGCTAGCCGCGTTGAAAAACGGCAAAAAACTGAGCGTGATCCTAGACGTATGGGAGCCAGAGCCGGATCTTTCTTTAGCGTTGCTGGATTTAGTGGATATCGGTACGCCGCATATCGCCGGTTATAGTTTAGAAGGCAAAGCGCGCGGCACAACACAGGTCTTTGAAGCCTACAGCGAGTTTATCGGACAGCCACAGCACATCGCGCTAAGCGAGCTGTTACCGGTGCCAGAAATCGCGAGCGTAACCGTTCATGGCGCGCTGGATCAGGCAAAGCTCAAACGTCTGATGCATCTAGTGTATGATGTGCGCCGCGACGATGCGCCGCTGCGTCGTGTTGCAGGGCAGGCCGGTGAATTTGACCGCCTGCGTAAGCATTATCAGGAGCGCCGTGAATGGTCTTCGTTATGCGTGAAATGTGACGACAATGCGAGCGTTGAGCTATTGAATGCGCTGGGGTTTAGCGCCGAATTAATGTAGTGAGTGTGGCTTAGCTCTTATCCGCTTTGGTTATGAGAGAGATGACCCCACCCCAACCCTCCCCTTGTCAGGGGAGGGGGCTTATCGAGTTTATCGAATGAGATCTCTGTTCTACTTTTTCCATAATGAAGGAGAGAGTAAGAGAGACGATCGAAATCGATAATTGGCTTGGGTCAGCCCCTCCCCCTGTGAAGGGGGAGGTTGGGAGGGGGTCTGGTTCATAGAGTGACTAAACGTTTTGTTTTCTAGCGCCCGTTTTACTTTATCAAGTGATGTCGGGCGCTCTGTATTTTTGCTTTTGGAGAAGAACATGACTGACGGCTGGAATATCGCCTTGTTAGGAGCGACCGGTGCGGTAGGTAGCGCACTGATGGAACAGTTGGCGGAACGTGAATTCCCGGTAGGAGAATTATTCCCTCTGGCTAGCGAGCGCAGCGCAGGTGAATCTGTGCGCTTTAACGGCAAGCAAATCCTGGTAGAAAACGCGGCCGAGTTTGATTGGTCACAGGTACAGTTGGCATTCTTCGTCGCCGGGCCAGAAGCGTCTTTGCGCTATGCGGAAGAGGCCGGAAATGCGGGCTGTTTAGTGATTGATAGCAGCGATGCGTTTGCTATGGAACCTGATGTTCCGCTCGTGGTACCAAGTGTGAATCCACAAGCGCTGTCTGAATATCGTAACCGCAATATCGTGGTTGTCGCTGATAGCCTAGTGAGCCAATTGTTGACGGCGATTCGCCCGTTGACCGACGAAGCCGGTCTGTCTCGCATTCACGTTACCAGCCTGCTGTCTGCTTCGGCACACGGTAAAGCGGCGGTTGATGATCTCGCGGGTCAAAGTGCTCGTTTGCTAAACGGCATTCCTTTCGAACCCGGCTTATTCCAGAAACAGCTGGCATTTAACCTATTGCCGCTGGTGGCTGATGCACAAGGCAGCGTGCGTGAAGAGCGTCGCATGGTCGATCAGGTACGTAAGATTTTACAAGATGAAAGCCTGCCGATGTCGGTTAGCGTGATCCAGTCTCCGGTATTTTATGGTCATGCCCAAACGGTGCATCTTGAAACGCTGCGTCCGGTATCTTCTGAAGAAGCCCGCGATGTGTTCGGCCGTTTGGACAGTATCGAACTGAGCGAAGAGAATGATTATCCAACGCAGGTAGGCGACGCATCGGGTAATCCGCTGCTGAGCATCGGCTGTGTGCGTAATGACTACGGTTCACCTGATGTGGTTCAGTTCTGGTCGGTCGCGGATAACGTGCGTTTTGGTGGTGCTTTGATGGCTATCGAAACTGCGGAGCGCCTGATTCAGGAGTACATGTACTAATGTCTGATGTGTCGTTATCCGGTGTGGATGCAGATAAAGCAGCGGCAGAGCCAGAGGCTCTGCCTGCCAAACCGGTGTATAAAATTGCGCTCGGTATTGAGTATGACGGCAGCCAATACGCAGGATGGCAGCGTCAGCTTGATGCGCCGAGCGTGCAGGAGTGCCTTGAAAAAGCGTTGAGTAAGGTCGCCTGTGAGCCGATTACAGTCTCTTGCGCGGGCCGAACCGATGCGGGCGTTCATGCCACTGGGCAAGTCGTGCATTTCGAAACGCATGTTGCGCGTAAAGATGCGGCGTGGACGATGGGTGTGAACACCCA
Source organism: Hafnia sp. (assembly GCF_036648275.1). Lineage (NCBI taxonomy): Bacteria > Pseudomonadati > Pseudomonadota > Gammaproteobacteria > Enterobacterales > Hafniaceae > Hafnia > Hafnia sp. Next base: position 12,454 of record NZ_JAVXIQ010000036.1, on the reverse strand, counting down.
TATGCCAAAAGATATTGCGGTACGCTGGGTAAAAAGCGTCAGCGAAGATTTTCATGCACGTTTTAGCGCTACGGCTCGCCGTTATCGCTATGTCATCTACAATCATCGCTACCGTCAGGCCGTTTTACAAAGCGGTCTGACGCATTTTTACCATCATTTAGACGCGGAACGAATGGAGCGAGCAGGGCAGGCATTGCTGGGCGAAAATGACTTCACGTCTTTTCGTGCCTCACAGTGTCAGTCGCGAACGCCGTGGCGTAATGTGTCACACCTAAAGGTGACGCGTTTAGGTGATTACGTGATTGTTGATATCAAAGCCAATGCCTTTGTCCATCATATGGTGCGTAATATCGTGGGTAGTTTGATGGAAATTGGCTGCGGTAATCAACCTGAAAGCTGGATGGCTGAACTGTTGGCTGCCAAAGATCGCAAGTTGGCAGCGGCGACGGCGAAAGCTGCTGGGTTGTATCTGGTGTCTGTCGATTATCCTGAACACTTTGGTTTGCCGAAGGTTTCGATGGGGCCGCTATTTTTAGCCGATTAGTTTTGAGCTAATGAGTTTTTGCAGCCCGTTTTTTGGCTGGTGGATGACGCCAGCGTTATTTGGAGAGTGAAGTGCCATGGAATACATTCACTGGGTAATCGATTTTATTCTGCACATTGACGTGCATCTGGCCGAGTTGGTTGCGCAGTATGGCGTGTGGGTTTATGCCATTCTGTTCTTAATCTTATTCTGCGAGACCGGTTTGGTGGTAACGCCATTCTTGCCGGGAGATTCTTTGCTGTTTGTGGCAGGAGCGCTGGCGGCGCTGCCAACGAACGATCTCAACGTGCATACCATGGTGGCGTTAATGATCGCCGCGGCCATTATTGGTGATGCGGTGAACTACACCATTGGTCGTTTGTTTGGTGAGAAGTTGTTTAGTAACCCAAACTCCAAGATTTTCCGTCGTAGCTATTTGGATAAAACTCATGCGTTCTACGATAAGCATGGCGGGAAAACCATTATCTTGGCGCGATTTGTTCCTATCGTACGTACTTTTGCGCCGTTTGTTGCAGGCATGGGGCATATGTCCTATCGCCACTTTGCGATATTCAACGTGGTTGGTGCATTGCTGTGGGTTCTGCTATTTACCTACGCCGGCTATCTGTTCGGGAATGTGCCAGTGGTGCAGGAAAACTTGAAACTGCTGATCGTCGCGATTATTGTGCTCTCTATTCTGCCGGGTGTGATCGAAGTATGGCGTCACAAGCGTGCAGCAAAAAAATCAGCATCTAACGGATAGGTCGCTGTCACAGTTGAGAAATAAATTGTGTTTATTGTTCACCCAGAGTGTTCAATAAATGTAAACTCCACGCGGTTCGACCAGTTTTTTATCCACAGAGTCGAACCGTTGTGGTTTAATGAACGGCATTTATGGTCTGTTCCTGCTGGTATATCCGTCATCTTTCACGTTGCAGATGTGTTGGCCGCACGCGTTTTCCCGAGTCACTGAGCGATGTCAGCTCATTGGGAGTCGCAGGCTTTAGCTTCCTGCACCATGGAATAGATAGGGTATAGTCTTGAGCGTTTTGATCCCACGGCCAATGGGCTACGGTGATTTTAAAGACTATAGCTACAACGTTACATAATGGCATGAACAGAGGACTGGCATTTCGCCAGGTTCAAACAGAAAGGTCATCGATGAGCTGGATTGAACGAATTCTTAACAAAAGTAATATCACGCAAACCCGTAAGGCGAGCATTCCTGAAGGTGTCTGGACCAAATGCGACAGCTGCGGTCAGGTACTTTATCGTGCCGAGCTGGAGCGTAATCTAGACGTTTGCCCGAAATGCGATCATCACATGCGTATGTCTGCACGTATGCGTTTGCATACTCTGCTTGACGAAGGCAGTGAGGTTGAGCTAGGAAGCGAGCTGGAGCCGAAGGATATTCTTAAGTTTAAGGACTCCAAAAAATACAAAGATCGCATCTCTGCGGCGCAGAAAGAAACCGGTGAAAAAGACGCGTTAATCGTGATGAAAGGTACCCTGAAGGGGATGCCAGTCGTTGCGGCGTCATTTGAATTTGCCTTCATGGGCGGTTCAATGGCTTCTGTGGTCGGTGCGCGCTTCGTTCGTGCGGTTGAGCAGGCGCTGGAAGATAACTGTGCGCTGATTTGTTTCTCTGCCAGCGGCGGTGCCCGTATGCAGGAAGCATTGATGTCTCTGATGCAGATGGCAAAAACCAGTGCTGCATTGGCTAAGTTGCAAGAACGCGGTCTACCTTATATCTCGGTACTGACTGACCCAACCATGGGTGGTGTTTCTGCAAGTTTGGCGATGCTGGGTGACATTAACGTCGCTGAGCCAAAAGCGCTGATCGGCTTTGCCGGCCCTCGCGTTATCGAGCAGACCGTGCGTGAGAAATTGCCAGCAGGCTTCCAACGCAGTGAGTTCCTGATCGAGAAAGGTGCGATCGATATGATCGTCCGTCGTCCAGAAATGCGCGACAAATTGGCAAGCCTTGTGGCTAAAATGACAGGGCAACCAGAACCTGTCAGCAGTGAAGTCGTTCGCGAAATCCCTGTTGAAGGCGAGACTCAAGACTAAGTCTTTTCTCCTCATCTGGTTGTATACCCTCACAATTCGGGTTGCAGAAAGTTGGCTAATGTGTAGATACCTAGGGCATCTAGCGCGGTGTACTTTGCGTGATGTATCTAGGGAAAATAGCTTAGCCAATGTGTATGCAGCCTGTCGTCATACGGGTATAGCAGTCTTATATCATAGCCCCATTCGGGGCTTTGTTGACTTCTTGAACCGGTTTGAACGGGACTCATGAACGATCAATGACTATGAACAATCTCCCTATCCCCCAAGCCACCTCGACGTTGAACGAATGGCTGCATTATCTAGAACACCTGCACAGTAAAACGATTGAGCTAGGACTGGATCGCGTCAAACGCGTCGCTGAAAATCTCGATCTGCTCAAACCTGTGCCTACCGTATTTACCGTTGCCGGTACCAATGGCAAAGGCACCACCTGCCGAACCTTAGAATCTATCCTGATGGCCGCCGGTTTTCGTGTGGGCGTATATAGCTCCCCGCATCTGCTGCGCTATACCGAGCGAGTACGCATTCAGGGCGAAGAGCTTAGCGAAGCCGATCACTGCAACTCCTTTGCTACCTTAGAGGCAGGGCGAGGCGATATCTCTCTGACCTATTTCGAATACGGTACGCTTTCAGCCATGCAGCTGTTTAAACAGTCAGCGCTGGACGTGGTGATCTTGGAAGTCGGTCTCGGTGGTCGTTTAGACGCAACAAACATTGTTGATCCTAGCGTGGCGGTGGTGACCAGTATCGCGCTGGATCATACCGATTGGCTGGGGCCCGATCGTGAAAGTATCGGGCGTGAAAAAGCGGGCATTTTCCGTGCAGGTATTCCAGCGATTGTGGGCGAGCCTGATATGCCGCTGACCATTGCTGAGGTTGCCGCAGAAAAGGGTGCGCAGCTTTATCGCCGTGGTCACGACTGGAACTTCAGCGCAACCCAACACGACTGGCAATGGCAGGATGCAGACACCACGTGGTCGCATCTTCCACTACCGAAAGTTCCACTGCCTAATGCCGCCACTGCGCTGGCCGCGCTACGTCACTGTGGGCTTAAGGTTGATGAATCGGCGATTCGCCAAGGGCTTGAAACCGCACAGTTACCTGGCCGGTTCCAAATTGTCAGCGAGCAGCCTTTGCTGATTTTGGATGTGGCTCATAACCCTCATGCGGCAGGTTATTTGGCGGGGCGTTTGCAGCAGCTGTTAGAACAGCGTCCGACCACGCAGCCACGGCGTGTACGTGCCGTTGTGGGAATGTTGGAAGATAAAGATATTGCGGGCACGCTGGCGTGTTTAAAACCGTTGATCGATGATTGGTACTGTGCGCCGCTGGAAGGGCCGCGTGGTGCACCGGCAGAGCGTTTGGCTGAACATCTGGATGAACCAAACGTGTTTACCGACGTCGAAAGTGCATGGCGAACAGCGATGCTCGATGCAGCTCCGCAGGATATCGTGATTGTTTGTGGCTCATTCCATACCGTTGCGCATGTTATGGCGGTATTAGAAAAGCATCATTAGAAACGGAGAGAGCGAGTGGCAAGTAAGTTTCAGAATCGACTGGTTGGCACGGTCATTATCGTTGCGCTGGGCGTAATCGTTTTGCCCGGACTGTTAGACGGGCAGAAAAAACATTATCAGGATGAGTTTGCTGCTATTCCGCTGGTGCCAAAGCCAGGTGAGGATGATCCTACTGACGTTATTCCTCCGGTAACTCAGCCGCTGAGTGAAACGCCTCAGATACCGCAGGAAGGCGCGAATGCTCAGACGCCGATGGATAACGGTAACGTGCCGACTCAGGACCGTGAAGGCGCAAGCACGGCGGTTTCGTCTAACAATCACCAAGGGCGTGGAGATATGGTTGAGTTGAAGCCGGTTGAAAGTAAACCGGTGGAAAATAAACCTGCTGAACAGCCAAAACCGGTGAAGAAACCCGTTGAGAAGCCGAAACCAGTCGAACCACCGAAAATGGTAGAAGCGAAGCCGAAACCGGTCGAGAAACCCGTTGAACAGCCGAAGCCGGTTGAGCAACCAAAACCGGTCGAACAGCCTAAGCCAGTAGAGCAAGCCAAACCTGCGGCGGTGCCGGAGGAAAAAGCACCGGCGGGCCAAGCATATGTGGTGCAGCTGGGGGCATTACGCAATGCGTCTAAAGCGAGCGAGATTGTGGCCAAACTGCGGTTGTCTGGTTACCGTGCTTATACGGTGCCAGCGTCGCCGGTTCAGGGCGAAATCACTCGTCTGTTTGTAGGGCCTGATGCCTCTAAACAAAAACTACAGTCTGCTTTGCCTGAACTTAATAGCATTAGTGGCTTGAATGGTCAGGTGCGCAGCTATAGCGGCAAATAGCGGTCAATAGGCGTTCAGAACGTCAATTCATCTAAACAATGAATTGTGTTCGATTTTACAGCAGCTTTGTTCCCAGCAATGAGAGCAGGGCTGTTGTGCTATTTGGATTGATACATTTGGGCGTTGGTTTAGCCGAGGGTACTGGCTGAATCTGTGTCAAATTTTTATGAGAATAAAATTTGCGAACAGGAAGGGAAATCCTCTACGCAAACGTTTTCTTTTTCTGTTAGAATTCGCCGCGAACTGGATGCCGAGGCAATTCTTGAATTGGAATAGTCATGGTTTGGATTGATTGGGTCATTATTGGCATCATCGGATTTTCGGCGTTAGTGAGCCTGATCCGAGGATTTGTGCGAGAAGCGTTGTCACTGGTTACGTGGGGGGCAGCATTCTTTGTCGCCAGCCATTTCTACACCTATCTCGCTGTCTACTTCACTCGTTTCGAAGATGCGCTGGTGCGTAACGGCATCGCGATTGCGATCTTATTCGTTGCAACGTTGATTGTCGGTGCCATTGTTAACTATGTGATTGGTTCGTTGGTAGAGCGAACCGGATTGAGCGGAACCGACCGCGTGCTGGGCATCTGTTTTGGTGCGCTGCGTGGGGTGCTGATTGTTTCAGCGATTCTGTTCTTTTTGGATACCTTTACCTCGATGGCACAAAGTGCTGACTGGAAACAGTCACAGCTCATCCCGCAGTTCAGTTATATCATCAGGTGGTTCTTTGACTACCTGCAGAGCACGTCGAGTTTCATACCGGAGCATTTGCCTTCTATTCCGCTCCCGCTCCGGTAACGCTGATGAGGAAATGACAACATGTGCGGTATTGTCGGTATCGCCGGTTTTACACCGGTAAACCAGTCGATTTATGATGCGTTAATGGTGCTTCAGCACCGTGGACAAGATGCCGCAGGCATTGTCACTATTGATGCCAATAATGGCTTCCGTTTGCGTAAGGCGAACGGTTTGGTGAAAGATGTTTTTGAAGCACGGCATATGTTACGCCTGCAGGGCAATATGGGTATCGGCCACGTGCGTTATCCAACGGCAGGCAGCTCCAGCGCATCCGAGGCGCAGCCGTTTTATGTCAACTCCCCATTCGGTATTACTTTGGCGCACAATGGTAATCTGACCAACGCGCACGAGCTTAAGCAGAAACTGTTTGAGCGTGCGCGTCGCCACGTCAATACCACGTCTGATTCTGAAATTCTGCTGAATATCTTTGCTCACGAGCTGGATCGTTTTGACCACTTTCCGCTGGAGTCCGATAACGTGTTTGCTGCCGTGGCGGCGACGCACCAGCAGATCCGTGGGGCTTACGCCTGCGTGCTGATGATCATTGGTCACGGCATGGTTGCTTTCCGCGACCCTAACGGGATTCGTCCCCTGGTGATTGGTAAGCGTGATTTAGAAGATGGCCGTGTTGAATACATGGTGGCTTCTGAGAGTGTAGCTTTGGATACCTTGGGCTTTGAGTTCATCCGTGACGTTGCGCCGGGTGAAGCGATTTATGTCACTGAAAAAGGGCAGCTGTTTACCCGCCAGTGTGCAGATAATCCGAAGAGTAATCCCTGCCTATTTGAGTACGTTTATTTTGCTCGCCCAGACTCCTTTATCGACAAAATTTCTGTCTACAGCGCTCGTGTGCGCATGGGGCAGAAATTAGGCGCGAAAATCGCTCGTGAGTGGGAAGATCTGGACATCGACGTCGTTATTCCCATTCCTGAAACGTCGTGTGATATCGCGTTGGAGATTGCACGTATTCTGGATAAGCCATATCGCCAAGGGTTTGTAAAAAACCGCTACGTAGGGCGTACGTTTATCATGCCGGGTCAGCAGGAGCGCCGCAAATCTGTGCGCCGCAAACTGAATGCGAACCGCGCAGAGTTCCGTGATAAAAACGTGCTTTTGGTTGATGACTCGATCGTGCGCGGCACCACATCACAGCAAATTATGGAAATGGCGCGTGAGGCAGGGGCGAAAAAAGTTTATTTAGCTTCTGCTGCACCTGAAATCCGTTTCCCTAACGTGTACGGCATTGATATGCCGAATGCGAATGAGCTGATCGCACATGGCCGCGAAGTGAATGAAATTGCCAAAATCATCGGTGCCGATGGTTTGATTTTCCAAGATCTCGACGATCTGATCGAAGCGGTACGTGAAGAAAACCCAGATATCGAACAGTTTGAATGCTCAGTATTTAACGGGATTTACGTGACGAAAGATGTGGATCAGGGCTATCTGGATTACCTGCAGTCCCTGCGTAGCGATGATGCAAAAGCGATGCGCGGTCAGGAAGAAGCAGAGAATCTTGAGATGCATAACGAAGGGTAATTGCTGCTGCAAGCAGAGTTAGGGTTTTGCATCCGATTCTTAGTTGTTGCTCGCATTTACTTGCATTGACAGCGGGATAGCTGGCTCATAAATTACAAATACACTAATGCCTCGCATGAAGAAATTTACGTTGAAGTAGATTTTCATCATGCGGGCTTTTTTTGCCTTGTTATAGTCCCAATATGGGATATAATTCACTTGTCCTACAATGGGACATCATGGATGTTATAATGCGGATAATCGCAATAGGGTGTTTGAAATCGTTTTGGGAACGGTATCCTGAGGTCGAGCAGCCGTTAAGGTCATGGATTGATGAGGTAAAAAACGCTGAATGGACAATGCCAAGTGATATTAAGCGCCTCTATTCGACGGCCAGCGTACTGAAAGGTCGCCGAGTTGTTTTCAATATCAAAGGGAATGAATATCGTTTAGTCGTTGCTATTGCCTATCAGTACCAGTCAATTTATATCAAATTTATCGGCACACATCGGCAATATGATGCAGTTGATGCTAACAGTGTAGAAATGGAGTGGTAGATGAATATTCGTCCCATCCGTAATGAACAAGATTACAAAGCTGCGTTGAAAGAGGTATCGCCCCTTTTTGATAATCCGCCAAAACCGAACACGCCTGAAGGGGATAGTTTTGAAGTTATGCTTACTCTGATAGAAGCATATGAGTCTAAACATTTTCCAGTTGATCTTCCCGATCCTGTTGAAGCAATCAAGTTTCGCATGGAGCAATCTGGTTTGACAGTTCGCGATCTGACTGCGGCGATTGGCAACCCAAATCGAGTGTACGAAGTATTAAATCGTAAACGTAATTTAACGTTACCGATGATCCGACGGTTACACAGGCTGTTTGGCATTCCTGCCGAATGCCTGATTAAATCTGCCAAAGTAGGCCAACACTCATGAAACGTTTAATTATTGGTATCTCTGGTGCCAGCGGTGCAATCTACGGCGTACGCTTGCTAGAAGTGCTACAGGGTGTGCCTGATATTGAAACTCACCTCATCATGAGTAATGCCGCTCGCCAGACGTTGGCGTTGGAAACCGACCTGCAGCTGCGAGATGTGCAGAGTTTAGCCGATGTGGTTCACGATTCGCGTGATATTGCCGCCAGCGTTTCCTCGGGATCGTTCAAAACGGCGGGTATGGTTATTCTGCCTTGTTCAATGAAAACCCTGTCAGGTATTGTTCATAGCTATACGGACAATCTGCTAACCCGTGCAGCCGACGTGGTGTTGAAAGAGCATCGTCGCTTAGTGCTTTGTGTGCGAGAAACTCCGCTGCATTTAGGGCATTTGAGAATGATGACGACCGCTGCAGAATTGGGTGCCATTGTTATGCCACCGGTCCCCGCGTTCTATCATCGTCCGCAAACGCTGCAAGACATTATCGATCAAACCGTCAATCGTGTTATCGATCAGTTCGATATTGAAATACCTGAAGATCTGTTCACCCGCTGGGGCGGTGGGCATAAATAATGGTAACACTCGTGCAACATTAGTGCATTTTTGCAACATTGATCACCTTTGGTGCATAAAGTCTGCTTTTCCCTCTCCTGAACCTGTCGTTTTGCTATTGCTGCTCTATCTTTGCTAAAGCGAGGCAGAGTAGCTCATTCCTCTGAAGCCTATTTATCTGAAGCAGCGTTGCACTGTGTTGTGCTGCGTATTCTCAGCGTCTTTGTGCTGAACGTTTCGCCGTGAAATGCGGTATGGCATGAAACCTGCTAAAGATTTCAGTGCACGCCTCGCTTGCAAGCCTATAACAATTTTAAGTCTAACCATTGAGTTCGACACACTGCATCACTGCGATGCAGTCAACACAAAAACATCACGACCATAAACCGTTTTCTTGAGGGTAAAGTATGAAGAAGCATGTCCTAGCGGTATCTCTGTTTTTGGCGATGGTAGGTTCTTCCAGCGTGTTTGCTGCGGTTCCCGATCATATCCGTGTGGGTACCGATCCAACCTATGCACCGTTTTCCTCTAAAAATCCGCAAGGTCAGCTCGTTGGGTTTGATATTGATTTGGCTAAAGAGCTGTGCAAACGAATCAATACTCAATGCACTTTCGTGGAGAGCGATTTTGACGCGCTGATCCCTTCACTGAAAGCCAAGAAAATCGACACTATCATTTCCTCCCTGTCGATTACCGAAAAACGCCAGAAAGAAATCGCCTTCACTGAAAAGCTTTACGCGGCAGATTCTCGCCTCGTGGCAGCGAAAGGGTCGCCGATTCAGCCAACCTTGGAATCTCTTAAAGGTAAGCACGTAGGCGTATTGCAAGGTTCAACGCAAGAAACCTATGCCAATCAGCATTGGCGTCCGCAAGGCGTTGACGTGGTGCCTTATCAAAATCAGGATTTAATCTACGCTGACTTAGCCGCGGGCCGAATTGATGCCGCATTTCAGGATGAAGTTGCGGCGAGCGAAGGCTTCTTGAAACAGCCCGTCGGCAAAGATTATGCGTTTGCAGGCCCTTCGGTGAAAGATAACGCTATTTTTGGCGTGGGCACCGGCATGGGATTGCGCAAAGATGAAACTGATTTGAAAGTTGCCTTGGATAAAGCGTTCGATTCAATGCGTAAAGATGGCACCTACGATAAGTTCGCCAAAAAGTATTTTGATTTTAACGTTTACGGCGGTTAATCCGAGGTCAGGCACCCACCGTGTTGAGGCGGGTGCCTGTGGGTTAAGTGGTACGCTATGAAATGGCAGGTTGAATAATGCTACAAGGCTACTCCCAACTAATTCTTAATGGTGCCCTCGTTACGCTGGAACTGGCCGTGAGCTCGGTGCTGCTTGCCGTTGCGATTGGTTTAATTGGGGCCGCAGCTAAACTCTCTCGTTCACCCGTTATTGCCACGATCTTTGAAGGTTATACCACGCTGATCCGCGGCGTTCCCGATCTGGTGCTAATGCTGCTGATCTTCTACGGCCTACAGATGATGTTAAATCAGCTGACCGATTTATTGGGTTGGTCGCAGTTTAATATTGATCCGCTGGTTGCTGGAGTGATCACGCTGGGTTTTATTTATGGTGCCTATTTTACCGAAACTTTCCGCGGCGCATTTATGGCGGTGCCCAAAGGTCAGATAGAAGCCGCTACTTCTCTTGGTTTTTCCAGCAGCAAGATTTTCCGGCGTATTTTGTTTCCCGCGATGATGAGATATGCCCTGCCGGGGATTGGTAATAACTGGCAGGTGATCCTGAAAGCGACGGCGTTGGTTTCATTGCTTGGTTTAGATGATTTGGTCAAAGCCACTCAGATTGCAGGCAAGGGAACTTGGCAGCCATTTTACTTCGCTATTGTGGCTGGCGTTATCTATTTGCTATTTACCACGCTATCGAATGGCGTGCTGTTGCTGCTTGAGAAACGTTATTCAGCTGGCGTGAGAAGGGCTGAGCTATGAACGAGATTATTCATGAGTATTGGAAATCATTGCTCTGGACCGATGGTTTTCGTTTTACAGGGATCGCCATTACGCTGTGGTTGCTGATTGCCTCGGTAGTGATGGGGGGCGTACTTGCCGTCTTGCTTTCCGTGGCGCGAGTTTCACCGAACCGTTGGATTTCAACGCCGGTTTGGTGCTTCACATGGGTATTTCGTGGTACGCCGCTGTACGTTCAACTGCTGGTATTTTATTCAGGCATGTACACGCTGGAGATCGTGAAAGGAACCGAACTGTTGAACGCGTTTTTCCGCAGCGGACTTAACTGTACGCTGCTGGCATTAACCTTGAATACCTGCGCCTACACAACGGAAATCTTTGCTGGGGCGATCCGTGCGGTACCTCATGGAGAAATTGAAGCCGCTAACGCGTATGGATTTTCACGTTTTAAACTTTACCGCTGCATCATTTTGCCATCGGCACTACGCACGGCGTTACCCGCGTACAGCAATGAAGTCATTCTAATGCTGCATTCAACGGCGCTGGCGTTTACCGCCACGGTGCCGGATTTGCTAAAGGTCGCACGGGATATCAACTCTGCAACCTATCAGCCATTTACTGCATTCGGTATTGCCGCAGTGTTGTATCTGACCATTTCTTATGTGCTCATTCGGCTGTTTCGTAAAGCAGAAAAACGCTGGATGGCGCACGTAAATCCTTCGTTAACTCACTGAGCTGCCGTTTATGAATCCAACAAAACTTAACGTTATCGAATTGCATAAACACTATGGCGATCATGAAGTGCTTAAAGGCGTGTCACTGACCGCTCAGGCAGGCGATGTGATTAGCATCATCGGATCTTCCGGATCGGGGAAAAGCACATTTTTGCGCTGTATAAATTTTCTGGAAAAACCAAGCGAAGGATCGATTGCCATCAACGGTACTGATATCGGCTTAGTGAGAGATACTGACGGTCAATTAAAGGTGGGTGATAAAAAGCAATTACGCTTGCTGCGTACGCGTTTGACGATGGTATTCCAGCATTTCAATTTGTGGAGTCACATGACGGTGTTGGAAAACGTGATGGAAGCACCGATCCAAGTGCTTGGGCTGAGTAAATCAGAAGCACGCGAGCGGGCCATTCGCTATCTGGAAAAAGTGGGGATTGATGAAAGGGCGCGAGGTAAATATCCGATTAATCTTTCTGGCGGTCAGCAACAGCGAGTGTCCATCGCTCGTGCATTAGCGATGGAGCCTGAGGTGCTTTTGTTCGATGAGCCGACGTCTGCGCTCGATCCTGAACTGGTTGGTGAGGTATTGCGTATTATGCAAAAACTGGCCGAGGAAGGAAAAACGATGGTGGTTGTGACGCACGAAATGGGCTTTGCTCGTAATGTTTCTAGCCACGTTATCTTTTTGCATCAGGGCGTGATTGAAGAACAGGGGCCACCAGAGTTGGTATTTGGCAGTCCGAAGAGTACGAGGTTGCAGCAGTTTTTGTCGGGGGCGATGAAGTAGGGGGGCAATGATTGTCTATATGGCTATGGTGAAAGGTTTCGTATGCTGATGATATCCAGACCCTTTTATGTAATCGCTGTGAAGGGTTTCGTACGCCTGTGGACATTTGCGTTTTTATGAGGCTGTTGGCGTAGGCGTCCGACGAAAGGTTGCTGGCGCGCAACCTCTCGACTCTCGCGCTTTTTACCGAGTTGTTTGGCCGACCGGTTTCGGAGCGTACATCCTGTACGCCCTCAACCTGCCACCAGCATCCCTGCTGGCGGC
>NZ_JAVXIQ010000035.1:0-28120 GCF_036648275.1 Hafnia sp. | reverse complement strand
TGATACTGAGTGCGTTCACCGGCGTTGTTTTCCGTGGCGGAGAGGCGGCCACGGGCATCGTATGTATAACGCTGCGTGATACCTGCGGGGCGGTAAATCTCACGGCGCTGTCCCCAGCGGTCATAGCGGTATTCGGTGGTGTTGCCCGAGCAGTCGGTGTAGTGGGCCAGCTGGCCGCTGCGCGTCCATGTCAGGCGTTTCTCTCCGCCGCCGGCATTGGTAATCGTACAGGGCTGCGCGCTGGCGTCATCAGCATAGGCATAGTGCACGGTGCGGTTAAGGGCATCACTTTCAGCGGTTAGGCGACCGAGTGAGTCATAGCTGCGCGTGAGGCGACGGTCATCGGGCAGTATCGTCTGAGTGAGTAAACCGTGGACGTTGTAGGCAAAGCGGGTACGGTTGCCGTCGGGAGCCACGATGCTGGTGAGCTGACTGGTGGTAATATCGTGGGTGAACGCCGTTTTTCGCCCCAGCGCATCGGTTTGCGCCATCAACAGATAGCCCGCCACCTCGTTGTGGCTTTCACTGTCGTCGGCGTAGGTGCGCTTCACCACCCGCTTAAGGCCTTTTTCACCGGTGTAATAATAGGTTTCACGGCGGCCCAGACTGTCGGTCACCGTGGTGCTATCGTCTGCATAATCGAACTGATAATCCAGTCCGTTGGGGTTGCTTTGGGTCACGGCGTGGCCTTGAGCGTCGTAGGTATAGCGGCTGACGGGGCGGTCCAGATAGCGGTGGGCGGTCATGCGCCCGAGTAAATCGGGGTGATAGACGAACTGGCGAATGGCTTGCCCACTGCGGTCATACACGGTTTGTAGCTCACCGCGCGGGGTGTATTCGTAACGCACCAGCGGCTCGGCGGGCACATCGGGAAAGTCGGGGTCATGCACCAAAAACACCGCCGACAGGCGAACGCCGTTGTCACGCCCCCAACCGCCACGCTGTGTACAGACGGCCTCGGCGATATGTTGGTGCTCCAACCGATAACGCCGCCCTACGCTGTCCTCGACTTCGGTGATGACGCCGGCAAACAGGTCAGTACCGTCGTAAACGTACTGTAATTCCTGCCCAAAACGGTCACGCATGCCGCGCAAAAAGCGCCGCGCTGATAAGGGCGCAGGGAGTGCGGTGTGGCCTTCGTCTTCCGAAATACCGAGTACCCACCACGGACCAAGGGCGTCGGCGGTACACAAATACAGGTGTGAATTTAACCGCCACGACTCGGGTAGGGTGTGCCAAAGCATCGCCAGCGGATGTTTTTTATCGCGCTCTAATAAACCGCCGCGCACCAGCCACAGGGATTCACTGCGGCTGAAATGCGCCTCACCGACGGCGAGCGTATTGAAATGCAGGCTGCGCCCGCCGTTATCGTTGAGGATAAGGCCGGTTTTAGTCACCAGCAGGCTGATGCCGCTGGGCAATTGCCAGCCGGGGCCGAGCAAGCCCACGGGCGCGGGGGTATTGGTTTGGTAGCTGCCGTAGCTGCGGGACAGGATAAAAGGCACGGCGGCCGGTAAGGCAAAGTCAGTTTCGGCAGAGAGAACTTTAGCGCCGAGGGTCGGATTAATAGGTTTTCCTTTAGGGCGCGCGCTAGCGATACCGTTTGGACAGGTCGAACAGGCCACGCCGCTGGGCGCGCCAATCAACACGCCTAATGAACCCTGCGTGATGGGGCCGCCGATCGTAGTTTCGTCTGTTTGACGCGCTGCGGGTAATCCGATCATGTTATACCTTCCTTAGTATCAAATACCTGATTGAAGCCCCTTCAAGCAAGCGGTCAATCCAATTGACGCTCACATCTCTTATCAAGATCCCGCATTAGATAATTTTAAGGACTTCCTGCTTTGTTGATATCCATGGTTTAAATTTTATTATTCAAACCATAAATGATTTCTTTCTTAACGCCTCTTAACGCCAGAGGTAGATTCGTTTACATGTTTTGTATGGCTGGCGCGGCGAATTCAGGTAAAAAGAAAACAAAGTATTAGAGTTTCTTAAGAATCATGTCAGTTTAAGAAGAGTTACCCATCGAATCAATTTAATTGATAATTAAGAATTGATTAATTAAGAGGGAGTTGTAGGCTACCGATATCGGATACAGCGGCTTCTAACATCGTCATGAACAGTGCTTTTAGGATAGAAAACCAACATACGAGTTATCATCCGTTTTAACAAATTTCACCACCTATCGTTGGTTTATAGGTTTTTTTTACCAATGAAATTTTTATCTAATTGTAATTTAAAGATTAAATGAATTTATTCATACCTTTTATCCTAAACAAATGTGACTTAGGTACTGAGATCGTTTGTGGCAAATGAAAGGTTCGGGTATACTACTGTCCCGTCTTGGTTCTTCCATCGTCTTTAAACCTAACTCTCAGGTTCAGCATGACAACTAATTATATTTTTGTGACCGGCGGGGTTGTATCCTCTCTGGGTAAAGGCATTGCCGCAGCCTCCCTGGCGGCTATTCTTGAAGCCCGTGGCCTCAACGTAAGCATGATGAAACTGGATCCGTACATCAACGTCGATCCGGGCACGATGAGCCCTATCCAGCACGGAGAAGTTTTCGTCACCGAAGACGGCGCAGAAACCGATCTGGATTTAGGTCATTACGAGCGTTTCATCCGTACCAAAATGTCCCGCCGCAATAACTTTACCACTGGCCGCATCTATTCCGATGTGCTGCGTAAAGAGCGCCGTGGCGATTATCTGGGCGCTACCGTTCAGGTTATTCCTCATATCACTAATGCAATCAAAGAACGCATCCTTGAAGGTGGCGAAGGTCACGATGTGGTTTTGGTTGAAATCGGCGGTACCGTCGGTGATATCGAATCCTTGCCATTCCTCGAAGCTATTCGCCAGATGGCGGTAGAAGTAGGTCGCGAGCACACCATGTATATGCACCTGACTCTGGTGCCTTATATGGCTGCGGCTGGCGAAGTGAAAACCAAGCCTACACAGCACTCTGTTAAAGAGCTTCTGTCTATCGGTATTCAGCCAGACGTACTGATTTGCCGTTCAGATCGTGCTGTTCCTGCGAATGAACGCGCAAAAATTGCGCTATTCTGTAACGTTCCTGAGAAAGCCGTTATTTCTCTGAAAGACGTTGATTCTATTTATAAAATTCCAGGCCTCTTGAAATCTCAGGGACTTGATGATTACATTTGTAAACGATTCAGCTTAAACTGTCCGGAAGCAAATCTGGCAGAATGGGAACAGGTGATTTACGAAGAAGCCAATCCTGGTGGTGAAGTGACCATCGGTATGGTCGGTAAATACATCGAATTACCGGATGCCTACAAGTCTGTTATCGAAGCATTGAAGCACGGCGGCCTGAAAAATCGCGTTACCGTGAACATCAAGCTTATCGATTCTCAAGACGTAGAGACCAAAGGCGTTGAGCTGCTGAAAGGTCTGGATGCGATTTTGGTACCGGGCGGCTTTGGCTACCGTGGTATCGAAGGCAAAATCGCTACCGCACGCTATGCGCGTGAAAATAATATTCCATATCTGGGCATTTGCTTGGGTATGCAGGTTGCTCTGATGGAGTTTGCCCGTAACGTGGCAGGCATGGCTGATGCGAACTCAACCGAGTTTGTACCAGACTGCAAATATCCAGTAGTTGCGCTGATTTCAGAATGGCGTGACGAAGAAGGCAACGTAGAAGTACGTACAGAAGAAAGCGACCTAGGTGGCACGATGCGTTTAGGTGGACAACAATGTAATCTGGCCGATGGAAGTTTGGTTCGTCAGATGTACGGTTCACCAACTATCGTTGAACGTCATCGCCATCGCTATGAAGTAAACAACATGCTGTTGAAACAGATTGAAGCTGCGGGTCTGCGTGTGACCGGCCGTTCTGCGGATAACAAGCTGGTGGAAATCATTGAGTTGCCAAACCACCCATGGTTTGTAGCTTCTCAGTTCCACCCAGAGTTTACTTCTACGCCGCGTGATGGACATCCGTTGTTCGCTGGTTTTGTGAAAGCGGCCGGTGAGTACCAGAAGCGTCAGGCAAAATAAGTGAATATACTGGTAGGCGCGAAGCATCGGTTTCGCGCCTGTCGTCTGGAGTTTTTAGTTTAACTTGTATCGAGGAAAACCTAATGTCCAAAATCGTTAAAGTCATTGGTCGCGAAATCATCGACTCACGCGGAAACCCAACTGTAGAAGCTGAAGTTCATCTGGAAGGCGGCTTTGTAGGTATGGCTGCTGCACCATCAGGTGCTTCAACTGGTTCCCGTGAAGCGCTGGAACTGCGTGACGGTGACAAATCCCGTTTCATGGGTAAAGGCGTACTGAAAGCCGTTGCCGCTGTAAACGGCCCAATCGCTCAGGCGGTTATGGGTAAAGATGCGAAAGACCAGGCTAACATCGATAAGATCATGATCGATCTTGATGGTACAGAAAACAAATCCAAGTTTGGCGCTAACGCTATCCTGGCTGTTTCTCTGGCTGCTGCTAAAGCTGCTGCTGCTTCTAAAGGCCTGCCGCTGTATGCGCACATCGCTGAACTGAACGGCACTCCAGGCAAATATTCTATGCCTCTGCCTATGATGAACATCATCAACGGCGGCGAACATGCCGACAACAACGTTGATATCCAAGAGTTCATGATCCAGCCTGTTGGCGCTAAAACTCTGAAAGAAGCGGTTCGCATCGGTTCTGAAGTGTTCCACAACCTGGCTAAAGTTCTGAAGTCTAAAGGTATGAACACTGCTGTTGGTGACGAAGGTGGCTACGCGCCTAACCTGGGTTCTAACGCAGAAGCGCTGGCTGTAATTGCTGAAGCGGTTAAAGCAGCAGGCTACGAGCTGGGTAAAGATGTTACTCTGGCTATGGACTGTGCTGCATCTGAATTCTACAAAGACGGTAAATACGTTCTGGCTGGCGAAGGCAACAAAGCTTTCACCTCTGAAGAATTCACCCACTTCCTGGAAAACCTGACCAAAGATTACCCAATCGTTTCTATCGAAGACGGTTTGGACGAATCTGACTGGGATGGCTTCGCATACCAGACTAAAGTACTGGGCGACAAAATCCAGCTGGTCGGTGACGATCTGTTCGTAACCAATACCAAGATCCTGAAAGAAGGTATCGAAAAAGGTATCGTTAACTCCATCCTGATTAAATTCAACCAGATCGGTTCTCTGACCGAAACTCTGGCTGCAATCAAAATGGCTAAAGACGCTGGTTACACTGCAGTTATCTCTCACCGTTCAGGTGAAACTGAAGATGCTACCATCGCTGATCTGGCTGTTGGTACCGCTGCAGGCCAAATCAAAACCGGTTCTATGAGCCGTTCTGACCGTGTTGCTAAATACAACCAGCTGATTCGTATCGAAGAAGCTCTGGCTGCACAAGGCACCCCAGCACCATTCAACGGTCTGAAAGAAGTTAAAGGTCAGTAATTCGTTATTGAGCACGTTTTTTTAATTAAAAACGACTTCATTAAAAAACCCGCTCATGAGCGGGTTTTTTTTATTCGGTATTTTATATGCAGAAGAAAACAACACGACAAACTATCAGGTTGTTGCTTCATCTTCATACGATCGCAGGATTTTATAAAGCTCATCTTTTAGTCTGAGCTTCTCTCGTTTCAATCCTGCAATTTGCTCATCAAATGGGGCTCCTGGCCGGTTTTCAGCCCTTCGGATCGTGTGATCCAACTGGTTGTGCTCATGAAAGAGCGTGGCAAAACGGACGTCTTCTGTTTTCAGTCTTGAGATAAGATCTCGATACTCTGGGAACATATGCACTCCTTTTTGTCAAAACCTAGAAGTACTATGCCACAAAAATTCTGCTTATTTTGTAATCGATATCTCAACATGTTCGATAAAGCGTAAAGTTATGTCTTTCTCCACGCCGTTTCTCCTCTCTCTCATGCTATCTGATTCCGTATAAAACATAGTCTTTGCGTGTCTTCGTAAGATCTCCCACTGGAATACTGAATTCCTGCAACAACTGATGCTTAATTGTGACGCTAGATTGAATTTTTATGCTGATGGTAAAATTTTATTCGCAATGGTATTGAGTTGGTATGCTTTGTTGTGTATTTTTATGCATTAAAACTGCATAAATAAAATATCTAACGTCAGGGGAAAAGGCATGTTGAAGAAAATGGTATTGGCTGGCTGCTTTATGGCTGCAATGATGGGGAGCTCTTTCGCTGCACAACAAACCTACGTTGTGGGCTCTGGTGGTACCTATCGTCCATTTGAGTTTGAAAATAGCCAGAAACAGTTGGAAGGTTTTGATATTGATATCATCAAAGCGGTCGCTAAGGCCGAAGGGTTTGATATCAAACTGGTTAATACGCCATGGGAAGGCATTTTCGCCACGCTTAACTCAGGCGACCGCGACATCATTATTTCTGGCATCACCATTACCGATAAACGCCAGCAGATGGTGGACTTCTCCGCGCCTTATTTCCCAGCCGAACAGTCTATCGTGGTGCCGAATGGCTCAAAAGTAGACTCAGTTAATGCGCTGAAAGGGCAGAAGGTTGGGGTGGTGAATTCAAGCACCGGCGACATCGTGGTGTCTGAGGTATTAGGCAAAAACAGCACTGATATTAAACGCTTCGATAATACGCCGCTGATGCTGCAAGAGCTGTATGAGGATGGTTTAGGCGCGGCGGTTGGCGATGTGGGCGTGGTGAAGTACTACATCAAAAATCATCCAGAGAAAGAATTCAAACTGGTTCCCGATAGCAAATTTGAACGTCAGTATTTTGGTATCGCCGTGGCAAAAGGCAACCAAGAATTACTCGAAAAAATTAATGCCGGCCTAAAGAAAATTGTGGCCGACGGGACCTATGCCAAGATTTATACCCAATGGTTTGACGCGAACGTTCCAACGCTGCCTGAAATGTAAACGCTGCGGGTTGCGCTCATGGACTGGGCGCAACCGGTATAGCTGTTATAACTTGCTGTCATAAATAGAAAAAATGTAATAAACAGGAAAGTTGTATGACCGGATTCCGTTGGGAAATCATTCAGGAATATGCCCCGCTGTTTGCTGAAGGCGCGTGGATGACCATCAAATGCACCATTATCTGTGTGATTTTAGGTACGCTTTGGGGCCTAACCTTAGGCTTAGGAAGAATGGCTAAGGCTGAAAATGGCCCGTGGCGCTTCGTGTTACGTTATTTTGTACAATGGCCTGTACGTGTTTACGTGAGTGCTTTCCGTGGCACACCGCTGTTTGTACAGATTATGGTGGTGCATTTTGCCCTCGTTCCTCTGTTGATAAACCCGCGCGACGGTGTTTTGGTGACGAGCGGGCTGATGTCAGTAGATTTTGCCCGCATGCTGCGTTCAGACTATGGCGCGTTCCTCTCTTGTATTGTGGCGATCACGCTTAATGCTGGCGCTTATGTATCTGAGATTTTCCGTGCGGGTATTCAATCAATCGATCACGGCCAAATGGAGGCTTCTCGCGCACTCGGCATGAGCTGGGGTAAAACCATGCGTAAAGTGATTTTGCCGCAGGCGTTTCGCCGGATACTCCCGCCGTTAGGAAATAACGCGATTGCTATCGTTAAAGACTCCTCATTGGCCTCAGCCATTGGCTTGGCCGATCTTGCGTACGCCGCGCGTACCGTGTCTGGCGCGTATGCGACTTACTGGGAACCCTACCTAACGATTTCAGTGATTTACTGGATGCTAACGTTCATCCTGTCGCTGCTGGTGCAACATATGGAAAAGAGGTTGAGCAAAAGTGATTCACGTTGATAATTTGCAGAAGCAATTTGGTGAAACGCACGTACTGCGTGGGATCTCTTGCGATATCAAGCCGCAGGAAGTGGTTTGCATTATTGGCCCGTCGGGATCGGGGAAAAGCACGTTTTTACGCTGCCTCAATGCATTAGAAAAACCAGACGGCGGCGAAGTGTCGGTTAATGGTTTTGATGTTCATAATCCCAAAGCAAATTTAAATAAAATGCGCGAAAGCGTTGGCATGGTGTTTCAGCGTTTTAACCTGTTCCCCCATATGACGGTGTTAGACAATCTGATTATGGCGCCGATGTCGGTGAAAGGGATGTCGCGTGCAGATGCGCTTAAGCGCGCTGAAGTTTTGTTAGATAAGGTGGGCCTACTCGACAAAATTGATGCATGGCCTGCTAGCTTATCTGGCGGGCAGCAACAGAGGGTGGCAATCGCACGTTCTATGGCGATGGACCCCTCGATTATTCTTTTTGATGAGCCGACGTCTGCGCTTGATCCTGAGCTGGTTGGCGAAGTGTTAGAAGTGATGAAGAAGCTGGCGCAGGAAGGAATGACGATGGTGATCGTGACTCATGAAATGGGCTTTGCCCGTGAAGTCGCCGACCGGGTGGTATTTATCGACCAAGGTATTATTCAGGAAGAGGGTACACCCGAGCAGATCTTCACCGCGCCACAGAATCCACGTACGGCAGCGTTTTTGAGCAAGGTTCTTTAGACTGACCCCACCCTAACCCTCCCCTTCACAGGGGAGGGAACCGTTCGGCGTAGATTGTGAGAATTCTCGATCAACTCCCCCCTGTCAAGGGAGCGGCTGGGAGGGGATCAGATATGTTGAGCAGAATCTCGATCAACTCCTCCCCCTGCGAAGGGTGTTCAGACCGGAGACATAGTAGACGGATGTTTGGAGACATGGTGTACACTTTTTAACATTGTTTACCCATCTGAATCGACCTCTTTTTGAGGTCGATTACCCCCACTTTATGGCTGTACCACCACACTTCATAAACACCGTCAGCACCACTTTCTTTTATCCCCAGTCTTTCTCGTATAAATCCCTTTCCTACCTTCAACTTTTCTCCATAAAAACTCATCCAACCGCTGCTATCCACTTTCCTCACGGCCACGCCATCGTCGTATTCTGCTGCCGCTGGATGGGCGATATAGCTTCGTGGCGACGGCTGATATCAGCTCGCTGGGACCGCCATTTTCAACGCTTCGTGTGGGCGCTCCAGATTATAAACATCACGCCAGCGGCTGAAGTGTTGTTGGACATCGGTACCGTTGCTAAAGGTTTTTCCTTGTAACAACTCAGCCTTCAAACTGCGGTGAAATCGTTCCAGCTTGCCCTGCGTCTGTGGATGATAAGGCCTTGAATGTCCAACCTTAATGCCTTGTCGCATCAGCCATAACTCCAAACCCGTCCATGTCCCCGTTCGGTCTCCCCATGGCGCACCATTATCCATCGTCATTCGCTCGGGCAGTCCGTAACGTTCAAATACACTAGCCAGTGCCTGCTGTACCGTCTCCCGACGTTCGTTATCGCAATGCTGAAGGCACAAAGAAAAACGAGAATGATCATCTAATAACGTCAGCGGATGGCTGCGCCCCTGAGCCAGAGGAAAATGGCCCTTAAAGTCCATCTGCCATAATTGGTTGGGGGCATCGTGTTCGAAACGGCCAACGGCGAGCGATGCAGCAGGCGCCGAACGGTGCCCCTGACGCAATAAAATAGCGTGTACCGTACTGGCAGCGGGCATCGAATGTCCATGCTGTTCAAGATAAGCCTTGAGCTTACGTGCGCCCCAATAGGGATGCCGCAACGCGAGCGCAAGTATCAGTGCTTGGCTCTCTTCAGCGGTTCGTCGAGGAGAAAAATGAGGGCGTGTAGAGCGGTTAACGATACCAGCAGCCCCTTCGGTCTGAAAGCGTCGTAACCATTTATAAGCAGTCGCGGGTGTGATGCCGTAATGACGGCACAGCGCGCGGATATTAGCCCCGTCTTGCGAGGCTAAAGCAACAAACTCGGCACGTAATGACATGGTAGATCTCGCATCCCACGGCATAGGTAACATCCTTCTTAAGATGTACGAATACCTTAGTTGTAAGTGTCTACCATGTCTCCGAACAAGTGTTCACCATGTCTCCGGTCTGAACAAAGGGGGAGGCTGGGAGGGGGGATTCGCTGAGCTACACATCCGCCTCAGTTTCAGCATTAAAATCATTCACAGATTGACCTTTCGGTTTTCTCACCCAAATCCACCATGCCAACGTCAGCAGCGCCATCCACACCACACCCACGGCGAGAGCAACTCGGCTGTCTTCAAAATAACCGAGCAAGGCAATAACGAAGGCCATGAAGATAATGGTTAACGCTGGCGCTAACGGCCAGAACGGTACTGGGAATTTCAGCGTAGCGACTTCTTCCTTGCTCATCTGGCGGCGCATAGCAACCTGAGAAAGCAGGATCATAAGCCATACCCACACGGTGGCAAAGGTAGCGATAGAGGCAATAATCAAGAAGACTTTTTCTGGAATCAGATAGTTCAACACCACGCCGGTGAGTAGAGCAATCGCCATCACCAGAACGGTCATCCACGGCACACCGCCTGCGGTTAATTTGGTAAAGCACTGAGGTGCTTGCCCATCTTTTGCCATGCCATACATCATGCGTCCAGCGCCAAAAATGTCGCTGTTGATGGCCGATATTGCTGCCGTGATAACCACCACGTTGAGGACGTGAGCGGCAGAACTGATACCCAGACTTTTAAAGATTTCAACGAATGGACTGCCATGCTGGCCAATGCTGTTCCACGGATAAATCGCCATTAATACCATCAACGTGAGGACATAAAACAGCAAGATTCGGACTGGAACCGTGTTGATGGCTTTAGGGATTACCTTGGCCGGATCGCGGGCTTCGCTCGCCGTCACGCCAATAATCTCTATCCCACCAAAGGCAAACATAACCACAGCCAGCGAAGCGATGACGCCGGTAATGCCGTTTGGCATAAATCCGCCGTGCTGCCACAGATTACTAAAACCCGTTGCCTGTTCATGCTGGCCGAAGCCAAACATCATAATGGCACCGCCGCCGACGATCATGGCGATAATCGCGACCACTTTAATCAGCGAGAGCCAAAATTCCATTTCGCCAAATACTTTAACGCTGCACAGGTTCAACGCACCGATAAAGCACACGATGCTGAGCACCCAAATCCATTGGGAAACATCGGGGAACCAGAGCCCCATATAGATGCCGAAGGCCGTGACGTCAGCCATGCCGACAATCACCATTTCAAAAGTATATGTCCAACCGGTGATGAAACCGGCTAGGGGGCCAAGATATCGGCTGGCATAGTGACCGAAAGAGCCGGATACCGGCTGGTGCACCGCCATTTCACCCAGCGCACGCATCACCATGAAAACAGCGAGCCCGCCCACTAAGTAGGCTAATAAAACCGCGGGGCCGGCCAGTTGTATCGCGCCCGCAGAACCGTAAAACAGACCGGTGCCGATGGCGGAGCCTAAAGCCAGAAAACGAATGTGGCGTGCGTTTAAACCACGTTTGAGGTGCGAAGTGTTGTGAGGTTGCAGGGGCGATGTTTCATTATTATTTTGCATGTTTTATCCCGTCATATTGGTCGGCAGGTACAGATTACCGACGCAGGGTATAGAATATATACCCTGCGTGCTCTTACTTTTTGCAGATAATGAGAGAGGACTTAGGCTTGGCTAGGCAGCAGCGCGTTAGGAATGAGCGCTTTGAGCTGGCCGGAACCTAATAGCTGGCTGGCGGCTTCAATGTCGGGGGCGAAGAAACGATCCTTGTCGTAATAAGCCACGCTTTCGCGTAACAGCTGACGTGCTTGTTCTAACCGTGGGCTGGTTTTTAAACCGTTGCGGAAATCTAACCCTTGGCAGGCAGAAAGCCATTCAATAGCCAGAATCCCACGTACGTTTTCTGCCATTTCCCAGAGTCGACGCCCCGCAGCCGGTGCCATCGAAACATGGTCTTCCTGATTAGCGGAAGTAGGTAAGCTATCAACGCTGGAAGGATGCGCGAGGGCTTTGTTTTCGCTGGCTAGCGCGGCAGCAGTGACTTGAGCGATCATGAAGCCAGAGTTAACGCCGCCGTTGTTCACCAAGAATGGCGGCAGCTGTGACATATGCTTATCCATCATCAGCGAAGTTCGGCGTTCAGACAGTGCGCCGATTTCAGCCAAAGCCAGCGCCAGATTATCTGCCGCCATTGCCACGGGTTCAGCGTGGAAGTTTCCGCCAGAAACCACGTCATTTTGTTCGGCGAAGACCAGCGGATTATCGGAAACCGCATTAGCCTCAATTTCTAGTACGGCAGCGGCCTGACGGATTTGTGTCAGACAAGCGCCCATCACCTGTGGCTGGCAGCGCAGGGAGTAGGGGTCTTGAACTTTTCCGCAGTTATGATGGGAATCAGAGACCTCACTGCGTTCACCGAGCAGATGGCGGTAGGCTGCGGCGCTGTCGATTTGGCCAATTTGTCCACGTACGTCGTGGATACGGGCGTCAAACGGGCTGCGTGAGCCCAGCACGGCTTCAACGGTTAAACCGCCGCACACCAATGCAGATGCATACATATCTTCTGCGTCGAAAAGGCCACGTAGCGCATATGCGGTCGAAACCTGTGTGCCATTAAGTAATGCTAACCCTTCTTTGGCTGCCAGTTGAATAGGTTTCAAACCGGCTTTCTCTAACGCCTGCGTGGCGGGTAGCCATTCATCTTGATAGCGTGCCTGACCTTCACCCAGCAGCACCAGACTCATGTGTGCCAGCGGGGCTAAATCCCCAGAAGCGCCGACTGAGCCTTTTACCGGAATATGTGGATACACTTCGGCATTCACCAAGGCAATCAAAGCATCCAGCACTTCTTCACGAATTCCCGAGAAGCCACGCGCTAGGCTATTGATTTTCATCACCATGATTAAGCGTACGATCGCGTCATCGTTAGCACTGCCTACACCCGCCGCATGTGAAAGTACGATGGAACGCTGAAGATTCTCTAAATCGCAGGTTTCAATACGTGTTGAAGCCAGCAGACCAAAACCGGTGTTGATGCCGTAGGCGGTACGACCTTCGGCCACAATACGTTCTACGCAGGCTACGCTTTGACGAATTGGCTCACGCGCGCTGCTGTGCAGCTGAATATGTACGGGGTGATGATAGATCTCACGCAGTTGGTTGAGGGTGATTTTTCCCGGCTGAAGCATTAATTCGAACATTATTTTTTCCCCTGAGCGGAGGTAATCATTGGCAGGTTTAATCCCTGCTCGTGTGCGCATTCAATGGCGATCTCATAGCCAGCATCCGCATGACGCATCACGCCGGTTGCGGGGTCGTTGTGCAGTACGCGGGCGATGCGTTCAGCGGCTTCGTCGGTGCCATCACACACGATAACCATGCCAGAGTGCTGAGAGAAGCCCATTCCCACGCCGCCGCCGTGATGCAGTGAAACCCATGTTGCTCCACTGGCGGTGTTTAATAATGCGTTCAGCAGTGGCCAGTCGGATACGGCGTCAGAACCATCTTGCATGGATTCTGTTTCGCGGTTTGGACTGGCAACCGAGCCTGAGTCCAAGTGGTCGCGACCTATCACGATAGGGGCGGAAAGCGCGCCGCTGCGTACCATTTCATTGAAAGCTAAACCTAACTTAGCGCGCTGGCCTAAGCCAACCCAGCAAATACGCGCTGGCAACCCTTGGAAGTGAATACGTTCACGCGCCATATCTAGCCAGTGATGCAGATGTTCATCGTCAGGAATAAGCTCTTTGACCATGGCATCGGTTTTGAAGATATCTTCAGGATCGCCTGACAATGCCGCCCAACGGAACGGACCTACGCCACGGCAGAACAGTGGGCGAATATAAGCAGGGACAAAACCGGGGAAATCGAAAGCGTTAGTCACGCCCATCTCTTTGGCCATCTGGCGGATGTTGTTGCCGTAGTCAAAGGTAGGAATGCCCATCTTTTGGAAAGCCAGCATGGCTTCAACGTGCTCAGCCATGGACTCTTTAGCGGCATTCACCACGAATGCAGGCTCGGACTGCGCTCGCTCGCGATACGATTCCCATGTCCAGCCTTTCGGTAAATAGCCATTGAGTGGGTCGTGCGCGCTGGTTTGGTCAGTCACCATGTCTGGGCGTACGCCGCGACGGACTAATTCAGGCAGAATTTCTGCCGCATTGCCGCACAGGGCAATAGATATGGCTTTACCCGCATCGGTATAATGTTTGATGCGTGCTAGTGCGTCATCCAGATCGGTCGCCTGTTCGTCGACGTAGCCCGTTTTCAGACGAAAATCGATACGACTTTGCTGGCATTCGATGTTCAATGAGGTCAGCCCAGCCATGGTTGCGGCTAACGGCTGAGCGCCACCCATGCCGCCTAAGCCTGCGGTCAGAACCCAACGACCAGTAAGATCGCCGTTGTAATGCTGGCGGCCTGCTTCCACAAACGTTTCATAAGTACCCTGAACGATGCCTTGGCTACCGATGTAAATCCAGCTGCCAGCGGTCATTTGGCCGTACATCGCCAAGCCTTTGGCATCGAGCTCATTGAAGTGTTCCCACGTTGCCCAGTGTGGTACCAGATTGGAGTTAGCAATCAATACGCGCGGTGCATTGCTGTGGGTTTTGAATACGCCAACGGGTTTGCCAGATTGCACTAGCAGGGTTTCGTCATCGTTTAATTTTTTTAGTGTTTCAACGATTTTATCGTAGCACTCCCAGTTGCGTGCTGCGCGCCCTATGCCGCCATAAACCACTAATTCATGAGGGTTTTCTGCCACTTCAGGATCAAGATTATTCATCAGCATGCGCAATGGCGCTTCGGTCTGCCAGCTCTTGGCATTGAGTTGAGTACCACGCGGGGCGCGGATGTCGATTTCACGCAGTCGGTTTGGAAGAGTCACTTTTATTTTCCTTTCGCGTTATCAGTTCAGATATCAGGATTTACTAGTTAACTAGTGTTTAACAAAAGCCGTTATTGATTAACATATACTTGTATAGACAAGTATATGCAAATAGATTTTATACGCGTGATTTAAAGGAATAAGGACGTGGAGAAGAAAAGTATTTATAGATAAAACAACGAATTAATTTCTTAATTGTGAAGGATTTTAGGCGATAGTGACAGGGCCGGTTGTATAAGAATTGGGAAGGGGATCACAGGTGGGGAAGTGAATCAATGAAAAGACAATAGAGAAAGGCGACGAAAAACACACCGAATTTCGCCACCTCTATATCAGGTGGAACTAAGGGCGTTGCGTTTGGAGTTTATGCAAAATCGCGTCAATAGCTGAATTGACGCTAATATCATCCTCGTCGACGCTCGCCGCCGTTTTGAGTTTCAAATGCTGTAGCTCAGGGGCGATGGCTTTGGCCAGTTGAAGGTCGGCTGTATCGACTAATTCACTGACGACCCAATATTTCCAAATCGAGTCTTGAGTTTTTAGCACATCAAGTACTGGCTGTTTTAGCGGGGCACCAATTTTGGCTAAAAACGGTGTTAACACCTGCGCTACCGGCCAGTTAAGATCCTGTAGCCAGTAGATGAGCACCGGCAGAATAGGGGCAACACCGGGATAGCCGTAGTCCACCGCTTTTTTGGCTGTTTCTACGTCCGTTTTATCCTGTGGGATAAGTGCATAGAGTTCAGAAGAAATCGTTGTGAAATCAAATGAACCACACATTTTTTTAATGAGATCCATAAATCTTCCCCTAGTTAACTTGGCCTGTACGTGCCGTGTTGACGTCCGTAGTGTAGGGCCCGATAAGAGGATTCGTCCATGTATTATCGGCGAGCAGAGCCTCTCGAGTTGCGGCCCAATCTAGCAAATCCTGTCCTACATTGGGATTTGGCAAAATTGAATAATGCTGCGGGTTTCCTGGAGTAGGCGTATTAATAATTTGGGTCACTTGAGTTAAGGCTGAGTCAATAACCTGTGCCCTTACTGCTGGAGCCGCATTTGCCATGGAGAGCCCCGCACCGGGCCCTACGGTATCGGCAATACGTGGCGTAAAATTAGCAGGGGTTCTATTCCCAAGCCGGTAATAATTAGGCATGACGATATTCCTATAATATTTAATTGCTGTGGGTGTTTATTTAATATGGAGGTGATTTATTCAGGGTTTAATTATATTTTTGCTAGAATAGCCTCTCTGTGTTTTATTGCTTTTAATAAAAATTTATTACCGGAGTAAAGTATCTTGTACAGAATGTCATGGGCAATGAATGCTTTGGCCAATTGTGTTCCTCTTTCTTTTTTCGGATCGAGTTCTCGTATTTTCTTTAATACATCTTCCATGACTTTTTCAAATTTTGCAGACATTACCGACCACTGTTCATAGGTGATTTTATCCTCAAAGAACTGTTGGTCATTTTTATCTGAGGCAAATTTTGTCACGTTTAACGTGTTTTGGTACTGATCGATAAGCGCGATTTTTGCCTGCAGTTCAAACTCTTCAACGGAAAATCTCACAATATAAGCAAACTGATAGGTTGCGATTTTCTCGTTATTAAAGAAAGAGGAACGCTGGAAAGTTTGGGTTCCGACGGAGCCGAAAATTCGTAGCCCACCACCAATAGGGTCTGACTTAGTACCGTGCTTCACGGTAATGGAGGTGGCATTGCCGAACGAGCCAACGATACCGGCCAGTAGGTTAAAGCAGTTAGTCGCAATTAATAATCGCTTATCCTTGTTCATGTCGTACTTTTTATTAATATCCTGTGCTTTATCTCCTGCATCAGTTCCTGCTGGCAGATTTTCTACTTTTCCATCGACGGTGCCAATAACCGCCGCGGATATTTTATTAATAATGGCAGATACAGATGCGAGCGACCATTCTTGCACGGATTGGTAATCAAACTGTTTTCCCGTAATATAAAGATCGCTAGACCAAGGTTTTTCATGTTCTTTTTTATAGAAATTTTCCGCTTCTTTTTCTAACGTTGCGTAGGTATTTCCGAGTTTGTTAGTTAATTCGTTGGCTATTTCATCTAAATATTCACGGCTTTTTTTATCTTTCTTTTCCATTTCTTCAATACTTGGACTTTTACCCATGATTTATCCTCTCTTGTTATATCAGAGACAAACATCTTTTAATGAAAATAGAGTTGGTGATAGCTGGGGAGAACGATGTTTATCATCGGCCTTAAACTATCACTAAAAATGATAGATTAAGGTTGTCTATTATCAAGCGAGGGTAATCATATTTTTTCTTAGATGAGGCTAATATATTGATTTCGATCAATCTTTATTTTTTGAGGCGCTTTTTAGGAATGAGTAGAAGCTATTCAAAAAATTTTATATATCAGATTTTATTATGAAATGCCGCTGATTTAATATCGGCGGCATTAGGATCGAGAATGAATAGCGATTGATTAATACAACAATGAATACAGTTGTTTCCGATACTTAGACGCCAATGCATCGCCATTCCCCAATGCGGCAAGAATGTCCATCAGGGTTTTACGCGCAGCGCCGTCGGCGGCGGTCAGATCTTTGCGTAGATGAACCATCAGCAGTTCAAGGGCCTCTTCGTTACGTCCAACCTGATGCAGCTGTAAAGCCAGTTGAGCGGCAATGACCGCATTTTCAGGCTCAGCTTCTACCTGTTTTTGCAGCAGCTGAATTTCAGGTGTATCGGCGGCTTGTTTCAGTAATTCGATTTGCGCTACGAGGCCTTGATAACGAGAGTCCTGATCCTGCATTGGGATGGTCGCCAACACGGCTTCTGCTTCATCGCTGCGGTTGAGCGCGATCTGCACTTCGGCCAGCATTAGAGCGATGTCGCTGCGTTTAGAATCCAGCGCGCGCGCTTCTTTCAGCAACGGTAAGGCTTCGGCCATTTTGCCTTCGGCAATGAATTCAGCTG
The DNA here is from genome assembly GCF_036648275.1 of Hafnia sp. Classification (NCBI taxonomy): domain Bacteria; kingdom Pseudomonadati; phylum Pseudomonadota; class Gammaproteobacteria; order Enterobacterales; family Hafniaceae; genus Hafnia; species Hafnia sp. The sequence goes on along the minus strand of NZ_JAVXIQ010000035.1, from coordinate 10,476 downwards.
CCTGTGCGGCTTTCAGCTCTTCTTCTTTTGGTAAGAAGCGACCTAACAATTCGCGAATGAACTCTTCAGACTGTGGCCCTTGGAAGCCATCCACAGGCTGGCTATCTTTAAAGAGATAAACCGTTGGGATGGCACGCAGGCCAAACTGTGAGGCCACCATTTGCTCTGCGTCGCAGTCTACTTTAGCCAGCACGAACTGGCCTGCGTATTCTGACGCGAGTTTGTCGAGAATCGGGTTGAGCTGTAGGCAATGCTGGCTGCGTTCAGACCAGAAGTAGAACAGCACCGGAATAGACGCAGACTGCTCTAGCATCTGATGTAGGTTGGCTTCGGTAACGTTGATCACGGAATTATTTAGCATTCTTTTGTTCTCTCAGACGCTTAAACATATAAAAACGATATGGGGCTTATCTGGCCGTTTGCAATGCCAAGCCGTTAATTACCACTCAGAACCTTGTCGAGTAACCTTCCTGGCAAAATACGGCGCAGCACGGTTAGCGCGTGTGCGACCAGCGTGACCGGATAACGAAGCTTTGGTCTTTTGCTTTCTAAGGCATGATGTAGCTTAGGCAGAATGGCATCAGGTGTGAGCGTAAAGCGCGCCGCAATACCCGGGTTGGTCACCGGTTTATCTTTCTCCATTTGATGCACATTGCTAGTGAAACGGGTGTCTATCGGACCCGGTTCAATGAGCGAAACATGGATACCGCTGCCGCGCAGCTCCATACGCAATGCATCAGACCAGCCTTCAAGCGCAAATTTGCTCGCAGCATAAGCACCACGCCCAGGCGTGGCGACGAGTCCCATCACTGAACTGGTTTGAATAATTCGGCCTTCACCGTGTGGCAGCATAATGGGTAATAAAAGCTGGGTGAGCTGGTGGGTGCCAAAAAGGTTAGTGGCAAACTGCCGTTCCAATTCGGCTCGGCTGATGGTGTTAAGCGGGCCGTAGAGGCCAAAACCGCCATTATTAAACAGCGCATAAAGGCGCCCCTCAGTGATACGAATCACTTCGGCTGCGGCACGTTCCACGCTTTCGCTGTCGTCCAAATCCAGCTCAATACCTTCCATGCCCAGATCGCGCATCACCTCAACGTCTTGCGGCTTGCGACACGCGGCTAACACGCGGTATCCCCGATTGCGGAGATCCTGTGCTGCGGTAAGTCCAATTCCGCTGGAGCAGCCGGTGATAAGGATGGCTTTTTGCATAACTTTACCTATGTAAACCTGTTGGCACGGCGTTAAAGATGTTTAATTAAAACATTACTGATGGGGATTCGTCAGCAACGGGTGGAGCTGTTTGCTCATCCATTGTGCAATAAACGGCTGTGCTTCGCCGTTTGGGTGCAATCCGTCCTGCTGCATCCACTCGGGTTTTAGCGCTACCTGTTCCATATAGAATGGAATAAGCGGTATTTGATGTTGTTTTGCGAGTTTAGGATAAATGGCCGCAAAGGCTTCGGTGTAGCGACGGCCATAGTTAGGCGGTAGTTGAATTTGCATCAGTAGTGGCTGCGCTTTCGCCTGTTGTACCTGAGTAATAATTTTTCCTAAGGCAGTTTCGATATCGGTAGGAGCAAAGCCTCTTAGCCCATCGTTAGCGCCGAGTTCAATCAATACCCAGCGCGGCTGATGTTGTTTCAACAACGCGGGGAGTCGGGCAAGGCCTTGATCGGCGGTATCGCCGCTAATGCTACCATTCACCACGGAAACCGGTGGTGTTGTTTTTTGCCATTGCTGCGCAAGACGCGTGGCCCATGAATCGGCAATCGGTAACCGATAGCCTGCGCTAAGGCTGTCGCCTAATATTAATAATGTATCAGCGGCCATTGCCCGCCCACATAACAGGCTGAATAGAAGAAGGAAAGGGATATGCCAACGGAAAATGTTCTTGAAGTTCATCATTTAGCCAAAGAGGTCGGTCAAGGTGATAGTCAGCTTTCCATCCTTACCGGAGTTGAACTGGTTGTCAAACCTGCGCAGACATTAGCGTTGATTGGCGAGTCTGGCTCGGGTAAATCAACGCTGCTGGGGATTTTAGCCGGTTTAGATGATGGAACGCGTGGGGAGGTTTCCCTTTTAGGCCAGCGTTTAGATCAAATGGACGAAGAACAACGGGCGGCGCTGCGTGCACGTGACGTTGGCTTTGTGTTTCAGTCTTTCATGCTAGTGCCTACGCTAACAGCACTGGAGAACGTTCAACTGCCGGCGTTGCTGCGTGGTGATAGCGATCGTCAAAGCCGTCAACAGGCGGTGCAGCTATTAGAGCAGCTCGGGCTGGGCAAGCGTTTGAACCATCTACCGGCGCAGCTTTCAGGGGGAGAACAGCAGCGTGTGGCGTTGGCGCGTGCGTTCAGTGGGCGTCCCAAGGTTCTATTTGCCGATGAGCCAACCGGTAATCTCGATCGTCACACCGGCGATCGCATCGCCGATCTTCTGTTTTCCTTGAATACTGATTTTGATACCACGTTGATTTTGGTGACTCACGATCCTCAGTTGGCAGCAAGATGCCAGCGTCGTATGCGCTTGGTTGAAGGCGTATTGCAGGAGGAAGCATGATTCTGCGTTGGTTTTGGCGCGAGTGGAAATCGCCTTCGTTATTGATTGTTTGGATGGCTTTAACGTTGGCAGTGGCCTGCGTTTTGGCACTGGGAAGTATCAGTGATCGAATGGAGCGCGGGCTGAGTCAACAAAGCCGTGATTTTCTGGCTGGTGATAAAGTTCTGCGTAGCGCACATCCGGCCGATGAACAGTGGCTGACGCAGGCTCAGCACGATGGGTTGAGCGTGAGTCGCCAGCTTTCGTTTACTACCATGACGTTTGCTGGAGATAGACCGCAGCTGGCAGATGTAAAAGCAACGGATACGCTTTATCCGCTGTATGGCGAGTTAATTACGCAGCCTGCCGGATTACGTCCTGAGCCGGGCGAAGTGCTGGTCGCCTCACGTTTGCTCTCGCTGTTGAATTTAAAAGTGGGGGATAGCTTAGATGTCGGGGACGCGACGCTAAAAGTGGCTGGCGTGGTGGTGCAGGAACCTGATAACGGGTTTAACCCATTTCAAACCGCGCCAAGAATTCTCATCAACCTTGCTGATGTCGATAAAACGGGCGCAGTGCAGCCGGGCAGTCGTCTGAGCTATCGCTATATGTTTGCAGGCCCCGCTGATGCTATCGAACGGTTTACGCAGTATTTGACGCCACAGTTGAAGCCTGACCAAAAGCTGTTTGGGCTGGAGGAATCGGGCGGGACACTGGGTAAATCATTGCAGCGCTCGCAGCAATTTTTGCTGTTATCCGCGTTACTCACGCTTTTACTGGCGGTGGCGGCGGTCACCGTTGCGATGAACCATTACTGCCGAAGCCGCTATGAACTGGTGGCGATCTTAAAAACGCTGGGGGCTGGGCGTAAAACGCTGCTGCGTTTAATTGCAGGACAATGGTTGGCCTTGCTGCTGGTATCTGGTGTTGCGGGAAGCGCGCTAGGGCTCTTGTTTGAAGCGCTATTGATCCGCTTGCTGGCACCGGTATTACCGGCCGCACTTCCCGCTGCGGGAGGCTGGCCTTGGGTTTGGGCGCTAGGGGGCATGGTTCTGATTTCGCTGGTGGTTGGGTTAAGGCCTTATCGCCAACTGATAGCCACTCAACCGCTGCGCGTGCTACGTAGCGATGCGTTTCGCGTGGTGTGGCCGCTGCGTTATTACCTTCCGATCACGGCACTGATTTTAGTCGCGGGGTTGATATCGCTAGTTGGGCTGAGCACGCTGCTGTGGTCACTGCTGTTGGGCATGGTGGCACTGGCGTTTCTGCTTAGCGTGGTGGGCTGGGGAGGGTTAGTTGTTCTGCGCAGGCTCACGCTTAAGAATTTGGCGTTACGTTTAGCGGTTAACCGCTTATTGCGCCAACCTGCGGCGACAATCAGCCAGTTGGCGGCGTTCTCACTGTCGTTCATGCTATTGGCTTTGCTGCTCGTGTTGCGTGGTGATTTGCTCGATCGTTGGCAGCAGCAATTGCCGCCGGACAGCCCGAACTATTTTCTGATGAATATGACGGAGCAGCAGGTTCCACTGGTAAAAAATTTCCTTGAGCAACATCAGGTTGAGGCGCGTACGTTTTATCCCGTGGTGCGCGTGCGTTTAACTGAAATTAACGGGCATGAGGCGACAAAGTTAATTGCTGAAGATGCGCCGGGTGGAGAAGCAGTTAACCGTGAGCTGAATCTAACGTGGCAAGATAAGTTACCTGAGCACAATCCGTTAACGGCGGGGTATTGGCCACCGAAGGCCGGTGAGGTTTCCATCGAACAGGGAATTGCCGAACGCCTTGGCTTGGGGATTGGTGATAAAGTGACGTTTAGCGGTGATACGCAAAGCTTTAGCGCCAAAATCACCAGCCTGCGTAAAGTAGATTGGGAAAGCCTGCGACCAAACTTCTACTTCATTTTCCCTCCGCATGCGTTAGACGGACAGCCGCAAACGTGGCTAACTAGCTTCCGTTATGTGGGTAACGAACAACTACTGACTCAGCTTAATCGGCAATTTCCAACGCTGAGCCTGCTTGATATTGGCGCAATATTGCAACAGGCGAGTCAGGTTTTACAGCAGGTAAGCCGCGCTTTAGAAGTGATGGTGATTCTGGTGATTATCTGCGGTGTATTGCTACTCATGGCGCAGGTGCAAGTGGGCATGCAGCAGCGTCGGCAGGAGTTAAGGGTTTATCGCACACTCGGTGCTGGGATGTGTTTATTACGCCGTACATTGTGGAGCGAGTTTGCTTTATTAGGATTGGTGTCCGGTATTGCGGCTGCGGCTGGTGCAGAAGTGGCATTGTGGTTGCTGCAACGACAGGTGTTTGACTTCCCGTGGCAGCCAAATTACTTAATGTGGGTATTAGTTCCTATTAGCGGTGCGCTGCTGCTTTCATTGTGCGGTGGTTTCTTAGGCGCTCGTTTGCTTAAACGATAATCGATATGAGCGCGCCGTTGTTGGCGTGCTCATTGATATATTATTCAATGTATTTCTTTGTTAATACCCGCTCCGCTGATTAATTGCTATATAAATCCCGAGGTATTTACTCGTTTATTCGGTAAAACCATATGTTTTTGGTGCAAATAATTGCATGCGATGCAGTTCATAAGTAATATCAGGTTATGATATTTTTATGGGATATATGGATTTTTGTTAATATTTAAAAGGAATTTAAATATGAAAAAAACAGAAGTTAGTGGTGGGGATATTAAAGTAAATAAGTTTGTAATTTTCTCAATTGTATTATTGATTGTGCTTTTTGTTTTATTTCGTATGTTTGGCTATATCAGACTTCCTGCATTAGAGGCATTATTTCCTGTTTCCACATCGGTAACGCTTGTTTTGAATGTTTTACTAGCGCTATTTATGCTGATGAAATTTAGCGTCGATAGAAAGCATCTTTATTTGGTTGTACTGGCATTCGCATATGGTATTTCTTCTCTTTACCTTATGAGTAAACTGCTTAGTTATCCTGGGGTTATTTTTACCGAGGGAGGGATTGGCACTAATGCTAACGATCTGGCTATCTATTTTATCTTCCGTAGCGCAAGCATGGCGATATTTTTTCTTTTATCTTTAGTGGTTTACCGCTTATGGAATAACCGATTTATTAATATGATTTCGGTTATGGTTCTGTGCACATGTTTGACGATTATTCTGTTGGCTACCGCCTATTTTGTTTCCAGCCATAGCTTGGTTTTAAGTCTGCCGATTGTTGATGAAGGAAGCCTTTCTTATCAGCAGTTTTGGAGTTCATCGGTCGGGCTATATTTGGTCTTACTCTGGGGTGGAACAACCTGTGCGGTGATGTGGTTTGCTGGCGTGAAAAATAATTTTTGGGCTAGCCTAAGTCTTAGCTGTATTGCCTTTTTAGGTAGCACTATGCTGCTTAGCGGCAGCGAATATTTGACGTCTCTGGCATGGTATGGCGCTCATCTTTTTGAAGTGCTTGCAACGTTTGTTGTTATGCTGGCTTTCTTATTTGATATTTTTAAGCTTTATCAAAAAGCGCGTATTGATTATAAGATTTCCTATAATAATTCTATCCGTGATCCGATGACGCGTTTATATAATCGCAGTTATTACTATGACTCTTTAGTTAATCGTATGAAGAGCGCATCAAAAAATGCCCCGATTACGCTGCTGGTGGCAGACATTGACCATTTCAAACGGATTAACGATATTTACGGACATATAATCGGTGATCGCGTCATTCAATATGTGGCAAAAACTTTGCAGGATTCGATACGTAAGACAGATATTGCGGCGCGTATTGGGGGAGAGGAGTTTTCGGTGATGCTAGATGGTGTTAATCGGAATGATGCATTAGAGATCGCAGAGAAAATACGGGTCAAAATTTGCCATCATCAGGACTCCCCTTACGGACAGGATGTTCCCGAAAAAATCACTATCAGTATTGGTATTTATACCGTGGTGGGAAATGAGCTTACTGCTGAACAATGCGTTGCGCGCGCTGACGAGGCCATGTATCAAGCCAAGCAAGAAGGGCGCGATCGTGTGGTTATCTATTCGGCGCGTACCGCAGAAATAATGGGGCGTGAAAATTCAGCGCCATTGAGGCCATTATATACTTAGTTTATCTTTGTGAAGTAAAAACGGAGCCTTTGGGCTAATGTTGTTCACTTAAGCATGATTTTAGGGGAAGTACACCGATGGGGTCGTAGCAGCTTTAGCTGCCGGAGCGCCCCGCGGTGTGCTAGCCCCGTGTATCTCGATCTCTTAAACGATCTGCATTAGCCTTTGGGCTCCGTTTTTGATAGCTAAAATCAGGCGAGAAGTTTTTGCTGCGCCCAATGCAGCCCGCTGTGATATTCCGCCGGTAGCCGAGGCGTAAGATCATTTAACGCAGTGGCGAGAAGTGAAGCGTTAACGTCATTCAAATTGAGATGGCCGACCTTGCGTCCTGGACGTACTTCTTTATCGTACCAATGAAGATGTACTAATGGTTGCGCCATCCACTCGTAGTTCAGCTCGGTGCCAATCAAATTAACCATAACTGACGATGAACTGACTACTGGTGTTGGGAGTGGCAAATCCAGAATAGCGCGTAGGTGCAATTCAAATTGGCTTATCGATGCGCCATTCTGCGTCCAGTGCCCGCTGTTATGGACGCGCGGCGCAAGTTCGTTAATCAGTAAACCGTCACCCACCACGAAGCACTCCATCGCCATCACGCCGACGTAACCAAGTTCATTCATGATAGCGCTGAGCATCTGCTCTGCCTGCTGCTGGAGCTGGGTATTTGGCTGAGGAAGGGCGACGCTAGTTCGCAGAATGCCATCTTCATGCAGGTTGTGTGTCAAAGGATAAAACACACAATGGCCATCATGGGCACGTGCACCTACTAATGACACTTCGCCTGAAAAGTTGATGCCTTGCTCAACGATACATTCACCGTAAACATCTTCGGGTAATTCAGCTTCATCACCGGGGCGAATTCTCCATTGACCACGACCATCGTAGCCACCGGTGCGGCGCTTCACTATCGCGAATTGACCGATATTGGCAAATACTTCCGGCCATTCGCGTGCTGAGGCTAATAGCTGCCACGGTGCGGTGGCTAAGTTCAGCTCATCCAGCAGCTGCTTTTGAGTTAAACGATCGGCTAGACGTGGAAAAATATCGCGGTTAACAAAACCATTGTGGCGAGCTAACTCTCGGGTCAGCGGGGTTTCTGGCCAGCGTTCAATTTCGGCCGTTATAACACCTTGCTGCCAAGGAACGGCTTCGGGATCAACGTCGAGTCCGACAGGAAAAACGGTGATCCCCAGCGGTTCACCCGCCTGACGTAGCATGCGGCCAAGTTGGCCATTACCTAAAACACAAACAGGCTTCATGCTTCCTCCCGTGGATCGGGATGCGCCAGCACTTCATCTGTTTGCGCCTGACGCCATGCGGTCATGCGACGCGCGAGCATCGGGTCATGTAGTGCTAAAATTTGTGCAGCCAATAATCCTGCGTTTGCAGCGCCGGCTTTGCCAATAGCCAACGTGCCAACAGGAATACCGCGAGGCATTTGCACGATGGAATAGAGGCTGTCTATGCCGCTAAGCGCTGCGCTTTGTACGGGCACGCCGAGCACAGGAACTAATGTTTTGGCCGCCAGCATGCCAGGCAGGTGAGCTGCACCACCGGCACCGGCGATAATAACGTCAAAGCCCCGTTCGCTGGCCTGTTCGGCAAAGCTGAAGAGTTTGTCAGGAGTTCGGTGAGCAGAAACCACTTCGACATGGAACTTAACATCAAGCTGGGTCAAAACTTCGGCGGCAAACTGCATGGTGGCCCAATCGCTTTTGGAACCCATCACGATGGCAATTTTTGCCTCGGATGGGTTAGCCGGAACAACATTGGCTGACATTGATGGCAAGCTCCTGTTTAACGAACTGACTTTGGTAACTCAGCATCGCTGAGCGAGTAAAGAGGCGCGAAGTATATCACGTGTTTATAGTGACGAAAACGGTTGCGTGGCTCTGAAGGTATGGGGGCTAAGAGGGCTACTTGGGTGTTTTTTGCTTAGATAGTTCGTTATTGGCTGTTAAATATAGAGAGTTATCAATTATAGATTAATTAATCGAATAGAATTTTTCTTAAAATAAATAATTACAGCTGTTTAATTGAATGGTAAGTATATTGAAATTCGATCATTTATTGGGGTAATTATAATTTTGATGTATTGTTATTATATATAAATTGTAATAACTCAATTTTCGCTACTTGAATGCTTGCGCAGATAATGATATTTTCTACGCGACTAAATTAATTAAATCGAAAGAACTCATTCCTTATTGAAATGGGAAAGGGAACAGGATGTTCGCTATGTTAGAAAAAGAAAAATCAACGTTTCTGGCAAAAGGTCATTTTTTAAGTTTGGTTTCATTTCTATTACTATTTTGTCTATTTGCTTTTTTTATCCGTTTTGGTGCTCATCGGGTGGATGTTCTACGCTCTTTTTTTCCTGCATCTACCGCGATTGTCTTTGTTTTACATATGTTTTTAACAATAATTATATTGATTCGCTTTCATTTTAAAAACACACACTTACATTTAATTGCCGTTGCTAGTGCCTATGGATTATCTAGTCTTTTTCTGGCGAATAGTTTATTTATGTATCCCGGCGTATTTATCTCTGAATATAATATTAATGAAAGTGCAAACTCTCTTGCTGTAGACTTTGTTATTCGCAGTTTTTCAATGGGTATTTTGTTTTTACTCTCTGTGTTTTTTTATGTAAAGCGCAAAGAAAAGTATTCAAACAAAAGCGTTGTAGTTATCAGTTGTTCTATTGTGATATTTTTAGCCATTGGTTTTGCCATTGTGATTATAAGTAAAAACGATATATTCCGGTTGCCAATAATTGAGACGGATGATCTTAACTACCGTCGCCTGTGGAGCTCGCATATTGGTAATGCCTTGATAATTATTTGGGTAATAACGACATTCACGGTTGTTTTCTTTACTAAGTTGGTTAATGGATTCTGGGTTAGTCTTAGCCTCAGTTGCTTAGCGTTTCTTGGCAGTATCTTGTTGATGTGGCGCAGTGAATACGTATCCTCGCTGGCATGGTATGGGTCTCATTTGTTTGAGGTACTGGCTACGCTGTTTGTTGTCCTCGCGTTTATTTATGACATCTACAAGCTTTATCAAAAAGGGTTGGAGGATTACCTCGAATCCTATGAGAATTCTATCCGCGACTCTCTAACCCATCTGTACGATCGGCGTTACTTTAACAAAACGCTGGCTAGCCGGATTAAAGGGGCCTCTGAGGCATCACCAGTTTCACTTTTTTTTATTGATATTGACCACTTTAAAAGTATCAACGATGGCTATGGTCATCCCGTTGGCGACAAAGTGATTCGTCGTGTTGCTGATACGATGGTGGCATCGGTGCGTAAAACGGATGTGGTTGCGCGCTATGGTGGTGAAGAATTTGCTATTATTCTTAAAGGGTTAAATTCAAAATCAGCGTCAAAAATTGCTGAGAATATCCGCAATCGTGTGTCAGAAGAGGTCCACGTACATGAGGGGCCGGAAAAAGTTACCGTTAGCGTCGGCGTGTACACCATAACCGATCATCACCTCAGCGTAGATGAGAGCATATCTCTAGCCGATTCAGCTATGTACCAAGCTAAAAAAAGCGGGCGAGATCGTGTGGTGGTTTACTCTCATTCTGCTTCTGAGTTTGAGCACACAACAGCTTAACCTTCTATTTAGCATCAGGCATCCCACGTTTTCTCACCCGTTGATGGGGGCATTCCTTCTCTCGTTTGATATAAGACTGATTTATACTGTATGGACTGGTAATATATCGCCAGATTGCTCAGGGCTAAAAATGCCTAGGGCGCAGGGTATTTGGGCGGTATGCACCGTTGTTAGCTTTATCAGTTCACACTTCATCAGAGTAAAAAGAAAACATGTCTGTCAAAATTTTGGC
>NZ_JAVXIQ010000034.1:0-31131 GCF_036648275.1 Hafnia sp. | reverse complement strand
TTCTTACGGACGTGAGGGTTCAAGTCCCTCTCTTCGCACCAACAGATTGTTTCTTCTTCCTCAGCTAGTCTTCTTCAAATCCCTTTGTTTTACTTTTTACCATTTCCCTTTCAATTCAAATAATCTATCGCTCGTACACCCGCATATTAAATCCCAAAATAATTGTAATTTAATGAAATTGTCGCTAATCCTCCCGCCAGAGCCAGCCCTGATGGAAGCAGCACATAGTTGCGCAGACGTGGATTAAACAGCATCGCCAACGTGACCAACATGGCCAGCACCATCATGCCTTTTAAAAAAGATAAGTTGAGATTGGAAACAATCAGCATGGGGAGCACTAACGTCGGCAAGCTTATCCCCCAAATCCCGCTGAGCGATTTACAAGCCCATAAACTTATCCCCCACACCACCAGAAACGCCATCGCAGCAATCAGCATAATCCGCACCATAAATGATAATAATTCCCAATATCATATACTGACTCATGGACCGTTTCACCCATGAATTATGTATGTGTAAAGGCATTAGATCGGCAGGACACGCAAAGGCACTGTACGATATTTACTCAAAAAAAGGCGATATAACCCACATTGATTACAAGCGCATGACATCTTAGATCAAAGCTGTTAGTTTTATCGCCACATCAGACATCCCTAAGAAAATTCTTGTCTAACAGCTAACATATTACTGCCATTTTCTATTTTTATTTTGAGCGATATTGACAGTCACGAGCCTTATTTAATGAACGCAAAAAACTACGACGACCTATTAAATAGCAAAAGCCATATGACATTCCTGCTATTTATCCTGTTAAATGGTGCTACATCGTTTTATGCGCTGCTCAATCCATTACAGACAGATCCGCCGTATACGATTGCAGGCATTGGCGTTTTTGTCTTTTGCCTATTCTCGTCCATATCATTGATATGGCATCGCGACAAATATCTGCTGAAGCTCAACGTTGCTTCTCTATTGCTAGGATTGCTATGGTCGTTTCATATAGCAGCTAAATATCAGCATGTTGATGCCAACAGCCATGAGTTTTTATTGATCAATCTGTTCAGCATATTTTTTATTGCAGCCGTCACGCTTTCTGACAACTTATTAGCGTTTTGCCTTAATGCCGTTCCCGTCGCAATAACCGTTATTGTGTTGGAAGATTTCCACAATATGATGCGTATTTTATTCGTTCTCACATTACCGATCATTGCGTTGTCATTGCATCACGCAATGACGCGGCGGCGTGAGGCATTTACACGTAGGCTAGTTACTCAGTTGGAGCAAGACAGGGCCCGCTTCAGCGATCTCAGCATGATTGATCCCCTTACCACGCTGCTTAACCGCCGTGGCCTCGAGTTTCAATTCCACCATATGGGCAGCGATTGTGACACCGAGCATAAACACTTTGTCGTCATGTTAGATATTGATTTCTTTAAACTCTATAACGATCACTACGGACATCAATACGGTGATATAGCATTAAAAAGCATTGCTCAAATTATCAAAGAAGCCGTTCGTACTAGAGATTTAGCCATTCGTTATGGCGGTGAAGAGTTTTTGCTTATTTTACGCGATGCGTCTGAAAGTCTCGCGATACAAATATGTGAGCATATTCGTTTGCATGTAGAACAGTTGGCGTTAATCAATGAATACCAGCCAAATGGAAGCAACGTGGTAACAATTTCAGCGGGGCTTTCAGAGATGCATGGCAATAATTTAGAAAATGCCATAACGCGTGCCGATCAAGCGCTGTACATATCAAAACAGAAAGGTCGTAATAGAGTTTTATTGCAAAAAGAAACCTAATTTCTTTTTATAATCTGCTAGATAGGAAAATAGTTTCTATCTAGCCAAGCGCAACCTATCCGCTATCCGTAGATAAGTTGATTGAAACATAAATTATTAAAAAAAATATAGTCCCGTAACGTAACTCACCGTTCCTTACTTGCCGATATTATGGCGCCAACGATGTTTAAACCGTTCATGTAGCTTGGTCATCACCAACGATTTTCAATTTTCACCTAAATGAGCGCTATGACACATTTCGTTCAACCACCATCTTGCGATTGATAATAGTTATCAGTACTATTGCGTTTTGATACTTGATCTCTAGGGTGTTGTGGTGAAGATAACTGCGCTGACTGAATTTGATGCCTACTTTCCAGCCGTCTTTCCTGCTTTTCCGCCAGAAGCGGAAGAGCTGACTGCGCTTTTTAGCCAGCATGCCCTTCATTTTCTCACTACGTTCTTGATCGATGAATCCGCAGCTAGCCACGATTTATCAGCTATGCAATGGTCAACGGCAGAAACCTACGCCAAGCTCATGGCAAACTATCAGCAAGAGCACTACGCTGAATACCCTGATAAAACGCCGGAAGCCAAACCGTTAGAATCCCTGTGGGCGCAGTGGTATTTTGGTTTATTAGTGCCGCCGATGATGCTGTTGCTACTTCAGCAATCAGCCCCTCTCGATCCACATATTCGGCAGTTCAAAGTTCGCTTCCATGAAAGTGGACGCCCAGAGGCATTTATCTATTATCCGCAGTTAATAGCCGGTGACGCCCGTAACAGCACTCCTCTACAACGTATGGTGTCCTTAGTTGAGCGTCATCTGATTCCAGCGGTAAACGCCATTGCGCGCCAAGGCGTTTTAAACGCTAAGCTGATGTGGAGCAATATTGGCTATGTGATGCATTGGTATTTAGGGGAATTACGTCCCCTGATTGGTGATGTGCTTTTCTCACAGCTCGAACAGTCTCTCTTTTTCTCCGCCTCTTTCCCCGACGGCCAAGACAACCCACTCTATCGCACCGTACTGATGCGTAACGGTACTATTCAGCGCCGAACCTGCTGCCAACGCTACAAGCTGCCCAAGATGAAAGAGTGTGGTGATTGCCCGCTCACCTTAGGCTAGAAAAGTAGAGTCAACTTAAAACATTCTTATCTATTACTGCTAAATCAAGTAATAACTTTCTTGATCGGCGTCAGAAGAACGCCCTATTCGTTACGTATCCTAGTGTGACTTCAAAACAAAGGATATGTTTTCAATGAATTGGTATATCAAGGTATTAAAAGATTACGCTAATTTTAGTGGTCGGGCCCGCCGCAAAGAATATTGGATGTTTGGCCTTATCAACGGCATCGTGTGCGGGATCATATTTGCACTAGAGCTCATATCAGGCAGCGCTATCATAAACATTATCCTGATCTTGTATGTACTTGCGATTGTCATCCCTTGTATGGCGCTCACCGCCAGAAGATTGCATGACACCGAGCATTCGGGCTGGTTTTACTTCGTTAGCTTCATTCCTTTAGTTGGACCAATCATTCTACTGATCTATCTCTGCAAAGCAGGGTCCACGGGCGCCAACCGTTATGGCGCAGACCCAAAAGCTGAGCAACCTGCTAGCATCATTCAATAAGATCTCCTCACCACTAACCCACTCATCGGTGGGTTAGATCTTCTTATATATAAATAGAATTAATAGCTCCTCTGCTAATAACCGTTACTCAACTAATTTCATTGAGTTATTTATGGTTATTCTTAAATTACTCTCATGAATTCGTGACAGAGATCACAAAGAAAAATAGTTTTCCCTCATCAGCTCGAAGAAAAGCTACCAAAGCTAACGAGAATAATTATCATTCTGTATCGCATTTGATATAGCGATGTCATTGACTGGTTAACATCCAGCGATGACCAGATTGCCCACAATTAATTATTAGATCTTCGTGCTTTTTCAAGCAGGGATAATTAGATGAAATACAAAGCGTTTATTAACTCTTCGTTGAAAGCGGCGTTGCCAATCGGTTGTTTGGTATTCCCTTTGAGCGTCTTCGCAGATACAGCAACAAATACTGCAGCAGCAGACGATGCAGACAAAATCGTTGTCAGCGCCAAATCCAGCCTCCCACCTCTGGGAAGCTACGAAAATACCGGCACCAAATCAGATCTAACCGCGCAAGATACTCCACAAACCATCAACACCGTTGAAGGCCAAGAGCTTGATGAGCGCGGGATAAGCTCACTAAACGAAGCGCTGCGCTACGTATCGGGCGTAACCACTGAAAACCGTGGTGGTGCTATCACCCGTTTTGATGAATTCACTATTCGTGGATTCAAAAACAGCGAAAACTATCTCGACGGCCTACAACTGCCTTACAACGAATGGAACATTCAAGGCCAAGTTGATACCTACATGCTCGATCGTATCGAAGTCATGAAAGGCCCCGCATCAGTTTTATACGGTAACGCCTCACCAGGCGGTATCGTCAACATGATCAGTAAGAAACCACAGAAAAACCAAAATACCGATGTGGAATTCGATACCGGCAGCGATAATCGTCGCGAAGGGAAAATCGATTCAACCGGACAAATTGGCGATAGCGACGTCAGCTACCGCTTTGTGGGCTTGGCCGGTGCCGTTGATGGGCAGGCCGAGGGCTCCAAAGATGAACGCTATCTGTTAGCGCCTTCTCTGCGTTGGGATATCGACGATAACAATAGCCTGTTGCTACAAGCTTTCTTCCAGAACGATCCTAATGCCGGCGTTTATACCTCTCTGCCAGGCGAAGGCACCTTCAAGTATTCTCCTTACGGCAAACTGCCAACTGACGTTTATCTGGGCGATCACAATTGGGAAGCCTACAAGCGTAAACAAGAATCTGTCGGCTACCAGTTCGATCACCGCTTCAGCGATGAGTGGTCTTTCACGCAGAAAGCCCGCTTTATGCATATCACGGCCTATCAGGAAAACACCTACAGCACCGGTCTTGCTGATGATGGCCGCACTCTCGGTCGTCGTATGTACATGACCGATGAGAGCATGGATTCCTTCAACATTGATAACCAGATTGCCGGTAAATTTGATACCGCGTTCCTGCGCCACAATGTGTTGCTGGGCTTCGATTACCAGTGGCAGAACAACAAAACCGAGTATCAGGATGCCGCTGCGCCAAGCATCGATATCTTCGATCGCAATAACCACGAAATTAACCGCGGCAATATTGCCTGGGATCCGTCGCTGGCCACCAACGTGCGCTATTCAATGCACCAGAACGGCTACTACTGGCAGGATTCTATCGATCTCGACAAGCTAACCATCTTGGCCGGTGGTCGTTATGACCAATACGAGAAGCGCACCTACGGCCTGCAATACGGTGCCAATACGGATGAAACCTTCTCTCAAAGCAAATACACCCAGCGCTATGGCGCAATGTACCACTTTGAAAACGGCATCTCCCCGTACGTTGCTTACTCTGAAGGCTTTGAGCCTTTAGCTGGGCGTAACAAAAGCGGTGGCTCTTACAAACCAGAAACCAGCAAGATGTGGGAAGGTGGGGTGAAATTTGCCACACCAAGCCAGAACACCATCTTCACGGCCGCTGTGTTTGATATCAAAAAAGAGAACGCGCTGACGTCTAACCCGAACGGCGTTGATCCATACGAGAAGTATCAAAGTGGCGAAATCGAGTCGAAAGGCTATGAGTTTGAACTGCGTACTTCCCCGCTGGAAAACCTGCTGTTGACGGCGAACTACGCTTATACCGACGTGAAAATTACCGAAGATGCTAACAAGGCATTGATCGGCAACCGTCCGGTACAAACGGCTAAAGACAACGCGAGCGCATGGGCTAACTACACCATTGACGATACTTTCCTGCGCGGGCTCACCGTCGGTGCGGGTATCCGTTACATCGGTCGTATGGAAGCTAACCAGAGTAATACTGAGCAATTGCCAGCCGTTACGCTGTATGACATGGCAGCATCATATGAGTTAGGTAACTTAACGCCTGCTCTGGATAACGCCACGCTGAAAATGGCGGTGAATAACATCACTGACAAACGCTACGTCGCAAGCTGCTACGACAGCAATAACTGCTGGTTCGGCGCAGAGCGATCCGTGGTCGTGGGTGTGAAATATTCCTTCTAAGTACATCTAAAAATAGGGATGCCGAGCATTTCGGCATCCCTGAATAAAAATACCTTTTAAATTAATTCATTGGCGATTTAGCGCCAGATTCACAACCCGTATCCGCAATCTAGAAATTTGGATAAATGCTGAGCATCGAATTTGTACTCCTCGTAATAATCTAAGGTAAGATCTATGACCCAGTTCTCCTTATCCTCTCAGCAGCAGGCCGCCGCGCAACCTTATGATTTTATCGCCATTGGTATTGGGCCATTTAATCTTGGGTTAGCATGCCTCACGCAGCCGCTGTCGCAGGTAAACGCGCTATTTATCGACCAAAACTCAGGCTTTGACTGGCACCCTGGCATGATGCTGGAAAGTGCGCATCTGCAAACGCCGTTTATGGCCGATCTGGTGACGCTGGCGGATCCAACGCACCCACTAAGTTTCCTGAACTACATCAAACAGCAGGGACGTCTGTACTCGTTTTATATTCGCGAAAGCTTCTTTTTGATGCGCAAAGAGTACAACCAGTATTGCCGTTGGGCGACAGAGCGCCTAAGCAACCTACGATTCAATACCAAAGTTGAGCGCGTGGAGTTCGATCAGGATAGCCGCTGCTATCAGGTGCATTGCAGCGATACGCGCAACGGCCAGAAATTAAAATTTGAAACTCGCCATCTGGTTCTTGGCACTGGCCCATCGCCGGTTATCCCTGAGTGCTGCCAGCCCTTTGCCGAACGTATGGTGCATTCCGGCCAGTATCTGCATCACAAGGAAGAGCTTCAAACCCGTCGCTCTATAACGGTGGTAGGCAGTGGACAAAGCGCGGCAGAAATTTACTACGATCTCCTCTCCGAGATTGATAAGTATGGCTATCAGCTAAACTGGGTCACTCGCGCACCGCGCTTCTTCCCGCTGGAGTACACCAAACTAACGCTGGAAATGACATCACCGGAGTATGTGGACTACTTCCACCAGTTGCCCGCTGAAAAACGTGACCAGCTTAATCTGCAAAGCCAGCAGCTTTACAAAGGTATCAACAGCAGCCTGATTAACGATATTTTTGATCTGCTATATATCAAACGCTTAGACGGTCATGTGAATACCCGCTTATTCACCAATACCGCTCTGACCGGCGTACAAAATACCGCTAACCATAAAACCTTGAATCTGGCGCTGCATCAGCATGAACAGGATCAACACTTCGCCATCGACAGCGAGGCAGTGATCCTGTGCACCGGATATCGCCACCAGCCGCCTGCATTTTTACAACCGATCCATGATCGGATCGCGTGGGATGAAAAAGGCCGTTACGACGTTGCCCGCAACTACTCGATCGATAAACAGCACCACGAGATCTTCGTGCAAAACGCCGAGCTGCATACTCACGGTTTTGTCACTCCCGATCTTGGTATGGCCTGCTACCGCAACTCATGGATCCTGCGTGAAATCACCGGAACCGAGCACTACCCGATTGAAGAACAAATTGCGTTCCAACAGTTTGCCGCCCCGCAAACCGGAGATTTGCTATGAGTTATATATTTAAGCATCAGGTGGAAAAAGTGGGCGATTTTGCCCTACGTCCGCTGGATGCGATTCAAGATGCCGAGCTGCTGCATAGCTGGGTTAGCCAACCCTATGCCCGCTATTGGGGAATGATGGGTCAAAACGTTGAGCAGGTACGGGATTTCTATCTCGATCTGCTTAAGCATCATCCCGATGGCGCGTTCATCGGTGTGTATCAAGGCAAACCGACGTTTCTATTGGAACGCTATCAGGCGATTCACGATCCGGTTGGCCAATGCTATCCGGCACAAAACAGTGATTATGGTATGCACATTTTGGTCGCGCCAGCGGATAAACCGGTCAGCGGTTTTACCTGGGCCGTATTCCAAACCATCGTGGCGTTCATGTTTAGCGATGAGCGAGTTGCTCGTATTGTGGTCGAGCCCGATGTGCGTAATGAGAAGATCCATCGTCTGAACAAACGCGCTGGCTTCGTCTACCAACATCAAATCGAACTCGCGAACAAAACCGCATGGCTAGCGTTCTGCGATCGCGAGCAGCACGCTGCCGCACTGCGCCATGATGCACAATTCCATTCTGTTTCCCGTCAGGAGACCCACGCATGACCGCTCATACTCAGTTTTCTCATTTGCCTGTAGCAGAACAAAACCGTCACGTTATCGCTCACCTGACCCCCGAACTGTGGAGTAAAGCCAACCGCCTACACGTCCGCAAGGCGATTGCCGAATTTGCGCATGAGCGCTTAATCACGCCTGAATGCGTTAGCCAACTGACTTCAGCCGATGAAATAGCCGATTACCAACTGGCTGCGCCACAGGACGAGGTGATCTATCACTTCCGCGCGCGTCGCCTAGCCTTGGAACACTGGGCCATTGATGCTGACTCTATTCAAAAAACGCAAAACGGCGTTGAGCAAGAGCTGGACTCGCTACGCTTTATCATTGAATTCAAAGATGTGTTGGGTATTCCACAGGAAATGCTGCCCACCTACATGGAAGAAATCACCAGCACCTTATACAGCAGCGCCTTCAAGCATCTACGCGAAGGGGTTTTGATTAAACATCTGCTCGAGGCTGATTTCCAAACGCTAGAAGGCGCCATGATGGAAGGCCACCCCGCATTTGTGGCAAACAATGGTCGTATTGGTTTTGATGCATTTGATTATCAGGCCTATGCGCCGGAAGCCGCAGCGCCAATCAACTTTGTTTGGCTTGCGGCACATAAAAGCAAAGCGCATTTCGCCAGCATCGATGAACTGAGTTACCAACAGTTGCTGGAAGAGGAGCTCACACCAAGCATCGTTGACGGTTTCACTCAGCAATTGATCGCTCAGGATCTTGATCCGAATAACTACATCTTTATGCCCGTGCATCCGTGGCAATGGCAAAATAAGCTGACAGGGATCTTCGCCCCCGATATCGCCAAGCGCGAGCTGGTTTATCTGGGCATTGGCGACGATAACTATCAGGCTCAACAGTCCATCCGCACCTTTTTCAATACCAGCCATCCACGCAAGCGCTATGTGAAAACCGCGCTATCGATCCTCAATATGGGCTTTATGCGCGGTCTGTCTCCGTACTACATGGCGACAACGCCGGGCATCAACGAATGGCTGGCCGAACTTATCGAAAACGACAGCTGCCTGCATGATTATGGTTTCCGTATGCTGCGCGAAGTGGCGACCATCGGCTATCGTAATCACTATTACGAAAGCGCGGTAAGCGGCGATACGCCATACAAAAAAATGATGGCGGCGCTGTGGCGCGAAAGCCCGCTGGCGCTGATTCAGTCGAACCAGCGTGTTATGACGATGGCGGCGCTATTGCATCAGGATCGCGATGGCAATGCGTTGCTACCAGCCATGATTCAGGCTTCTGGCTTAGAGACCGGTGAATGGTTGAAGCGCTATCTGCAAAGCTATCTCAGCCCGCTGCTGCACTGCTTGTACACCTACGATCTGGCCTTTATGCCACACGGTGAAAACCTGATCCTCGTACTGGAAAACCACACTCCAGTGCATGTCTTTATGAAAGATATCGCCGAAGAGATCGTGGTAATGGATCCCGACGCTGACTTACCTGAAAAGGCCAAACGCGTTGCGGTATTCGTACCCGACGAGCTTAAAATTCTGTCGATCTTTACCGATGTGTTCGACGGTTTCTTCCGCTTTATGGCTGCAATTCTGCATGAGCAGGGAAATTATCCGCAGGAGAAATTCTGGCAACGCGTGGCGGAATGCGTGACTGATTATCAGCAGGCGCATCCTGAGCTGGCCGAACGTTTCGAGCGCTACGACATGTTCAGCCCTGCTTTCACGCATTCTTGTCTGAATCGCCTCCAGCTGGCTAACAATCGCCAGATGATCAACCTCAGCGATCCATCACAAAATCTGAAATTTGCGGGCCAGTTGGATAACCCATTGGTGGTTTTTAAATAGCGACCAACGTAACTGCCGCTGACGCAAAAGATAGACGGGCTTACCGTAAGGTGCCGTTATAGACCGCACCCTACGCGCCCCGAAAATCAGACTTGAGCGACTATAGCCCCTACATTCCCTTTTCACTGGGAATGCTGGGGCAAACTATTTACATAAACCGAGTAATCACCCGACATGTCATCCTATATTGCTGCTTCTAAGCTAACTCGCCGTGCCGTGCTGTTTCCTCTCGCACTGGTGTTATTCGAGTTCGCGACCTACATCGCCCACGACATGATCCAACCGGGCATGATCCATGTGGTGCGTGATTTCAATGCCGACGTGAGCTGGGTTCCGACCTCATTAACCGCGTATTTATTCGGTGGCATGATGCTGCAATGGCTACTTGGGCCGCTATCTGACCGCATTGGCCGCCGCCCGGTGATGCTGACCGGCGTGATGCTGTTTGTCGCCGCCTGTATCGCTACGCTATTCACCAACAGCATTGAACAATTTATTCTGATGCGTTTTATCCAAGGCATCAGCCTCTGTTTCATCGGCGCAGTTGGATATGCCGCCGTGCAAGAGGCCTTCGACCAAACGCTCAGCATCAAGCTTATGGCATTAATGGCCAACGTGGCTTTGATAGCACCATTAATTGGCCCTCTGGCCGGTGCGGCATTTATTCAATTTGCACCGTGGAAAAGCATGTTTGCCGTCTTCGCTTTGGTGGCATTTATTGCATGGTTAGGTCTATGGAAAGGGATGCCGGAAACCGCGCAGTCGCAGGGTGAAAAATTACGCTTAACGTCCCTGCTGGCAGATTATCGGCAGGTGTTTGGCAATCTGCGCTTTGTCTGCGGCGCGGCATCAATCGGTTTTTCTGCTCTGCCACTGTTGGCATGGGTCGCGATTTCACCGGTGATATTGATCGATGGCGAAGGGCTTACGCCAGTGGCGTATGGCTGGTTACAGGTGCCTATTTTTGTTGCTCTCATTATGGGCAATTTAGTACTGGCACGTATCGCAGGAAAGATGTCGATTGAAAAACCGCTATGGCTCGGTGCACCGCCGATCATTGCAGGTCTGGCACTGGCCACCTTCGGCACATTGTTTACCCCACACGCTTATCTTTGGACCATTGCGGGTTTGAGCCTTTACGCCTTCGGCACAGGGTTGATTAACGCAGGATTATATCGCCTCACGCTGTTTGCCAGCGATATGCGCAAAGGCACCGTTGCCGCCGCGCTCGGAATGACGACCATTGGTATTTATGCCTTGGGCATCGAAATCGCAAAACGTATTTATCTCTGGCAGGGAAGCGGGATCTTTAATCTGTATGGATTAATCAGCGGGCTGCTTTGGTTGGGTCTGATGTGGGTATTTTTGAAGAAAAAGGTCAGTAGCTAATCTCTGCATACTGACCCTATGATAACCCTCCCCTTCGCAGGGGAGGAATTTCGGTTGCGGAAACTACCCCACGACTACCGATAACATACTCAGCGACGCCATCACAATGCCGTCCACAGGCACAGAAATCGGCTCTTCACCGTCCCACGCACCAAGCACATATAGCAGCGGCAGGAAGTGCTCCGGCGACGGGTTAGATAATTCAGCGCCTTCATGCTGCATAAAGTTAACCAGCGGATGGTTTTCGCCTTTATATGCCAGATTCTCACGCACAAAATTATCAAAGCTAAATGCCCACGGATAAGGTTCCGCTTCGCCCTGCCACTTAACCATTCTCAGGTTATGTACCACGTTTCCACTCGCGACAATCATCACGCCTTCATCGCGCAAGGCCGCGAGTTTTTTGCCTAATTCATAGTGGTACGCAGCCGGTTGAGTACCATCAATACTCAGTTGGATCACCGGAATATCTGCATCTGGGTACATTTTGATCAAAACGCCCCAAGTACCATGATCCAAACCCCATTCGCTAGTATCCAAATGCACCATTTCTGGAGCCAGTAATTCCTGAACTCGACGAGCAAGTTCAGGCGAGCCTGGCGCTGGATATTGCGTATCGAACAGTGCCTGTGGGAATCCACCAAAATCATGAATCGTTCGCGGCTGTTCCATCGCCGTGACAAACGTACCACGGGTGTACCAATGAGCAGAAACAGCAACAATCGCTTTCGGACGCGGCAACGTTTTACCTAACTCGCGCCAAGCCGTGGTGTAGTCGTTTTCTTCCAGCACGTTCATCGGGCTACCGTGACCGAGAAATAGCGCAGGCATACGAGAGGTAGTCATAACATTATCCTTTTCTGAGTCTGGCGGAGAGCATCGCCTCCGAATGGTTATACATTACTCAGATTTATCTCGATCGTCTGCCGGATAACTATGATGATGATTGTCAGTAAATTTGAATATAAGACGCAGAGGGGTTGAGTTATTAGAGTCATCGGTAATAACTTTGTATTCGCTATTTACTTAAAGATAGGTTAAAACAATAATAGGAATCATTATCAACAAGGAGGCGCTATGTCAGTTCCACTTATCCTGACTTTGCTTGCCGGCGGTGCCACGTTTGTCGGCGCGTTATTAGCCATTATCGGACAGAAACCCTCCAATCGGGTTTTAGCTTTTGCGCTTGGCTTTGCCGCAGGGATTATGCTGCTGATTTCTTTGATGGAAATGTTACCCGCCGCGCTGGATACCCAAGGTATGTCACCGATGCTCGGCTATGGCATGTTTATCATTGGTCTGGTGGGCTATTTCATGTTGGACAGAATGTTGCCACACCAGCATGCACATGACCTGATGGATGCGCCTAAAGCAGGCAAAATACGCAACCTACGCCGTACAGCCATGCTGCTGACCCTCGGCATTAGCCTGCATAACTTTCCGGAAGGCATTGCCACCTTTGTCACCGCCAGCTCCGACCTTGAATTAGGCATGGGCATTGCGCTGGCGGTTGCCATTCACAATATTCCTGAAGGCTTAGCGGTTGCGGGTCCAGTCTATGCCGCCACGGGCTCAAAAACCAAGGCACTATGGTGGGCCAGCGTTTCAGGCTTCGCCGAAATATTAGGTGGTTTGCTGGCGTTCTTCCTGCTGGGACCGGCCATCTCTCCAGTGCTAATGGCCTCAATTATGGCTATGGTGGCGGGTATCATGGTGGCGCTATCGGTAGACGAACTGATGCCGCTAGCCAAAGAGATTGATCCGCAGAACAACCCAAGCTATGGCGTACTGTGCGGTATGACGGTGATGGGATTTAGCCTGACGCTGTTACAAAGCAGCCCACTCGGTTAAGACTCTACAATACCCAAACTTAATGCCCAAATAGCAAAAAAGACAGCCTAGGCTGTCCTTTTTCGTGCAGCGCTAAAAATCAGCTCGCGATTTTTTCTTGAGACTGACGGTAAGCCACCAAATCATCGATGGTCACGACTGGCATGTTATGTTTGTTAGCAAACACAATTACTTCTGGCGCACGCGCCATGGTGCCGTCGTCATTGGTCAGTTCACACAGTACGCCCGCAGAACGGAAACCGGCTAAAGTCACCAGATCGATAGTTGCTTCAGTATGACCACGACGAGTCAGAACGCCGCCGTTTTGAGCACGCAGCGGGAATACATGACCAGGGCGGTGCAGGTCAGAAGGCTTAGCACCTTCAGCGCTTGCGGCACGCACTGTAGTCAAACGGTCTTTGGCAGAAACGCCGGTCGTCACGCCTTCAGCGGCTTCGATGGTCACGGTAAATGCCGTGCCGTAATGGCTGGTGTTGTTGCTGACCATCATCGGCAGGTCTAACTGCAAACGACGCTCTTCGGTGATGCACAGGCAAACAATGCCGCTACCGTGACGGATGGTCAGCGCCATCTGTTCTTCAGTCATGGTTTCAGCAGGGAAAATCATGTCGCCTTCGTTTTCACGATTTTCATCGTCGAGCACCATCACACCACGTCCTTCACGCAGCGCAGTCAGCGCACGTTCAACACGTTCCATCGGAGTACCGAAATCGGAAAGTAAAGTCTGATTCATGGTAAAAAAACCTCATTAATTATATGGATTACCAGAATCAGGGCAGCTTTGAGGAGTGGCAAACGCAAGCCTACGGCCTACGCGCCTAATAACGCGAGTGGGATAAACCCAACAGGTATCGTTACTCTCTCCCATCCGGACTCTAACCGTCGGCTCTGGAATTACACCAGATCTGCTGTCCTTACACTTTGCAGCGTAAGCGCTCGCGGGCTTTTTATGATTTCGCCACGCCTTTAAAGGCATGCGTTATGCATAAATTTACCGCCGGTGGGGACTTCCACCCCGCCCTGAGAATAAGCAGGTCAACTATAACGCTAATGATTAGTTTGGGCAATCGTCATTCCAGATTATCCAAGAGCGATCACAGAGGTTTATCCATTCGCCAACTCGCATTACACTATGCAGCTATAGCTCTGCTATTGTGCATCAGCTCAATATCATCGTCATTCGTTCTGATAGTGGTACTTAAGCCCTAACGCATGACCATAACGACCAAGGAACACGCCATGATTGACCCGAAGAAAATTGAACAGATTGCCCGTCAGGTGCATGAATCCATGCCAAAAGGACTGCGCGAGTTCGGGGATGATGTCGAGAAAAAAATCCGCCAAATCCTACAGGCACAATTTAATCGTATGGATTTAGTGAATCGCGAAGAGTTTGACGTTCAGACGCAGGTTTTGCTGCGCACACGTGAGAAGCTGGCAATGATGGAACAGCGCTTAGCTGCGCTAGAAGAAAAGCTTGCAGCAAGCGAAACACCAGCGGCAAAAGACGCTGAATAAACGACTCGAACATGAACATAAAAACGGAAGCCTAGGCTTCCGTTTTTTATTGCTGCCCAGCTCGATAGCTAGTGGGAGTTTAATCCGCTTTCCATCGCACGCCGTGGTAACAGTACCCATAGTGCGGCTAGCATCACAATCGCATAAATGCTTTTCCAGCCAACCATGTAGAGCAATAACAAACACAATACGCTGCCTATGGCCGCCATCAGACGTGAACGTCCTTTCAGTAGACGGCAACCCGCCAGCATACACAGCAGATAGATCATGATAAAAATGCCGTTGGCATAAATAATCAGTTCATCCAAAGCCACACCTAGCGCATAAATGCCCACCGCGCACAGTAAACAACAGCCAAGTACAACATTCAGCGCGTTGACCGGTGCCTGACGCGGTGAAAGCTGCGCTAAACGACTTTGTGGTTTTAGCTGCGCCTGTGACCAAACCAGTCGAGCAAAGCTTTGGGTGTAAATATTGAGGCTGGCAAAACAGGCCAAATAGCCAATAATACAGGCGACCCATAGCGCTTTTTGACCAAATAGCTGCACTACGATCCCCGGCAGTGATGCCGCGGCGGCTTTTTCCGCGCCGAAGGCATTGAAATGCAAGACTGCAACCGTACAACCCCAGTACACCACGCCAGCCAGTAGCAAGCCGATCATCAATGCACGAGGAAAATCACGCTCGGGATCTTTAAATTCAGAGGCCAAATGGGCAAAGGCTTCTAATCCAACAAAGCACCAAAACATCACGGCCAATGCGGAAAAGAGGTTATGAGGGCTCACATCTGACGGGGCTGGGAATGGAATTTCCGCCGGTGATATTCCGCCGCGCCACCAAATGGCCGCAACCAAAGCCACCACCAGTCCGGCGATCAACGTCTGTAAGTTAGCACTAGAACCCGCTCCGCGAGTGCCCAGAAACCACACCACCATTAGCGTGCCGATTTCCACCAGCAGCAGCTCCCAGCCATGCCAGCCAAACATGGCCTGCCAAAAGCCCGCCGCAATTTGCAGTGCCGCAGGTAAACCAACGGGGATAACGGAAAGAAACAGCCAGCCGGTCACTCGCGCCATATGCGGCCCAAATGCCATGCCAACAAAATGAGCGGCGCCGCCCGCACTTGGGAAGTGACGCCCTAGCGCAGCGAAACCAATCGCGATCGGAAACACGAGGATAATAAGAATCGGCCATGCCCACAGGCTATCATTGCCGGCCACCAGCGCCGCCAATGCCGGCACAGCAAAGACGCCCGTGCCTAACAGCGATGTGGATAACAATCCTATTCCCTGAGCCAGCCCTAGCTCTTGCTTTAATCCGCTCACAATATGTTCCGCTTAGCGTTCATCGGGGGATTATTCGTGGCCCTGACGAATTGTTTTGATGATATTGGTGGTTGAACAACCATCTTCAAAATTCAGCACACGCACTTCACCACCGGCAGCGATCACTTCTTTCCCGCCCGCGATGTCTTCAGGTTTGTAGTCACCGCCTTTAACCAGCAGATCCGGCAATACCTCAGAAATAATGCGCTGCGGCGTATCTTCTTCAAATGAGATAACCCAATCCACGGCTTCCAGCGCAGCCAGTACGATCATACGCTGTGCTAACGCATTGACCGGACGCTCTTCGCCCTTCAAGCGTTTGGTTGACGCATCGCTGTTTACCGCAACGATCAGGCGATCGCCCAATTTGCGTGCGTTAGCCAGATAAGAAACATGTCCCGCATGCAGAATGTCAAAGACACCGTTAGTCATCACGACTTTTTCGCCACGCTGACGAGCATTAGCAACGGCGGCTTTTAACTCTTCTTGGCTCATCACGCCAAAGCCCGTCTCGCTGCGCCCACGAATGGCGTTTTCTAGCTCGATAGGTGAAACCGTAGAAGTCCCCAGTTTACCCACCACCACGCCCGCGCCCGCATTGGCTAAGAAGCAAGCCTCTTCCAATGACGTTCCTGCGGCGATAGACGTTGCCAGAACACCAATCACCGTATCGCCCGCACCGGTCACGTCATACACTTCTTGCGCCTGCGTCGGCATATGCAACGGTGGCTGGTCGTGCTGCAACAAGGTCATGCCCTGCTCAGAACGCGTAACTAGCAGCGCGGTGAGTTCAAATTCACGCATCAGTTGTAAGCCGCGCTCAACCAATTCTTCATCGGTTTTACAACGGCCAACTACGGCTTCGAACTCAGACAGATTTGGCGTTAGCAGCGTTGCGCCTCGGTAACGTTCAAAATCGGTACCTTTAGGATCAATCAGCACAGGAACGTTCGCCGCACGCGCTAATTGAATCATCTGTTGGACCGAATTTAATGCCCCTTTGGCATAATCGGATAAAATTAACGCGCCCAGTTTTGGCAATGCGTGCTGAATTCTTTCAAAAATTGGCTGGGGATCAATACTGCTGAAACCCTCTTCAAAGTCGAGACGAATCAGCTGCTGATTACGCGATAAAACACGCAGTTTAGTGATCGTTGGATGCGTCGGCACAGACACGAAATCGCATTTAACGTTAACTTCACCCAGCTTAGCGCTTAGCGCTCTTGCTGCATCATCGATACCGGTTAAACCCACCAAACGAGCATTCGCGCCAAGCGACGCAATGTTCATTGCCACGTTGGCCGCCCCGCCTGGACGCTCCTCAACGGTATCCACTTTAACCACCGGTACCGGCGCTTCAGGTGAAATACGGCTGGTAGGTCCATACCAGTAGCGATC
The DNA here is from genome assembly GCF_036648275.1 of Hafnia sp. Taxonomy (NCBI): domain Bacteria; kingdom Pseudomonadati; phylum Pseudomonadota; class Gammaproteobacteria; order Enterobacterales; family Hafniaceae; genus Hafnia; species Hafnia sp. The sequence goes on along the minus strand of NZ_JAVXIQ010000034.1, from coordinate 13,771 downwards.
TAACATGACGTCACCCACAACCAGAACGTTGGCATGACGGAAATCAGGTAGGGTTACTTTCATCCCCGGACTCCAAAAAAGACTAAGATTGTGCGCGATATTATCACACCCAGCGCTATTTCTATTACACCCTTCTTACGGGTTGTCGCTGCTCGCTGACTGCAACTCCTCGTAATTTATGTATACAATAGAACCTTAATTCATTCAGCGAGGTTCTGATTTCCCCGTTATGGCTGACAATCATGTTTACCCGAAATTCGAGCGCGAATTACTGCACCCACGTTACTGGTTAACTTGGTTGGGGCTGGGAGTGCTCTACATTTTAGTGCTTCTGCCCTATCCATGGCTGTATAAATTTGGAACGTGGTTAGGTAGAACTGCGATGAAATTTATGAAACGCCGGGTAAAAATTTCTCTACGCAATTTAGAGCTTTGCTTCCCCGAAATGAGTGAAGCTGAACGTAGAGCAAAAGTTGCCAAAAATTTTGAGTCCGTTGGTATGGGGCTCATTGAAACCGGTATGGCTTGGTTTTGGCCAACGTGGCGCATTAATCGCTGGTGCAAAGCTGAAGGCTTAGAAAACATCGCTAAAGCTCAGCAGGAAGGCAAAGGCGTATTGCTCATTGGTTTGCACTTCCTAACGCTAGAGCTGGGCGCACGTATTTTTGGCGTTCATAACCCTGGCGTCGGTGTTTATCGTCCTAACGACAATAAAGTTGTGGACTGGATGCAAACCTGGGGACGTCTGCGCTCCAATAAATATATGCTCGACCGTAAAGACGTTAAAGGCATGATCCGCGCCCTCAAAGAGGGTGAAATTGTCTGGTACGCGCCCGATCACGACTATGGCCCACGTAGCAGCGTTTTTGTTCCCTTGTTTGCCGTTGAGCAAGCTGCCACTACAACGGGCACTTACATTCTGGCTCGCATGGGCAAACCGGCCATTATCCCGTTTAACGCGGTTCGAGCCGAAGACGGCAGCGGCTATACCATGGTGATTCAGCCACGGTTAGAGGATTTCCCACTGGAAAACGAAACCGTCGCCGCTATCGCTATGAATAAAGTCGTCGAGCAAGAGATCTTACGTGCACCGACACAATATATGTGGATGCATCGCCGCTTTAAGACTCGCCCCAAAGGAATGCCTTCACGCTACTAGCTCAGAGCACTAACGCTGATTGCTTAAATAGATTTCAAAGAAGAGAGGTTTCAGGGAAGAAACCACTAATAACCAAATATTAGAAAATCCATCGCTGCCACAATATCATCTCGGCAATACCCCAAGTCGTCGACCTGTTCCCCTAGCTGCGACAATGCGACTCCGGCCATCTGCGGCGTCATTAGTAACACCTCATGTTCTTCAATCTTAAAGCTCAGGATCAGTCGCTCTTGTTCAGCCAACGATGATGTGGTTTTGAGCCCCAATGGGATAACCATTCGGGTCGCCAGCGATGATAAGAAATCGTGCTGAACATCCAGAAGATACGGAAAACGTTTTGCAGAAGCCCGATCTCGGTTTTTGTAGACGGCAAACTGGCTCATCAAAAAGACCTCAGGCCATCGCTGAATACACCGTTCTCTTCAACATCTTGATTATAGGCAGAAATGCTTTGTTGATGGCTATCAAGCCACTGTCGCTGTCCCTCTGCGATGACAACCTGCTGCAAAGCCTCTTCCATCACGGCAGATAAATTGATGTTAAGTGCTTTAGCCTGCTGAATCAGTCCCTGATCGATGCTCACATTCACCGCCTTTTTGCTTCCCGTCAGAAGTGTTCTACGTTTCATCACGAAACTCCATGCGCATAATTTATGCGCATTATAGAACAACAAAAAGAGAAACGGTTGAAATTTGCGCACAGCTTCGCAAAGATTTTATTCTCTACCCCAACCACGTAGCCCAACTACGGCGCACCTGTTCACGCTCAGCAACAAATGCATCCAGCCCGACGGCCCCCGACTGCTCTTGCAGCGCTAAATGGTGGATCGCATCACGCATCGTCACATAGGCCTGCGTCAGCGCCGCCGCTTCTTCCTCTGGCATGATGTTGTAGTTCGCCATCAGCTCAAAAATACGCACGTTGTCTGACCAACGCGTGAGGCGGGGTTCTTGCGAGGCATAGTTAAGCACCAGATATTGAGCGATAAATTCAATATCCGTAATGCCTCCCTCATCGGCTTTAATATCGAACTGATCGCGATGCTTACCGCCCAGATGCTGACGCATTTTTTCGCGCATCTCGCGGACTTCAATTTTTAAAGTGTTCGTTTCTCTCGAACAACACAAAATCTCATGGCGGATCGCATCAAACTGCTGATGGATCTGCACGTCACCATAGACAGGGCGGGCACGTACCAAGGCCTGATGTTCCCACGTCCACGCTTCGTTTCGCTGGTACTCGCCAAAGGACTCGACGGTGCTCACCAGCATGCCTGAAGCCCCAGAAGGGCGAAGTCGAGCATCTACCTCATACAAAATCCCTGATGACGTACGCGTGCTAAACAGATGCATAATGCGCTGCGCCAAGCGCAGATAGAACTGGCGACCATCAATGCTGCGCTCGCCGCTGGTCATCACATCAGACGGACAATCGAGCAAGAAAACAAGATCGAGATCGGAGCTATAACCTAACTCCCAACCGCCCAATTTTCCGTAGCCGAGTACCGCAAACCCTCGCCCTTCACGCCCTTGCAGATGCGTCGGCTGGCCATAACGCCCAACCATATGTGTCCACGCCTGCTGCACCACCGCATCAATCATCGCCTCAGCAAGATAGGTGAGATGATCGCTGACTTTCATCACCGGCAGCGCTCCTGAGATATCGCTGGCAGCAATTCGCAGTTGATGCGCATGTTTAAACTGTCTCAGCGCCTCAAGATTCTGCTCTTCATCATCGGCGGGAACCCGCATCAAATATTGGCGTAGCTCATCGCGATAGGCATCTTGAGGAACGGGCTGATACAAGGTGTTTGGATCGAGCAGTTCATCCAACAGCAGCGGATAGCGAGCCAGCTGCGTCGCCACCATCGGTGAAGCCGCGCACAGGCGAATCAGTTGGCTCAGCGCCGCACGATACTCCACCAGCAGCTCCAGATACGTGGTGCGCGTGACGATGTTGAGCAATAGCGGAGTTAGACGTTGCAGCACGCGTACAGCGTCTTCTCTGGCACAAACTTCACCGAGTAGCGCTGGCATCAGTTGGCCGAGTACTTCGCGGCCACGAGGCCCGATGGTGCGTTTATCAACATCGCTGCGGAAATCATTGATACAACGCAGCAATAGCTGACGTGACTCGCTCTCTAACTGTGGCGTGAAGGGGTCTAGATCCCGTTCATCCAGCAAATCTTGCCACAGAGCGGCAAACTGCTCGCGCGATGCTTCCGCACTTTCTTCTTCGCTCTCATCATCGCCGATTAATTCGTTAAAAATAGCGCGCACAGCCAGCATCTTTTGCTCTAGCTGCGCCATCAGCTGTGCCCAATCCGCAACGCCCATTCCCCAAGCTAAGCGAGCCTGATTCAGTTCATCGTTAGGCAGCGTTTGGGTTTGTTCGTCATTGATAGCCTGAAGGAGATTTTCCAACCGGCGTAAAAACAGATAACTTTCAGTGAGATCTGCAACCTGCTCAGTCTTAAGTAAACCAAGCTGACCAATCGCCAACAGTGAAGGCCGGAGCGCACGCTGCTGTAAAGACGGCTCACGCCCACCGCGAATCAGTTGGAAAACCTGCGTGATAAACTCAATTTCGCGGATACCACCAGCACCCAGCTTAATATTATCTTTCAGGCCTCTGCGGCGCACTTCGCGGGCAATCATGCCTTTCATATTGCGCAGCGACTGAATAACGCTGAAATCAATATAACGACGGAATACGAACGGACGCAGCGTACGGCGTAACTCTTGACTATAGGCGTCTTCATTGCCGCCCATCAGACGAGCTTTGACCATCGCATAACGTTCCCAATCTCGTCCTTGTTCTTGGTAGTAATCCTCAAGCGCGGCAAAGCTCAGCACTAACGGGCCACTGTCTCCAAACGGGCGCAGGCGCATATCAACACGATAAACAAATCCATCTACCGTGGGCTGATCGAGCGCTTTGATCAAACGCTGCCCCAAGCGGGTAAAAAACTGGGCATTGTCTAACTCACGCCGTCCACCTTGCGTCACCCCGCTTTCTGGATAGGCAAAAATCAGATCGATATCCGACGAAAAGTTTAGTTCACCACCACCCAGTTTTCCCATGCCTAAAATCAACAAGGGCTGCGGCTCACCTTGCGCATTGCACGGCGTACCCCATTCGGCACAGCAGGTTTGATATAGGCGATCGCGCGCGGTAATAATCAGTGTTTCAGCCAGTTCGCTTAGTTGGCGCAGCGTATCACCGGTTTCACAGAGTTTGAGTGATTGCATCCATGAAATTCGCGACAGCATATGACGCCGAAACAGCCGCAGCACACGCATCAAACTCACTTCATCATCAGCGTCGATTAATTGTTCATCCAACCAATGAGCATAGTTTTTCCACTCATCAGGCTGAGGGGGGGTGTCATGCAGTTGCTGCCACCATTCGGGGTGCGCGATAAAGTTTTCACTCATGAAATCGCTCAGCGCCAACGCGCTGCGATCTTCAAAAGAGGAAATAACCAAACGCTCCGAGATTTGCGCGGCCTGAGCCTCAAGCAAAGGGGGAAGCACGCGAGAAGCAGACTCAGACATAAACACTCCCTGAATAAACGCCTATTTGCAGACGAAAACGATGATGTAGTGAGTTCTTCTATCTCCTCCCTAGCCTCAGGGAGGAGAGCCAACTAACCTATTGCTAGTCGTTGACGGAAGGTTTTTGAGTACCATTTAACCAGAATGTGGGCTGATCCATCGCATGCTTACGCGTGGATTCAATGTAGGCATCTTGCTTCTGAATAATCGCCTGCTGCAGCGTGTGCCAGCCAGATAAATACTCCGCCACAGCTTCTTCAGGATAGGCCCCTGAAAGCACATGGAACAGCAGCAACTGACGAACCAAACGGACATATTTGTCCTGATACTCACCGCCGTGCTGCACATGTTCGAAGGCTTCTTTCAATTCCGCACCGGTACGCCCCAGCATGATATCGGCGAAGCGTTTAAACGATCCATTCAGCTTGGTTTGCGTTTTATCTGTCACGAAAGAACGCCATTCTGCGGTGGCTATCCAGCGAGTAAGCGCTAACTGGGTATTCAGATACAGCGGGCTAAAGCAGACTTTTTTGGCATCGAGACGCGGCGTTGCCAACTGCTCTTCTAGCTCGGTGAGGCCCGCTCGCAGCGCGGTGCTAGCCTTGCGCGGTACCAAACCGCCAAATAACACAAAAATCTGGCGCAGCAGCTCGATTGCCTCAAGCACGGTTTTCTGGGCTTTACGATCACCGTGCAGCCAGACTTCTTCATTAGCCTGCCAGTGGCGCAGCGCGAAGGTAAAGGCATCGGTCATGCCCTGTTCAACGTTAGCCTTTGGCGCAACTTTTAGTATACCCAACGGAACGATCTCTCGATCCGGATTGCCTTTTGCCAAGTGATAACCACGCGCGGCTTTGCTCAAGCTACCTAAACGCAGACCGCCTTCAGCCGTGAGTTCTTGAGCAAAAGAGAGCAAATCCTCTCGGCTGCCCGATTTCAGCTCCAGTTCAATTTCATATAAAGGCTCGCTGAGTTCACCGGCTTTCACTTCGCCCTGATCCAGCGCCACCTCAATCTCACTTGAACGGTAAGTAACCACCCACTTTTCTCGTGCGAAATGCGTGCTAAACACCGGTGAAAGTGCGGCTTGAAGCGCCTGAAGATCACAGCCTTCTGGCCATACTTCCGCAGGAAGCAAATGAATGTCTAATTCAGCGGCCTTGAGGTCAACGTTAAATTCAGGGCGTTGATGCAGCCCTCCCACGGTTTTGCCCGCAGTTTTAAGCGTCATTTCGTAACGATCGCCGTATCCGCGAATACGCAAACCCATGTCATAACTACGCAAGGTGTTATCGGCGGTTTCATAATAGATATTGGTGAGTTTTTGCGCCGCAGTATGAACATTTGGCCATGGAGCCAAACGCTGAGAAAGTTGTTCCGCTACTTCTGGGGTAGCGATGAATTTTAGTTCGATTTCGACGTTCATAGCTTCGGTCATAATTGGTTCACATTAAGGTTTTACCGAACTATATCAATAAGTTCAGGCTGAAATACAAAAATGGTGTGCAACATAAAACACATCAGTTAACATGCGCACCCTTCTGACAACTTTTGCGCAGAAAACCATCAAAAGGTGCATGAGTGATGCCAGTAAATACTATATTAGGATTGTTTGCCAAGTCTCCCCTGAAACCACTTCAGGAACATGCCAGCAGCGTGCACCAATGTTGCTCGCTGCTCGTCCCTTTCTTCCAAGCCACGGCTCAACAACAGTGGGAAAACGCTCAACATCTTCGTGAGCAAATTTCTCTGCTGGAAAAACAGGCTGATGTGCTGAAACGAGAAATTCGCCTCAAGCTACCACGCGGGCTGTTTTTACCGGTTGATCGAACCGATATGCTCGATCTCGTGACTCAGCAAGATCGTTTGGCTAATCGCGCTAAAGATATTGCTGGCCGAGTCATCGGCCGCCACCTCATGGTACCGGAATCGATGCAAACCGACTTCATGGTTTATTTGCAACGTTGCCTAGATGCTACCACGCAGGCCAACAAAGTGATCCACGAACTGGACGAACTGTTAGAAACCGGCTTCCGTGGGCGTGAAGCGTCGCTGGTTGAGCAGATGGTGATGGAGTTGGATCACATTGAAGATGATACCGACCATCAACAAATCTTGCTGCGTCAGGCGTTGTTGGCGCTCGAGCCACAGTATAACCCTATCGATGTGATGTGCCTGTATCAGGTAATGGAATGGATCGGCAGCCTTGCCGATGAATCACTGCACGTGGGGTCTCGCCTTGAGCTTATGCTAGCTCGCACGTAGTCATGGGTTTCTCACTGTTAATTTTAATCTTTTGATATTTTGGACTAACACAAATGGCAATTATTGCTGACCACGGCACTTTGCTGATCTTCATCGCGGCATTTTTCGGCCTGCTGATGGCGATTGGTATTGGGGCTAATGACGTTGCAAATGCAATGGGCACCTCCGTTGGCGCTCGCGCAATCACCGTCCGTCAGGCGATCATTATCGCCATGATCTTTGAGTTTGCCGGTGCCTATCTGGCCGGAGGAGAAGTTACTCAGACCATCCGCAACGGCATCATTGATACCAGCGCGTTCAGCGCACAGCCAGACGTGCTGATTTTCGGCATGATGGCATCGTTACTGGCGGCAGGGATCTGGCTCATCGTAGCCTCGATGATGGGCTGGCCAGTGTCAACCACGCACTCCATTATTGGCGCTATTATTGGCTTCGCCTGTGTATCCGTTGGGCCAGACGCCGTGGAATGGGGCGGCGTAAAAGGCATCGTGGGCAGTTGGATTATTACCCCGCTGATTTCTGGCGTGGTGGCTTATGGTATTTTCCTCAGCGCCCAGCGTTTAATTTTTAATACCGATAATCCCTTCGCCAATGCACGCCGCTATGGCCCGATTTATATGTTTTTGACCTCATTGGTTATTTTGCTGGTCACCATCAAAAAAGGCCTTAAACATGTAGGGCTGCATCTTACCAACGGTGAAACATGGATTATCTCGATTGCGCTATCTCTGTTAGTGATGATCGGTGGCTATTTCTACCTATCGCGTAAATCATTCACCGATAACTCCGATGAAGAAGACCATTTCCGAGGCGTAGAGAAAGTCTTCAGTTTGCTGATGGTGATTACCGCGTGTGCGATGGCGTTTGCCCATGGTTCTAACGATGTCGCCAACGCGATTGGCCCATTGTCGGCCATCGTAGCCATTGTGCACGATCCCTTAGCGCTCGCCTCCACGTCACCTATCGTCTGGTGGATATTACCGCTAGGAGGAGTAGGCATCGTGGTTGGGCTGGCATTAATGGGACGGCGCGTGATGGAAACCGTAGGCAGCGGCATCACCGATCTTACCCCGAGCCGAGGCTTTGCCGCTCAGTTTGCGACTGCGTCTACCGTTGTGATTGCCTCTGGAACCGGATTACCGATCTCCACCACGCAAACGCTGGTAGGTGCGGTGTTAGGCGTGGGGTTCGCTCGCGGTATTGCGGCGTTAAATCTTAACGTGGTGCGCAACATTGTGGCTTCGTGGATTATTACCCTGCCAGCGGGCGCAGGGTTATCTATCGTGCTGTTTTATATTTTGCAGGCACTGTTTGGCTAATTCGTGCTTTTCGTCAAACCGTCGATGAAAGCCAAATAAATAGATGAAACCTCTGGCCTGATAAGCAATTATCAGGCCTATTAATTTTTAGCCATGCATTCCAAAAGGTGTAACGACCCGCTTTAGAAGTCAGATAGTTCCCATTTCGGATTTTTCATTGCGTCGCCACACTGTTCCCCGTACTATTTTGTCTCTTCACCCACTTAAAAATGAAAATCAGATGCATAAATTTCGCTTAGTTTGTTTAACACTACTCGCCACCTGCTTCACGCTGAATGCTCACGCTGAAGAGAAGCGTTACATTTCCGATGAGCTGAATACTTACGTCCATAGCGGCCCAGGTAATCAGTATCGTATCGTTGGAACATTAAATGCGGGTGAAGAAGTTGAACTACTGAGCGTTAACGCGGACAACAAATATGGTCAGGTACGCGATGCCAAAGGCCGTACCGTGTGGTTGCCGATGGAGCAGTTGAGCACCGAGCCAAGCTTACGTAGCCGCGTGCCAGAATTAGAGCAGCAGGTAAAAACGCTGACTGACAAACTGACCAACATCGATAACAGCTGGAACCAGCGCACCGCGGAAATGCAGCAAAAAGTGGCCAACAGCGACAGCACCATCGACGGTCTAAAATCAGAAAATCAAAAGCTGAAAGAACAGCTCTCCAGCGCACAGAAAAGCGTTAGCGCCATCAACACTCAGTTAGATGATAAAAAGCGCGGCATCATTATGCAGTGGTTCTTATACGGCGGCGGCGTTGCCGGTGGCGGCTTGCTGCTAGGCTTGCTGTTGCCTCGCCTAATTCCACGACGCAAAAAAGATCGTTGGATGAACTAATCTTAGAAAACGCCGCTTGCGGCGTTTTTTTATTTCAGTGCACGGCGCGTTTGTCGTAACCTGTTTGTCATAACCTATAGTTAACAAATCATCTTATCCGAATAACTGTGTTATGCCTTTCCCCCTCGGATTATCCGATTACGAAGAATGTGGAAGGCGTCTGTGAGGAAGTGAGTTTGAAGATTTTTTTGGTCGGCGGAGCCGTACGCGATAAGCGACTGAATTTACCCGTTTATGACCGTGATTGGGTCATCGAAGGTGCAACACCTGAAGAATTAACGGCACAAGGTTTTCAGCAGGTTGGTAAAGATTTCCCTGTTTTTCTGCACCCAAAATCCCGCGAAGAATACGCACTAGCACGCACCGAGCGTAAATCAGGCCACGGCTATACCGGTTTTGTCACCTATTTCGCTCCTGACGTGACCCTAGAGCAAGATTTGTTGCGCCGCGATCTTACCATCAATGCGATGGCTGAAAGTGCTGATGGAACGCTCATCGATCCTTACGGTGGCCTAAACGATCTTAACATCAAGGTTCTACGCCACGTATCAGACGCATTTCACGAAGATCCGCTGCGAGTCTTGCGCGTTGCTCGCTTTGCAGCTCGCTTTGCTCATTTGGGCTTTCACGTCGCACCAGAAACAATGGCTCTGATGGCACAGATGACGGCGGATAATGAGCTACAAAATCTGACGCCTGAGCGAGTTTGGCGCGAAACAGAAAAAGCGTTGATCACCCAGAGCCCACAGGTTTATTTCCAAGTGCTGCGTGACTGCGGTGCGTTAGCCGTATTGTTCCCTGAAATCGACAATCTGTTTGGCGTACCGGCCCCCGAAAAATGGCATCCAGAAATTGATACGGGGATTCATACGCTGATGGCATTGGCTATCGCAGCCGAGCTTACCGATGAGATCGACGTGCGTTTCGCTACGCTAACGCATGATTTAGGCAAGGGATTAACGCCGCCAGAGTATTGGCCACATCACCACGGTCATGGCCCTGCGGGCGTGAAATTGGTTGAAGCACTTTGTCAACGTTTACGCGTACCCAACGCCATTCGTGAACTGGCAAAAATCGTCGCTGAATATCACGATCTGATCCATACCGTGGAGAAATTGCGGCCCGTCACGCTGCTTAAATTATTTGATTCTATTGACGTTTGGCGCAAACCACAGCGTTTGGAACAAATGATTATGTCCAGCGAAGCCGATGCCCGTGGGCGTACTGGATTTGAAAACAACCCCTACCCTCAAGGCGACTACCTGCGCGCAGCCTGCAAAGTGGCAGAAAGTGTATCTGTGCGTGACGTTGTCGATGCCGGTTTCAAAGGGCCTCAAATCCGTGAGGAGCTGCAACAGCGCCGCTTAAATGCGCTCAAAGAATGGAAGCAGGACGTCTCTCCGCAGGAAGAAAGCCGCGATTAACACCTACAAAAAAGGCCTCGGTAAAAACCGTAGGCCTTTTTTCGTTACTCAGCGCACTGTTTACAGGAATACCATGTAAACCACTGCGGCAACGATAAAGCGGTAAATCGCGAAGGGAACAAAAGAGATCCGTTTAATCACGCTCAAGAACGTTTTAATCGCAATTAATGCCACAACAAATGCAGTAACAAAACCAACCGCAAACATTGGTAAGTCAGCCATAGATAGGAACGGCAGGCTCTTATACAGCTCTAACGCGGTGGCCCCCATCATCATTGGCACCGCCAAAATGAATGAGAATTCAGACGCTGCAAAGCGACTCACGCCCATCAACATCCCGCCTGAAATGGTCGCACCAGAGCGAGAGAATCCCGGCCAAAGAGCCAAACACTGAAAACAGCCAATCATAAATGCCTGACGATAGGTAATATCGTCTAGCCCAACCGCGCGAGGCTGCTTTGGTTTAAGCCACTCCGCTGCCAGCAGTAGGAAACCACCGACGACCAGCGCATACACAACGGTTCGTGGCGCAAACAGGGTTTTTATCGCATCGTGAAACACCAGCCCCAAGACTACCGCAGGGATCATCGCAAGCAGGATATGGCCTAATGTCAGATGTCCTTGGGTTTTGCCCTCATGCACCGGAGGCTGGCCAAAATGAATACCAATCAAACCAAACAGGCGACGCCAGAACATCACAACAACCGCCAAAATCGAGCCTAGTTGGATAATAACTTCAAAGGTCTTTGCCTTATCACCTTCAAATCCAAGCCAGTGTCCGACGATAATCATATGCCCCGTCGACGATACCGGCAAAAACTCTGTAACACCTTCAACAACCCCAAGAATAAACGCATTGATCAGCAAATGCAGATCCATAAAAGTACTACCCTTTTCAAAAGTGCTACGCACGCAAAAAAGTGACGCAATAGCGTCACTTATGAAGTATGACTGTGACTAGGCTAATTCAATAAAGTTTCGCCAATATGACATTTAAGTCTCATTGATCTGATTGATTAAACGCGCTTTCCACGCTCAATCTGCACGCCGACACTTTTCGCATGCGCCACGGCGCCCGGTTTGCTGACTTTGATGCGAACCCACGGACTATTAAATTTATCCATCAGCATCATCGCTACTTCTTCAGCCACACGCTCAACCAGCGCAAACTGGTTGGGTTCAACATGCTTGATGATCGCCTCACTCACGTCAGCATAGCTAAGGCAGTCTGCCACGTCATCGCTCAACGCCGCTTTGCGGTTATCCCACGCCAGCTCAACGTCGAATACAAGCTTCTGACGAATGGTTTGTTCCCAGTCATAAACACCGATTGTGGTGATGACGGTTAATTCTTCAATAAATACGATGTCCATCACGTGATTCTCTGTTTTTGCCTTTGGTTGGATACCACTTCTGTTTGAATGTGCGTATTATCCACAGATATGGTTGTTAAAACGACCCTTGCCCTTTATACCCTTTTATATCTTTTGATATATACCCTAAATCATTCGAGTTCAGAAAACGGCAAGCGAAGAGTATAGACATCGCAACGGTAACTTGAAGGGTGATGGGGACAAAACAACATAAGACGGAGCTGAGTTATGAGTGCGACTGCGTTAGGCATGATTATTCTCGCGTATCTGTGCGGCTCCATTTCCAGTGCAATTGTGGTCTGCCGTATTGCAGGCTTGCCCGATCCTCGTGAGAACGGCTCTGGAAATCCGGGAGCCACCAATGTGTTACGCATTGGCGGTAAAGCCGCAGCCGCAGCGGTACTGATTTTTGATGTGCTTAAAGGCATGTTGCCGGTTTGGCTCGCCTATAAGTTTGATGTTGCCCCGCTTTATCTCGGGTTAACCGCTATTGCGGCCTGTTTGGGCCACATCTATCCGGTGTTCTTCCATTTTCGTGGCGGAAAAGGCGTGGCGACGGCATTCGGTGCCATCGCGCCAATTGGCTGGGATCTCACCGGTCTAATGACGGTGACATGGCTACTTACCGTTCTGTTGAGTGGATACTCCTCATTAGGCGCAATCGTCAGCGCACTGGTTGCTCCGTTTTACGTATGGTGGTTCAAGCCACAGTTTACGTTCCCAGTGGCGATGCTTTCCTGCTTAATTTTGATGCGCCATCACGACAATATCCAGCGTCTGTGGCGCGGGCAAGAAACCAAGATCTGGAAGAAGCTCAAGAACCGCAAAAAAGCCGCTAACGCAGCAACTGAAGAAATTCAGGAAGAAAAATCGAGCGACAAATAGCAAAATGGCGACCCAGAGGTCGCCATTTTTATGTTTATTTTTGGGATTACACCGCAGGCAATTCAGCCAAAGGCCAGCGCGGGCGAACCGAGACACTTAAATCCGCATTCACGCCGCTTTTCAAACGAACCAAGCCCGCATAAGCGATCATTGCGCCGTTGTCGGTGCAAAACTCAGGGCGTGCATAAAAGACTTCGCCACCGCGTTTTTTCATCATCTCAGCCAAGCGAGCACGCAAAGTACGGTTAGCGCTCACGCCACCCGCCATAACCAAACGCTTGAAACCGGTTTGCTCTAAGGCGCGTTTGCACTTAATCGCCAACGTATCCACCACGGCGTCTTCGAATGCACGGGCAATATCGGCACGGGTTTGATCATCGGATTCGTTGTTACGAATCGTATTTGCCGCAAATGTTTTCAGGCCAGAGAAGCTGAAATCAAGTCCAGGACGATCGGTCATTGGGCGCGGGAAAACAAAGCGTCCAGCTTCACCCTGCTGTGCCATTTTCGACAACATCGGGCCGCCAGGATAGTCTAACCCTAGAAGTTTGGCTGTTTTATCAAATGCTTCGCCCGCTGCATCATCAATGGATTCGCCCAGTAATTCATACTTCCCCATACCGGTAACGCTAATCAGTTGGGTATGACCACCTGAAACTAACAGCGCAACGAAAGGAAACTCGGGCGGATTATCTTCCAGCATCGGTGCCAGCAAATGGCCTTCCATATGATGAACAGGAACCGCAGGCAAATCCCACGCAAAAGCCAATGCACGCCCAACGGTTGCACCCACCAATAAAGCCCCAACAAGACCGGGACCTGCGGTATAGGCTACGCCATCGAGATCTTTTGCCGTTAAATTAGCTTCTTTTAAGGCGGCCTGAATCAGGGGAATTGTTTTGCGCACATGGTCGCGAGATGCCAGTTCAGGGACAACGCCACCGTAATCAG
>NZ_JAVXIQ010000033.1:0-35259 GCF_036648275.1 Hafnia sp. | reverse complement strand
TCAGCGCCTATTTTGCGTGGCAGGCAACGGAAACAGCCCAGTTCAATGCCGATCATACTGCGGATTACAGTTTGCTGACGGGTTTGGCGCTGATTTAAGTCAGTGCGCTAGTTGGTATTGAGGAAGGACAAATGACAAAAAAAACAGCGCCCATATCCATCGGTTTTTTTATGGAAACAGCTTTTCACTATGATGTTTATAAAAACATTATTTTGGCTTTGTTAGAGCGCAACAACGTTTGTTATCTGGTGATCAATGACCTGATGGAGGAAAGTTTCCTCAATGACATGACTACCTATATTAAAACGCTTCCTCAGCATAAAAATCTCGGCTTGCTGCGAATCAGTAAGATGCACAAAGAAGGGCTAGCGGTGACCTGCATGGTTAGCCCATATTATTCTCCAATCTTACATGGACGAGCACAGTTTCACGTTAGAGCGATGTATGGTTTAGCCAAAGATGTATGGGGACATGCATGGTGGAATACGTTTTATGACTCTATTTTATGCTATGGGCGCTATTCCCAAGAGCGTCTAAACATTTTCAATACGGCTGTTGTGGTTGGAAACCCTAAGTTTGATGATTGGTATCATCATAAGTATGACTCAGTGCTAGTTGAGGCATTACAGGGCGATAAGTCTCGCCCAACGGTGCTATATGCACCAACCTATGGTGATTTAAGTTCCGTCTCTCACTGGGCAGAAAAACTGGCTTCTCTAACAGATGATGTGAATCTTATTGTTAAGCTCCATCATGGAACACGTTTCCGGCAGTCTGATAGCGCTGCGTTAGCCTTGGCTCAGCGCTATTTGAGTGACTATTTGGTTGATGGCGTTCCTACATTTTGCCTTTTAGCAGCAGCTGATATTGTCTTAACTGATAACAGTGGATTCATTTTTGACTCCATTCAGGCTGGCAAGAAAACATGCCTGCTGGAATGGAGCGGAATGAAAAAGATGATTAGAAATAATCAAACACTGACAACGTTGGATAGCGCTGAGCAAAAGGCTCGTGACTATTTGCATACAGCGGGTGATCTAGAATCTCTGCTTCATGTTTTAAAATCAGAAGTTAAATATCACCGTGCTGATGATGAAATTGCGCATTATCAAAAATATTATTGTGATGAGTTTCAGGATGGGTTAGCCGGAGTGCGTGCGGCTAAAGTTATTTGCGATCTAGCGATAAATAATAGACAAACTAATTTGTATTTACTTAGTTTACGACAGAAGTTGTTCCCTCATTAACGTTTCTTGTTTTCAATGTGATAAGAAAATATCTATCTGAGTCTATAACCTATTTTAAAGTCTGCGAAGGAGATGTTCTTTTTTATGAATACGCCATTAGTTAGCGTGATTGTCACAAGTTTTAACCACGCTAAGTTTATAGGCTCTGCTCTAGATAGCATCTATGCGCAGACTTGGAAAAATATTGAAGTCATTGTTGTCGATGATGCCTCTACCGATGGCTCTCAAAAAATAATTAAAAAATATCAAAGAAAATATGGATTAAAATTCATAGAGCGTAAAGATAATTATTATACAGACAAGAACAAAAAAGGTGAAAAGCCAATTATCCAGGCCATGAACTGTGCTAGTGGAAAATATATTGCTGTTGTTGATTCAGATGATTTGATTTTGCCAGAAAAAATAGAGCGTCAGGTAGGCCTACTAGAAGCTAATCCTGACTGTACACTCTGCTACGGCGGCATTGAGGTTCTGACATCTGATGGAAAATTGGCTCCATACCCAAATGTTTTTATTAATGGAGATGCTTTTTCACGTCTGCTAGTGAATGGTAATTGTGGCTTATATATTGGCTCGCTAATTCGCCGTTCATCTTATGTAGAGTTAGAGCGTTCCCCTCCAGACTTGGTGCAGGAAGACTGGGATATGTTTTTGCGATTAGCAAAAATTGGACCGTTTGTTTGTGATCCGCAGACGGTCGCTTATTATCGTCGGCATGATAATAATACATGGTATCGACAAGACAAAAATGCCTTAATGTATCGTAACAGAATGATGATATTAGAGTCTTGGTGTGATGAGCCGGAGTGGCCAGATGCAATGGCACTGCGTTGGAAGCACTATGCTAATAATGAAAAGCTCACACATGAAAGTATTAATGAGTTACTGCTTGAGCGACCAAAGGATTCACTACTGCATTATTTACTCTTTTGCTTGTTTTTAGAGAGTAATGAAATGGTGTTAATGAAAAAACATTTATTGTTATCTATAAGCTATTGCGATGAACGCCTTAGCGTGCTTCCTATTTTATATGGTATCGCAAGCCAAGTGTTAAATACGCCAATAGAGTTGGAAATATTAATACAGGATATGGAATCACGAATTAAAGAGTTTCAAACACAGCCTTGTTATCAAAGTGCTCTTGAGAAATTGAAGGGATATTAATATGTCTGATTCCTCTTCAAAGGATCTCTCTTTACTGACGGTGACTAAGCCGTCAATGCCACCATTGGCTGAATTTATGCCTATGCTTGAAGAGATTTGGCAAACTAAGAATTTAACAAATAATGGACCATTTCATCAGAAGCTAGAGGCATCATTAGCCGAGTATTTAGGTATCCCATATATATCGCTATTTTCGAATGCGACTATTGCGCTTATCGTAGCGATGCAAACACTAAGAATTAAGGGAGAGGTTATTACCACGCCCTATTCATTTGTGGCAACGACTCATAGCCTTTTATGGAATCATTTACAGCCGGTTTTTGTTGATATTGAACCTGACAGCTGCAATTTGAACCCAAATTTGATTGAACAGGCAATATCGCCAAATACGAGTGCAATTATGCCCGTACATGTTTACGGAAGAGCATGTAACACCGAATCGATAGCCAATATTGCTGACATATATGGTTTGCGAACTATTTACGATGCAGCACATGCCTTTGCCGTAGAGGATATTGGTGGATCAATTTTGCGTCATGGCGATCTGTCAGTTTTAAGTTTTCATGCAACTAAAGTTTTTAATACGTTTGAAGGTGGAGCAATTATTAGCCCAGATGCCAAAACAAAAAAAAGAATCGATTTTCTTAAAAATTTTGGTTTTGCTGATGAAGTGACCGTTGTTGCACCGGGTTTAAATGGCAAGATGAATGAAATACAGGCGGCTTTTGGGTTACTACAGTTGCAGCATATTGATGAAGGTATTCGGCGTCGTCAGTATCTTGATAAAATATATCGAGAGAATTTATCGAATATTAAAGGTATAAGACTGGCCCCTGAGTGGGGTGAGATACGGCATAATTGTAGTTATTTTCCAATCTTTATTGAGAAAGACTACCCTTTGAGCCGAGATAAACTCTGTGAAAAGCTAAAGCAAAATAATATTTTAGCACGCAGATATTTTTACCCATTGATTTCCGAGTTAGCGATGTATCAAGGTTATTCAAGCTCAAGTCGCCATAACCTTCCGGTAGCAAATCGATTAGCTAACGAGGTTATCTGTTTGCCTATATATCCAGA
Organism: Hafnia sp.; assembly: GCF_036648275.1. Lineage (NCBI taxonomy): Bacteria > Pseudomonadati > Pseudomonadota > Gammaproteobacteria > Enterobacterales > Hafniaceae > Hafnia > Hafnia sp. Next base: position 31,771 of record NZ_JAVXIQ010000033.1, on the reverse strand, counting down.
TCTTACTGATGATGAAATTTGGCGTGTGATTGAATTGGTTTCTATTCAATGAATGTATTAATTTTCCCTGCGGGTACAGAAATTGGGCGTGAAATATGGTCATCGCTCCGTTGGTGTAAGGATGTCACACTCTTTTTAGCCGGAGCTAATTATGACAATCATGCTCAGTTTTATGATTATGAGTATGCTTATTTGCCGATGGTGGAACAAGAGGGATGGATCGCCGAGTTATCTGACTTTATCAAAAGTAATAAAATTGATTTTATTTATCCAGCCCATGATGACGTATTATTAGCATTGGTTGAAAATCGAAAAGAATTTAGTGCGGCTGTTATTGCTCCTAGTGTGGAGACATGCCGTATTACACGCTCTAAACGATCGACATATTTGGCATTAGCCGATTTAATTTCTGTCCCAAATGTCTATAGCGAATCAAAAATTCCAAGCTGGCCAGTATTTGTTAAGCCTGACCGTGGTCAAGGTGCGCAAGGTGCCGTACGCGTAGATAATTATCAGGATTTAGAACACGTATTACGCATTACACCTGATGCGATTATATGTGAATACTTACCTGGTGATGAATTTACAGTTGACTGTTTTTCTGATCGTAAGCGAGGTTTGCTTTTTTCTCAGGCACGCCAGCGAGGACGGATCCGTAGTGGTATTGCGATGAGTTCTTCTACGGTATCAATTAAAAATATTCAAGCGATAGCAGAGTGCATTGGTAATAGGTTAAGGCTCTATGGCGCATGGTTTTTTCAGATGAAATATAGTGCTGATGGGGTGCTGACTTTGCTTGAGGTTGCCCCTAGAGTTGCTGGCACCATGTCATTAAACCGAGTGCGCGGTGTTAACTTTCCGTTGTTATCACTTTATGAGTCTCTAAATCAGCACTTTGATATATCGACACATTCTGGTGAGGTTAGCGTTAGTCGTGGTCTGAGCAATAGATATAAATACGATCTTGAGTATAACAATATTTATGTGGATTTTGATGACACTTTGTACCTTCGTGGCATGGTGTGTTTACCATTAATTACATTGTTATACCAATGTCGTAATGAGGGTAAACGAATATATTTGATCACTAGGCATCGCGGAGATATTCACCATTTATTGCTTCAGCTTAGATTAAATGTGATTTTTGATGAAATCATCCACCTGACAAATGGAGAGAGGAAATCAGATTTCATTTCTGCTGATAAATCTATATTTATTGATGACAGTTTTTCTGAGCGCAAAGAAGTTGCTAGTGCATTAGGTATCCCTACATTTGATAACAGCATGATTGAGCTATTACTAAAGGAATAAATTATGAAAAAAAACCTTGTTTATATTCATTTGGAAAGTCTTAATCATGCAATTTACGGGCATCGCCAATGGTTCCCATGCTTGAACTCTATATACAGCCGATCATTACGGATGAATAATTTTATATCTACGGCTACATCATCAATTATGGCACTAAGTGATTTAGTTCATGGCGATGATGATGTTTTAGAGCACAACTTTGCTTTAGAGGAAGGGATTTCCGTTAATCGTACAAGCGATACACTATTTGATCAGCTACAGATGTTTGGCTATCAGACCCAAGGTATTGGTTATCCTAAAAGTTGGGCTAGTGTGGATTCTGTGTGGAGTCGCAGTCAGTCATTTCACTGGCACGATTCATCAATAGAAATGTTGGCTGAGGCAGAGGAGATCGTGGCAGATAAAACACAGCCATTTGCTCTCTATTTTTGGAATTTAAGTAGCCATCTATGCTATGCCGATGCGATTAAACGCAGTGGGCAGCATAGTTTTGAAAACTGGCAACTTGGTTATAAAAGTATGGATAACACAATTGGACATATCCTTCAGTTGCTAATAAAGCATCAGCAGTTGGAGAATACGATCATTGTTGGGTTTGGTGACCATGGAGATGATTTTTGGAATCATGGTTATAACGGTGGTTTTGCCCACTCAATTGAGCCTTATACCTCTCTAGTCCACACCCCTGCATTCATATTTGATCCTAGCCGCGTAAATCAAGATATTAACCATCTTGTGAGCTTGACAGATTTGAAGCAAACTACGCTTGACCTCATGGGCCTGCCTTATTTAGATACTCCCCAAACTCCCTCGTATTCAGCTTTGTCAGGGCAAAGAAAATATTGCTTTAGCCGTAATTTATTTAGTCAGCAGCCTGAGTCTTCATCAGAAAGTCCACTGCATAAAGGCTATTCTATAACGTCAGATTTCTTTCATCTGTTGTATTCCAATGGGGGATATCAGATGTTTGCTTGGCAGGCGGATACTGCTAATCAGTTTGATCTTTTATCTCTATTTGTTGAATCAGATGCTGGAGAAAAACGTTTAAATGTTGAGCGCTTGGGTAAAGGCCGTCTAGGTGGACCGCATCCCCATATAACTCGGTTTTTAGGGGAAAACTGTCATCGTGTTATCCAAGAGAATTATTGCGATTTACGCACCCGCTTGGATGAGCGAATTGCAGAGAAGAACTCTCGTGTAGTTATACAGTCAAGATAGCTGGATGATGGGAAATAGAGCGGCGAGTTTATGTTTCTCGTCGCTATTTCTAGAGCAGCTTAGCGCCTTACAGATCGAACAATTTCAATAATTTCTGTGGTTGAAATAGACGGTGTACGTGGGAAGTAAACGACTTCACAAATATCGCGAAAATGATCGAAATGTCCTTCCCAATCATCACCCATTGCTAATATATCGGCTCGATAGTTCTGGATGTATTTAGCCTTTTCCTCCAATGACTCTTCAAGAAAAACGTCATCAACATCTTTAATATTACGAAGGATAGCTATCCTTTCGGACTCAGAATAGATGGGATTACGCTGTTTCTTTTGTAGATTCAAGCGGTCGGATGAAACACCTACAACAAGTCGGTCACCCAGCGCTTTTGCTCGCTGTAATATCGCAAGGTGGCCGATATGGAAGATATCAAAAGTGCCAAATGTGATGATAGTTTTCACTATAGGTGCTCTCACCCTTCCTGATATAAATAAGCTTCTGGCTGGGCGACGTTAATCAGGTTATTCACAATATCTTGCTGCATGTGCAGCATCACGCCGTTGCGCTCATTGATCTCTTTACAGCGTCTGGCCTGTTGCTCAAGGTCTGCCCACAGTGCATTAATCTTCGGCTGATGCTGTTCAGGCAGGCGAGCAAAGATGTCGGTGATGCCTTTACGTCCTCCGGCAACGCCTAGAGACTGTAAAATGTCATGCCGTTTTTGCGCGCTTTCTGTCAGGCGCTGGTAGTTTTCGACCAGCTCATGGTTGAGCGTACTGAGATCGTCGGCGTTGCGCGCAATGATGTATGCGCGCTGTTTTTCGAGCTGGCCGATAAGCTCAATATAGATCTTTCGGTCACTGACGATATCTTGAATTAGCGTATTAACCTTTTGCGCAGGCGTAGTCATATTTCCTTTCTATCCTTTGTAATATTTCTCTATGGCGAGCGTGAGTTCGTCCAGATTAATGTCAATTTTTCCGGCGCTGATGGCGTCTTTCATCGCGTTAACGCGATCCATATCCACTTCCGGCATGGCCGCAAGTTGCCCCTGAGCTTCACCCAGCACGGGATCTACCGGTGTGGTGGCCTGAGCACGTAAGGGGGTCGCAGACTCTGCATTGGCACTCTTCGTGTTTGCAGTATTGTTGACGGCCTGAGTCAGGTTGTACTGGGTTGAAGTTACTTTCATTGCATCTCTCCGAAACGGGCATCCCGTTGGTCATTTTCTGTCTGGCTGCGCAAGGTTAACCACTAGTTTATCGATTTAGATTATCGACTAGAGGCGGAAGTCTTCCTTCCATACCCAACTATAGCGACCAGCCAACAGCAAAACTTAATTATCCGTGCAAAAACTTTACTGACCCGGTGCGTAAAGCATTCGCACAACGCCCATATTGTCGACAACGGCGCTGACCACGCGCTGGCTGCTTTCGTTTTTCACTTTGATCATGTCGCCTTTACGACCCTTTTTCATCGCTTCGCCCATGGTGCGAGCCTCGATGCCGTCTTGTTCGGCAATCATTACGACGCGCTGGCCGCGATCGACCATGATGGGCTGATCGAGCTGGGCTGGGCTAATGGGCTGTAAATCGCGAATACGGCGTTTCACCGTTAACCCCACAACTTCGTCAGGATTGGTGATAACCCCCGCGCGGCTGCTGGAGATATTGCGTTTTTTTAACTCGATGTCAGAAGGGGAAATGATCGCGCCGCGCTCAAGGGTGTTCTTCGCCACAATGACCGGCAGATAGATATCCGGCTTCACGGTTACATCGACCTCCCAGCCGTTGGCATCTTCACAGCGAATGTCATAACGCAGACGGCTCAGGTCGCGTTTATCTCCGGTAGGCAGCGCGGCCTGTAACGGCTGAGAACAAACCCGATAGCCGCTGACCTCTGAGGGAATAAACACGTTCATTTTCGCGTTGAAACCTTTCCAATTTTTACGTTTGGCTTCGCGATTGATATCGGCCGTAGCCACTTCTACCGCGAGGGCATAAATCTGCTTGCGAGCGCTAGACGTGCTGGGCTTGGAGGTTTCTTTCATCGCCCAGCCTGAGGCGAGCGGAAGGGTACACAGCCCGAAAACCACGAGGGCTCGGACAAGGGCATGCTGCGGAAGGAAAGAACGTTTCCTAGTGTGGCTAACTTTAGACGTAACTTGTTTAAAAATCATATTGTTATAACTCTGGCATGGTAATTGCTATATCAGTAGCGGACAGCAGTAAATGACAGAGAAACAACATTTTACAACGACGTGATGAGAGGAAGTTTCAGTGGGCTTAAGTTTTGACAAGGCATTAGGTGTTCATCCACAGGCGGTACAGCTTCGACTTTCCCGAGCAGAGCTGTTATCGGCGAACTTAGCTAACGTCGACACCCCAAACTTTCAGGCTAAAGATATTGATTTTGCCGCTGAGATGCAACGTTCGAGTTTGAACTTTTCGACGAATAACTCGGCAGAACTCAAATATCGCGTGCCTTATCAGCCCGCTAGCGATGGCAACACGGTTGCTCTGGACGTTGAGCAGGCTGAGTTCTCGAAAAACGCGCTGGATTACCAAACCAGCTTAGCGTTTTTAAACATGAAGTTTGTGGGCCTTAAAAAGGCAATTGACGGTAAGTAATTGATTTAGGTAACAACGGACAATGGCATTTACGGATATTTATCGCGTTTCGGGTTCAGCAATGACGGCGCAAACCGTTCGTCTGAACACCATCGCCAGTAATCTGGCGAACGCGGAGTCGCCAGCGGACAACGAGGGGGCTGTGTATAAAGCTCGCCGCCCTGTGTTTGCCGCGGTGTACCAAAACAGCGAGCTGATGGACAACAAAGCCTTAGCCGGTGCGCGTGTGCAAATCATGGACGTGGTTGAAACCGGTGGCGCAGTACAGCGCTATGAGCCGAATCATCCCATGGCCAACGATCAGGGTTACGTCTTTTATCCAGACGTTAACGTCGTGGAAGAGATGGCCGACATGATGTCGGCATCCCGTAGCTTCGAAACTAACGTCGAAGTTCTTAACAGTGTGAAAAGTATGCAGCAGAGCCTGCTGAGACTTGGAGAAGCTTAAGCATGAACGTAAATGACGCGCAGAGCTATACGGATACAACTAGCAATAACAGCCGTGTTGCCAGCAACGATAACAGCGCCGCGAGCATGAACAACCTGTTTATGACGCTATTGGTTGCGCAGATCCAAAACCAGGATCCGCTGAACCCAACCGATGGTACCGAGTACGTTAGCCAGTTAGCGCAGCTGTCTCAGGTGCAGTCGATGGAATCCATGTCTGCGCTGATGCAAAACAATGCGGTGTTGATGGATAACCTGCAAACCCTGTCTACCGGCAACTTGGTAGGGCAAAAGGTGATGGTTCAGACCGACAAAATTGAAAGTGACGGCAGTACGGTCATCGACGGTCGTCTGTCATTGGATCACGCCGCAGGCGTGGTCACGGTCTATGTCAAAGACGAAGCCGGCACCGAACACAAAATTGAGCTGGGTCAGCAGGAAGCCGGGCAGGTTGATTTCAAAATTGACCCGAAAGAGCTGGGCCTTGCCGAAGGAAAGTACACGCTAAGCGTGGTGACGGATACCGGTGAAGAGTCAGTTCCAATTGAAGTGGGTGGCGTGGTTAACAACGTGCGTATTCCATTGGATGGCAGTGCCACCATGCTGAATATCGCTGGGCTGGGTGAGGTTCCTTACAACTACATCAGCCAGTTTGGGATGAATAGCCCATCCAATAATACCGACACTCGCAAAGCGTAATTTCGAAAACGGAACACTTTCGAACACTAACCCAATTTAGATCAGGAAAGATTTTATGAGCTTTAGTATCGCAACTTCGGGCTTGAACGCCATCACTCAGCAGCTTAGCGCTATCAGTAACAACATTGCTAACTCCGGCACCATAGGGTTTAAATCTGGCCGTGCGGAGTTCTCTGCGCTGTATGCACAGTCTCAGCCGCTGGGCGTGGGCGTGAGTGGTATCACGCAAAGTATTACCCGTGGCGGTAATATCATGGCCTCTTCAAGCGCGCTGGATCTGGCGATCTCAGGTAACGGCTTCTTCGTGGTACGCGATAGTGCAGGTACTGAAGCCTATACCCGCGCTGGGTATTTCGGTACAGATACCAACGGGAATCTGGTCAATCGACAGGGTATGAATTTGCAAGGTTATCCGGTTGATGCCAACGGCGTATTACAGGTCGGTAACGTGGGTAATCTGAACATCAGCAGCGGTGCGATTCCAGCCAAAGCCACCAACGGACTGGAGTTCACCGCTAACTTGGATGCTAACGCCGAAGTACCTAAAGTCACGCCGTTAGACCCAAAAGACAGCTCTTCATATAACAATACCTACACCACACAGGTTTATGACTCATTGGGTCGTGAACACACGTTGTCGCAGTATTTTGTTAAGAACGCAGATAACACTTGGACCAGCCATTACTACATGGATGGTGAGCCAGTTCCCGATGCGACTGACCCAACGAAAGGGGCTACCCAGACGATTTCCTTTAGTGCTCAGGGCGTGATGGAAGTACCCAATGGAGCCGTTGATATTTCACTGTCAATACCTGGCGCTGAAGATCTGAATCTTGAGCTGAACTACGCGGGAACGACCCAATTTGGTTCTGATTTCTCCGTAACCAAAAACAAAGGTGATGGCTACGCGTCTGGCGAAAAAACCGGTCAGCAGATTGATGAAGAAGGCTTTGTATATGCCACCTTCTCGAACGGCGAACGCATGCTGCAAGGACAGCTGATTTTGGCCAACTTTACCAACCCTGATGGACTGTCTTCACAAGATGGTACTACGTGGGCGCAAACTTCTGCATCGGGTACACCGCTGACCGGCGCGCCAGGTTCAGGCCTGTTGGGTTCTATCAAAGCAGGTGCATTGGAAGAATCTAACGTCGACTTAACCGCCGAGCTGGTGGGGTTGATGACCGCGCAGCGTAACTATCAGGCTAACACCAAAGTTATCAGCACCAATGACAGCATGATGTCGGCTCTGTTCCAGGCGGTCTAATGGATCACTTAATTTATACCGCCGTTAGCGGCGCTAACCGCAGCCTGTCACAGCAGCAGATTCATTCGAATAATCTGGCGAACGTGAACACCAGCGGATTTCGTGGTGACTTAGAAAGCGCTTTATCACAGCAGGTGGCGGGGTCGGGCTACGACTCGCGCTATCTGGTGCAGGAGCAAAACAGTGGTGTGGATATGACGCCGGGTGCGGTGAGAGATACCGGACGTGAGCTGGATATAGCCATTAAAGGCAATGGCCTGATTGCCGTGGGTAACGGCAACCGCGAAGTTTACACCCGCAACGGTCAGATGGATGTCAGCCCTGATGGTGATTTGACCATTAACGGTCGCCCAGTGATTGGCGAAACCGGCCCTGTGGTATTGCCGCCGTTTTCCGATCTTTCCATTGGCGATGACGGCACCATTACGATTGTTCCGCAAGACGGTGACGTCAATGCGGCTATGGACGTCGATCGTATCAAACTGGTGGATATTCCTGCGGATCAGCTTTCAAAAGACGCCGACGGCTTATTGATTAGCGCCACGCGGAATAATCCACGCAGCGATGCCGTTGAAATCACCGCCGGACATCTGGAAAGCAGCAATATTTCAGCGATTAGCGAAATGGTTTCCAGTATTGCTCTGAACCGCCAATTTGAAGCCCAAATCAAGATGATGAAAGCCGCAGAAGATTTGGCGACAGCCGGTAATCGACTGATCCGTGGCAGCTAAATTAAGGAATAAATCATGAATCCAGCTTTATGGATCAGTAAAACCGGCCTTGCTGCGCAAGATGCCAAAATGAGCGCCATTTCCAACAACTTGGCGAACGTGAATACCACCGGTTTCAAACGCGACCGTGTGATGTTTGACGATCTGTTCTACCAAACTCAGCGTGCTCCAGGCGCGCAGCTTGATCAGAACAACGTAGCTCCAACCGGTATTCAGTACGGTACCGGCGTGAAAATCGTGGGGACTCAAAAAGAGTTTTCCGTGGGCAGCATGCAGATCACCAAGCAGCAGATGGACGTAGCGATTACGGGCCAAGGCTTCTTTCAGGTAGAAACGCCAGACGGCGACATCGCCTACACGCGTGCGGGCAACCTACAGCTCAACGCCGACGGCGTAGTCACAAACGCCGCCGGTTTACCGCTGGTGCCTGCGATTGAGCTTCCGGCTAACACCAAAGAGCTGTCGATTGCGAAAGACGGCACCGTGTCTGCGACCGTGGGCGGCGAAACCGATCCGGTAGAGCTTGGGCAAATCACGTTGGTGAATTTTGTTAATCCGGCCGGTTTAGAAGCGGTAGGCGGCAATCTTTATCGCGAAACGGCGGCTAGCGGCGAAGCCGTGGAAGGCGTACCGGGTGAAGATGCCCTTGGACAGTTGGAGCAGGGAACATTGGAAGGTTCAAACGTACAGGTTGTTGAAGAGATGGTCGACATGATCACCGTTCAACGCGCCTACGAAATGAACGCGAAAATGGTTTCGGCTGCAGATGATATGTTGAAGTTTGTCACTCAGTCGCTGTAACGGCGACTTGGTGAAAGAGTAAAGCGAAGAACGTTATGAAAAAGCAGATGTTGATGTGTGTCCTGTTGATGGCGCTAGCGGGCTGTGAAAGCCCTGCGCTGCTGGTACACAAGGATGATGCGGCCTATGCGCCGCCAGAGGAAATACTGCAGCAGCCGGTTGCAGTGCAGGGTGGCGGGCTATACAACGCCGGCTACAACTGGTCTCTGACCCAGGATCGCCGCGCATACCGCGTGGGCGATATTCTGACGGTACGACTTGATGAGTCTACGCAGTCCAGCAAACAGGCGCGCACCAACTTCGGCAAGAAGAATGATGCGTCTATTGCCGCACCGGAAGCCTTTGGTCACGCAGTGGATAAGCTGAGTGGCTCTATCGGTGCGGATCGCTCCTTTAACGGAAATGCCTCTTCCGCTCAGCAAAATATGCTGCGCGGTTCTATCACCGTGGCGGTACATAAAATCTTGGCTAACGGGGTTTTAGTGGTACGCGGCGAGAAGTGGCTGACCTTAAATCAGGGTGACGAGTATATGCGTGTCACCGGATTGGTTCGAACCGATGATATCGAGCGCGATAACACCATTTCGTCGCAGCGTATTGCGAACGCTCGTATCTCGTATGCAGGTCGTGGTGCGTTAAGTGATTCCAACTCAGCCGGTTGGTTGACGCGGATCTTTAACCATCCGCTGTTCCCTATTTAATTCAGGAGATGTTCAACATGTGCAGATTCCTTACGCTGGTTGTCGCCCTCCTGTGGAGTTCAATGTCATTGGCGCAGCCGCTAGGCTCGCTGGTGGATGTGCAAGGCGTTCGTGGTAACCAACTGATTGGTTACAGTTTGGTGGTAGGTTTGGACGGCACCGGTGACAAAAATCAGGTGAAGTTCACCAGCCAATCGGTCACCAATATGCTGCGTCAGTTTGGCGTACAGCTACCGGCCAAGATTGACCCTAAGGTGAAAAACGTGGCGGCGGTGGCAATTAGCGCCACGCTGCCTCCAATGTATGCGCGCGGGCAGTCCGTTGATATCACCGTTTCCTCTATCGGTGATGCCAAAAGCTTGCGCGGCGGTACGTTGCTGCTGACCCAACTACGCGGTGCCGATGGCGAGGTTTATGCATTGGCACAGGGCAACGTGGTGGTCGGCGGTTTTAAAGCTGAAGGCGATAGCGGTTCCAGTATCACCATGAACACGCCAACCGTTGGGCGCGTACCGAACGGGGCGTCGATTGAGCGCGAAATTCCTAGCGATTTTCAGGTGAGTAATCTGGTTACGTTGAACCTGAAACGCCCAAGCTTTAAAACGGCAAACAACGTTGCTGTGGCGTTAAATCAGGCCTTTGGTGCAAATACCGCCACGGCGCAAAGCGCAACTAACGTCGTGGTGCGAGCGCCGCAGGACGCAGGCGCTCGCGTAGCCTTTATGTCGATGCTGGAAGACGTGCAGATTAACGCCGGTAAACAGCCGCCTCGCGTGGTGTTTAACGCACGAACCGGAACGGTAGTGATTGGCGATGGCGTCGTGGTGCGTGCTGCCGCTGTTTCTCACGGCAATTTGACCGTCAGCATTCGCGAAAGTCGCAACGTCAGCCAACCTAATGCCTTCAGCAACGGTGAAACGGTCACTACGCCACAAAGCGATATTGATGTGAACCGAGGCCAAGGCCAGATGGTGACCGTTGCCGCAGGCACCAGCCTTCGTAGCATTGTAAACACCATCAATAGCTTAGGAGCCGCGCCGGATGACACCATGGCTATCTTGCAGGCATTACACGAAGCAGGCGCGTTAGACGCTGAACTCGTGGTTATTTAAGGAAAAAACCATGATTGATGCCATTAATCGCCAAAGTACCGTGCTGCCGGGAGATTTCACCGGCACGCTGAAAGCACAGAATTTAGATCAGGCCGCCGAGCAGTTTGAAGCAATGTTCCTGCGTTCGATGATGCAGCAGATGCGTAAAGCTTCGGATGCGTTAGCGGCAGATGATGATCCGTTCAACAGTAAGCAGCAGCGCATGATGCGTGATTTTTATGATGACAAACTGGCCTCGCAGCTGGCTTCACAGCGCAGCAGTGGAATTGCCACCATGCTGATTAATCAGCTTGATCCTCAGGTTAAGGGAATGGAACGCGCACTTAAGATTGAGGGCGAAAATGTCGCTTCTGATTCTGTAGAAGCGCAAGAGCCCGTAGAGCTTGAAACGCCCGTTATCCCAGTACTTAGCCGCGGACAGGAATCATTATGAGTTTAATCAGTAACGCTTACAGCGGTCTTCAAGCCGCCAAGTTAGGTATGAATACCGTTGGTATGAACGTTCAGAATGCCTTAACGCCGGGCTATAGCCGCCAAGGTATTTTGCAAAGTGCCGTAGGGCCGATGGGCTCAGTGGGGCTGTCTGCGGGTAACGGTGTTCAGGTTGATAGTATTCGCCGTATCTCGGATCAGTATTTGACCAGTCAGGTATGGGGCACCAACAGTAAAGCTAACTATTATGATTCCGGGCAAAAGTACATTGGTGCGTTGGAGTCGGTGATTGGCACGGATACCACCAGTTTGGGCAACGGTATCGATAAACTTTTTGCCTCGCTTAACGAGCTCACCACTCAGCCAGATTCCCCTGCGCTGCGTCAGCAATTGATCAACGAAGCGCAGTCGATGGCGACGCGTTTTAATAACATTAATAATTTTATTACTAGCCAGAAGACGTCAATCAATAGCCAGCGTAATGCCACGGTAGACAGTGTGAATACGCTGAGCTCGAACATCGCAGGTTATAACCAGAAAATTGCTGAGCTTGAAGCCACAGGCGGTAACACCAACGTGCTGCGCGATCAGCGTGATGAGCTGGTGAAACAGATGAGCAGCATGGTTGACGTGAAAGTCAGCGAAGATGCGAAAGGCAATTACACGGTCGCTTTGCCGAATGGTCAGCCGTTGGTTAACGGGCAGAGTTCGGGCCAACTTGCCACCACGACCCAGCCGGATGGCAGCCAGTTACTGACGCTAAAATATGCTGGTTCTGAATACTCGATTAATCCGGCAACCGGCGGTCAGCTTGGTGCGCTGAATGACTATGAGCAGGGTACGCTCAAAGAAATGCAGGAATCGGTTCAGGGCATGGCGGAATCTATTGCAACCATGTTCAACGATCAGCTCGGACAAGGCTTCGATCTGAATGGTCAGCCGGGTAAACCGCTGTTTAATTTCGATTTGAGTAATCCAGCAGGCATGCTGACCATCACCGATATCAAACCCGATGAGCTGGCGCTTTCAGGTAAAGATGATGAAACGGGTAACGGCGATAACCTGAGTTTGCTGATTGAACTGAAAAACAAGAAGGTGGATATCGGCGGCATGGGCAATATGAGCATCAACGAAGGTGCTGCCGCGATTATTAGTTCTATCGGTATTGCTAGCCGTGAGAACCAGACCGAAGCCGAAGCAGCCATATCTGTTTATGTAGAAGCGCAGAATCAGCGTGACAACCTCAGTGCGGTCGATCAGGACGAAGAAGCGATTAATCTTCAGGTTTACATGAATGCCTACCAATCGAACATGAAAGTGATTGCGGCGGGTAACCAGATCTTCTCCGATTTACTGAATCTGCTCTGATAATAATAAGGAATTAACATGCGAGTCAGCGGCCTCTACAACGCCAATATGATGACCTACCAGATGGGCAAAAACGGTACCCAGATGAATAAACTGATGCAGCAGATGTCGACATTGCAGCGCGTCAATGTTCCGTCTGACGATCCCATCGCCAGTTCGCGTATGGTGCAGCTTAACCGTGAACAGTCGGCGATCACCCAGTATCAGAGCAATATCTCGCGTTTGTCTGGCAACCTATCGATGCAGGAATCGCACGTGACGGCGCTGAACAATCAGCTGACGTCGCTTAATGACAAACTCTTGGCGGCGTCTAACGACACCCATAGCAGCGAAGATATGTCCGGTTTTGGCAAAGAGATTGGCTCGATGCTCGACTCTCTGGTGGCGACGCTGAACTCGAAAAACGAAGACGGTCGCTATCTGTTTTCTGGTACCAAAACCGATCAAAAACCCGTGGTATGGAACGAAACCACGCAGAGTTATGAATACAACGGTAACGACGGCACGCGTGAAACTGCGGTGGCTAACGGCGTGAGCATCACTGAAAATACCAACCTGAGCGGAGCTTTCTCCAGCAGTGGTAACGATCTGGATTTATTAAACCAGCTGAAGTCGATCAGTGAAAAAATGCAGGACCCGAATATTCCAGCTTCTGACTATGCGGATGAGCTCAATGCGCTGATGGGCGCCGTAAAAGATTCTTCAGACGACGTGGCCGCTATCTTTACCGATCTGGGTGGTCGTCAAAATCGTTTAACGATGTTGGATGATGCGCATACCGATGTAAAAACGGCTAATGATATGGTCGCTAAAGATTTGTCTGGTTTAGATATGGCCACGGCGTCGGTCAATTTTCAGCTGTATTACAACTCGATGCAGGTTTCGAATAAAACCTACAGCATGATTAGTCAGCTCTCACTCTTTAGCATGATGTAATTGATATGCAAGTTGGTCTTAGCACTCCCTCGTTACAAACCTCAACCACTTCCCCGCTGACGCGGGGAGGTATTGATGCCCCACAGTCGGTTCGCAATCGTGGCATTACGGATACCACATCAGCTTCACCGGCCAGCTTTCCTGAATCACCGCTGATTTCAGCGCGCCCGCTGCGCTATAACGTTCAGCTTAACCAGCAATTAACGGCGGTTCAGCAGGCAGATAGTTTTCTATCGCAAACGGAAAGCCAGCTCTTGCAACTGCGCCACTCAGCGACTCATAGCCAAACTCGACCTGATACCATTCGTCAGCAGGCGAAAGGTTTGCAAAGCTTGCTGGATAACCGTGCTCAGCTTTCCGGCAATACCGTTGATCGCCATTTCAACGTGAAGCTGGAGGGCAAAACGCAGGTGAATTTTGCTCTGCCAGAGGGTGAAAAACTGTTGCAGGGCGGAGAAGCTGAGACCTTAGTTTTCTCTCTCGGTGGCAACAAACGAGAAATGGCCGCGGTATCGCTCACGCAAAATGGCTCAGAGCGTCAGGCGGTGATGCGTCTGAATCAAGGATTAGGGCGTTTTGGCGTGCATGCCCGCCAAGATAGCGCCGGTGATGTGACGTTTAGTGTCGATGAGTCGCGCTGGGAGCGAGTGAGTACGCATTTAAGCGTACGAGGTGAAGGGAAGCGTTTTAACTCAACGTTTTCATCGCTCACACCACAGGCTGAGCCCGCGATTGGCGATGTGCTTAAACAAATTGCAGCGCAGCCAGAGCGTCTGCGCGAGCGGGGAACGGAAGTGTTAACTGCGCTGGAGCAAATCACCCATCAGCGTGGAAAATTACGTTTTCAGCAAGAGCGTGTTCGTACGCGCATTGAGGGAATGGCCACGCCGTATGAGCCGCAGCAGGCGCTGGCTGTCTCTCAGGCATTAGGCGAGCATCTACAAAACAGCAGCAGCCAGTTTTCTAGCCTTAATCAGGCATTGAGTGCGCAGGCTAATGTGCGCTTGGGTACAGTGAAGAATTTGTTGGGGTGAAAATCTCAGCAATGACCCCACCCTAACCCTCCCCTTGGCAGGGGAGGGAACCGTTCGGTGATGTTGAGTTGATCTTCGATCGGCTCCTCCCCCTGCGAAGGGAGGCTGGAGGGGATTATTATCTCAATGACCCCACCCTAACCCTCCCCTTGGCAGGGGAGGGAACCGTTCGGTGATGTTGAGTTGATCTTCGATCGGCTCCTCCCCCTGCGAAGGGAGGCTGGAGGGGATTATTATCTCAATGACCCCACCCTAACCCTCCCCTTGGCAGGGGAGGGAACCGTTCGGTGATGTTGAGTTGATCTTCGATCGGCTCCTCCCCCTGCCAAGGGGGAGGTTGGGAGGGGGTTTTAGCCCTAGCCTTTTTCTTGGCTGGGAGGAGGTTGTGAACTAGTGCCCCAAAGGATATAAAAATATCATTCCGGTTTGCCCTATCACCAGCGGCTGGCCGTCTAGCTTCAGTGGGATCATCCACACTTCATTATTCTGTAAAAAATCAATCAGCCCATCGATCATCAGACGTCGCTGAGGCGTACTGTAATAAATCTGCGAGTAGAGATAGTACACCTTGCCTAATTCGCGGTGAGTTTCCGTAAATTTCCCTTTCACCACAAAGCGCGTGTCGTTTGGGTTAGTGATGGTGTTAAGAATAGTGCCGTTCACTGAGGTTAAATGAGAGTCATAGAGCTCTTTCTGCTGAGACATTAGATCATAAAAGCCCATTTGCACCGTGCCTTGCCTTGGTTTCAGGCTTGGCGTCGCGACGGATAATGCGGTGTAGCCGAGTATTCCGATTAACAAAATAAGCAGGCTTAGCATCCATATCAGTTTATTGGCTCTGACAGGCTGGGATTTCATTTAATTTTCTCACAGTTTCACGAAAAATCAGGTTGTTAAGCTGACGTGTATCGGTTCGCCAATGGTAGATCGTCATCGCGAGCTGCTGGTTGGCGCAGGTGGTTTCCACTGAAAACGTATAGTTCAGCACTTGATCTGAAACCTTGTAGTAAACATCCATGTAGATGTTTTTGGTCTTCAAGCGCTGGTTGAGCTGGTAAAGCGTGTCCTTCAGCTTGATATAAAGTGAATCTTTGGACGTCGATGTGTCGCCATCTTGCACGATCTGATACAAACGAATATTGCTGTAGACGTTGTTCTCCTGCTGAGCAGCAGCGATCGTTTTGTTATTGAGCGTCAGATATTTATAGCCCATCGCGCCGCTGACCAGTACGGCGACCAGCATGAGAACCGCATAGGCTAACCATGAATGCTTTCTGGCAGGCTGAGGTTCGTTTAGCTGGGAAGCTTCCTGATAATATTCAGGTTCAGGATTGATCCCTAGAGACGAAGTTTCCACGCTAACGACATCAGACGATGCTTCTTCTTCATTGTAGCTGTTTGAATTCGTGGAAATACCTTCATGAGGTATCTCTGTTATATTCTCATTCTCATTTAATGATTCTGTTTCAATACAGCGGCAATAAGATGACTCTAACAAATAACCTTTTTTAGGTATGGTTTTGATTATTTTTTGTTGTTTACCATCATCTTCTAGCGCAACACGTAAAGCATGCACGGCATTAGGAAGGCTATTATTTCCTATCACTCGCCTTTCCCAAACCATATTGGTTAGCTCTTCACGTGAGAGGATTTCTCCCGCATGCTGAGTCAGGATATCTAATAGCTTTAATTGGTATTCACCGAGTCTTTTTCTTTCGCCGGTATTTAAATGCAATATTGAACCGGAAGAAATGTCTAGGAGCCAATCATTAACAGAACAGTAGCGTTTATTCATTTAATTACAGAGGTATTAAACCATTAATGTGTAAAATAATTGTATTTTAGAGAGATCAAAAGAACGTCTCTTAACGCAAATTGGGTTAAAAAGTCCGTTTATAATTCGTCAATGAATTGCCGCTCGCTGCGGTGGGGGACTGAAGAACATCGTGTTCTTATGCCCTAAAGCGTTCCAAACAGCCTCTTTTTGAGGGAAGGTGTCTGGTCAATATCGATCTCTTTTAGGAAGATTCTCTTCCGAGAACACTGTTTTACGCGAACAAATACCAACACGCAAGGCCTGTAGCTCTATTTCTACGCTGGAGTTATGACCAAATATGTCTATAGGTAAATACATAGTACCTTTGAGATACCTTTGTATTTCATTTGTGAAATGCGTGATCTTTTTGTATGCGTTATCCGTGATTAATTGTGGGTTAATTTAACTAATAAGGTAACGCTGATGCATTATAAACAAAGTGAAAATAATGTAAAAATAATAAGACTTTTCTCTTAAGATTTTTCTGATTTGTGTCGCTATTAATAATATTTTAATTTATTAATCCCTCCTTTCTAATATGGGTATATAGAGGGCATATACTAATATAACCATCATGTTTATTTATTCTTGATAGCGATTAGGTTGAGTGAAGCTGATTGGTGTCATCTTTTAAAATAAACTCCTCTATATAAGAAAGAAGTTTCTAGCTAATTATCGAACTGAAGATTTTTTTATTTTGTATTTAACTCTCATCGTCGACGTGTCGTTCTCTCTTAGTACAAGAATTGCGGAATCTAAATAGGTGGATTCCCTGAAGGAGACGACACAATGGCTTTATCTATCTTTACCAATGCCTCTTCCATGGCTTCTACGAACGCGCTGAACAAATCTAACAGCCTGCTGTCCACGTCGATGGAACGTCTGGGTACCGGCAAGCGTATCAACTCTGCGGCAGATGACGCAGCAGGTTTGCAGATCGCTTCTCGTCTGCAGGGCCAAACTAACGGCATGACCGTCGCAAAACGTAACATCGCTGATGCAACCTCTATGCTGCAGACCGCTGAAGGCGCATTCGATGAAGTGAGCAACATCATGTACCGCATGAAAGACTTAGCCACTCAGGCAGCGAACGACACTAACTCAACCGAAGACCGTGCATCCCTGCAGTCTGAATTTGATCAGCTGAACTCTGAGCTGGGCAACATCATGGACAATACCAGCTTCGGTGGCACCAAACTGCTGAGCGGTGGTACTGGTTTAGCTAGCGCAAGCGGTCTGAACTTCCAGATCGGTTCTAGCAACGCAGAAACGTTGAACGTGAACGTTTCAAGTGATATCTCTGGTTTAGCTTCGACGCTGACCGGTGCTAGTGGCCTGACCTCACTGACTCTGGATTCTGCAGCGAGTGCTTCTGGCGCCATTGCAAGTTTGGAAGGTGCTCTGAAAGAAGTTGGCTCTCTGCGTTCAACGCTGGGTGCAAATATTAACCGTCTGGGTCACACCTCTGCGAACCTGGCAAACATGCAGGACAACACCGAGTTGGCGCTGGGCAACATCCGTGATGCGGACTTCGCTTCAGAAGCATCAACTATGACGCGTCAGCAGATGTTGGCACAGACCAGCATGTCTATGCTGAAGCAGTCAAACAGCATGTCAGGCATGGTAATGTCTCTGCTGGGCTAATATTCCGCATGACTCTCGTGAAGACACCGCCTACGGGCGGTGTTTTTGTATCTATCAGGCAGCCATTATTAGCCAATGAAAATTTTGTTTAATTTTTTTATCTTTCGATTTAATTCGCAGGGTCAGTGTGTCGTTTTCTATTAGTACGAGAGATGCGGAATCTAAATAGGTGGATTCCCTGAAGGAGACGACACAATGGCTTTATCTATCTTTACCAATGCCTCTTCCATGGCTTCTACGAACGCGCTGAACAAATCTAACAGCCTGCTGTCCACGTCGATGGAACGTCTGGGTACCGGCAAGCGTATCAACTCTGCGGCAGATGACGCAGCAGGTTTGCAGATCGCTTCTCGTCTGCAGGGCCAAACTAACGGCATGACCGTCGCAAAACGTAACATCGCTGATGCAACCTCTATGCTGCAGACCGCTGAAGGCGCATTCGATGAAGTGAGCAACATCATGTACCGCATGAAAGACTTAGCCACTCAGGCAGCGAACGACACTAACTCAAGTGAAGACCGTGCATCCCTGCAGTCTGAATTCGATCAGCTGAACTCTGAGCTGGGCAACATCATGAGCAACACCAGCTACGGCGGAACTAAGTTGCTGAGCGGTACTACAGGTTTGGCAAACGCAAGCGGTCTGAACTTCCAGATCGGTTCTAGCAATGCAGAAACGCTGAACGTGAACGTTTCTACCCAACTATCTGGTCTTTCCGTTGCAATCGGTAGCAACGCAAGCGGTGCACCAACCGGCTTAGGCGCATTGAAACTGGATTCTGCAACCAGCGCTTCAGGTGCTATTGCTGATTTGGAAAGCGCGCTGAAAGATGTCGGTTCACTGCGCTCCTCTTTAGGTGCAAACATCAACCGTCTGGGTCACACCTCTGCGAACTTGGCAAACATGCAGGACAACACCGAGCTGGCGCTGGGTAACATCCGCGATGCCGACTTCGCTTCAGAAGCATCAACCATGACGCGTCAGCAGATGTTGGCACAGACCAGCATGTCTATGCTGAAGCAGTCAAACAGCATGTCAGGCATGGTGATGTCTCTGCTGGGCTAATCAGCGATGACACCATAATGTAAAAAACACCGCTCTTGGGCGGTGTTTTTATTTCTGCCGGAATACTTCCTCTTTCCGTCAATATCAGGAAAAACACCTTCCGGTAGTCTCCCATCTCATTGATTTAACTTAACTAAAAAGTTGGCACGTACTTTGCTTTATCTATAGGGAATTTATCGGTAACCCTATAGGTAACCATTTCTACTCGCCAGCGTGTCCGGAGGATCAACATGTCAGATTTTACGAGTATTGACCCACAGAACATGGCAACGCAGTTGGCTAGCTACGATGTTATGGCATTGCAGGCGGCACTGAAAAAACAGCAAACGTCGTTAACCGGTCAGCAAGATGCGCTAAAAGCGCTGAAAACTGCTATGACGGATTTCCGCACCGCATTAACGGCGCTGAATAAAACCAATAATGGCCTGCTGACCAATAAGGTCACCACCAGTTTAGACAATATTGCCAATGTCACTGCGAACTCCAACGCCACGAAAGGAACATATAACCTTTACGTTGAGCAACTGGCTGGTTCGCATCAGGTGGCGTTCGACGATATGACCGATGATGCCGTCAACAACGCAACGGGTACCTTCACGCTTGAGGTCAATGGCAAGTCTATTGATATAGAGATGGATGGTCTGGAAACCATGTCAGACCTGGCTCGAGCGATCAATAAAACCAATGACGGCTCTGAAAATAGCCCGGCGATCACCGCATCGCTAATCCGCACCGACGGCGAAGTTAAGCTGATGCTCAGCAGTGATAAAACCGGTGCAGAAAACGAACTTAAGCTGAGTGGAAATATCCCGCCCGCAATGGATACGGGTAAGACCACCACGATCTCTGAAGCGCAAGACGCCATCGTTTATTTGGGTGGTAAAGACAGTGGTCTGAAAATTACCAACAGCACTAATAAGTTAGATGGTGTTATTGACGGTGTGACCGTTGAGCTGAATCAGGCACAAAAAGATGGCGATGCGCCACTGCGTATTAACGTCAACACCGACACCAGTGAAACCGAAACGCAGGTGAAAGCATTTATCGATGCCTATAACACGATGCGGGATTCACTTGGCAAATTAACCGCCAGCGGCAGCGGTGGAAAAGATCGTGGCGCGTTTGCCGGTGATGCAGGAATTGCGTCGTTAGAGCGTGAACTGAACAACATGGTTCGTACCAATATCGATGGTCTGGACATGACTAAGTTCGGCATCACCGCCGATAAAGACGGCAAGTTAGAACTCGACAGCGAAAAGCTCGAGAAAATGCTGACAGACAACCCTACGCAGCTGACTGCGCTGTTTAACGGCAACGACGGCCTTATCAAGAAGATGGATAAGTCGCTGGATAAATACCTGAACAACACCAACGGTGTGATCAAAGGCCGTCAAGAATCTCTGGATCGTCAGGAAACGCAGCTGACTGACCGCAGTGACAAAATTAGCACCCGTTATGAGAACTCTTATAACCGTTATCTGAAGCAGTTTACCCAGTTGCAACAGGTGATGTCTCAGATGAACAACACGATGAGTATGTTTGGCTTAGTCTAAGGAAACGCAGGTTTTATGTACGGAACTCAACAGGAAGGATACGGCCTCTATCAGGATTCAGATTTGGCGATTCAGGCCGCCGCCGCGACCCCTCATCAGCTGGTTCTTATGCTGTTTAGCGGTCTCATGGATGAACTGGTTCGCGCCAAGAGCCACATTGTCGCCAAGCGCTATGAACGTAAAGTTCAGAGCATTAATAAGTGCATCGATATTCTCAATGCGCTGACGAGCGCGCTGGATTACGAAAAGGGTGGTGACTTGGCCTTGAGCTTGGCAAACCTGTATGACTACTGCGTTTACCGTCTTTATGACGCTAGCCACAAGCTGTCGGTTGAATACATTGATGAAGTGGAAGCCATCCTCAACAACCTGCGTGAAGGTTGGGAAGAGATGGGTAAGCAGAATGGATGATATTCAGCTGATTCAGTTCCTTGCCAACGCGTTGAAGAGTGCCACTCAGCAGCGTGATTGGGTACAGGTGCGGAACGTTGATAAGCAGATCGCTTCGTTACTGAGTTCACTCAGCGGGCAGCCGTTGAGCGAGCAAAAACGGCAGGCCTTGATGATGCTGAAAGATACTCATCATCGTGTGAATGAGATTTGCCGCCAGCAAAGCGCAGAGCTTGAGCACAAGATGGCTTTGCACCGTAACAACCGCGAAGGGGCGATGGCTTACGCTATTTTTGGCGACGACGAGGACAGCGAATAATGAGCATGATGGATCTGGTTTCTAGCTCAATGCCGACTGCGATGGATGCATCTTCTGCCGTGTCTATCGGTGATTCGACTGGCGTCACGCCGATGATCGGCGCGGTCGGTGGAGTGCTAAATAGTGGCGCATTACCGGAAAACACCGCGCAGTTCAGTCATGAGCTGCTCAGTATGGTGGGCTCTTTGCTCGCTCAATCTGGTGTTGCGGGGTTGCGTCCTGCGGTGGGAGGCTCGAATGCGGATACTGCGCTGCCTTCCGGCGATAGCGATGCGGATGCCGACGATCTGGCGAGCTTGCCGCAGGAAGATCAACAGCAGATGTTGAATCTGCTATTGAACACCTATCAGCCACCGGTTCAGCAGGCAGCAACGCCGCTGGGTGAGCAACACGCTTCTGCCGAATTGCTGATGCTAAGCCGCCAAACGACGGCTCAACCGGTGACGGCAGGCGCTTCTCAGCCGGTGAATGCGTCAGTATTGAACGCTGCGTTAAACGCTACGCCGTCTGATATTGCCCTCTCATCGGTGATGACCAAGACCCACGAAGCGTTTAGTCCTGCGATGCAGCAGCATTCCTCTGTACCCAGCGATCTCCTGAATGCGTCGTTAGCCACGTCTGCGCCCTCAAGCGTAGGTAATAACGTGGCTTCAACGGTGCAGAATTTTAATGCGACTACCGCGCCGCTGAAGCTGGAATCCAGCGAAGAGCGCTGGCCGCAGCAGTTACAAAATTCACTCGGCGAGCGCTTACAGGTTCAGGTTAAAAATCAGGTTCAACATGCCACGATCCGACTCGATCCACCGGATATGGGCAAGATCGATATCTCAATTCAATTTGAGTCTGGACGTTTGCAGGTGCACATAAATGCCAGCCAAGGCGAGGTTTATCGCGCCCTGCAGCAGGTCAGTAATGAACTGCGCCAAAGCCTGACTGACCAGAACTTTGTACAGGTGAACGTTCAGGTTTCCTCGCAAAACTCACAGCAACAATCAGGGCATGGGCATCAAGGCGAAGCTCAGCAGCCTTTCATTCTCTCGGGTACACCGCTGGACAGTGAAACCACTGAATCATCGAAGAAAACCCGCGAGGATGAATCTGTCCTCATGACAATTTGAACTACTGAATAAGACATATATGACCGTAAAAACATTTTCATTAGGTTTGGTAATTGCATTAGTCGCCGCTGTGCTGGCGGCGGTTTTGGCCGTAATGGGAAATCACATTCTGGCTCAGCCCGAAAACGGTGTGGGTGACAAAATTTCTAAGATGTTCTCGGCTGATAGCGAGGCCACCGTTGAGTTTGTCGAAATCAAGAATGTTGTTATCACTTTGAAAAGTGATAACAAAAAAGAACGCTATCTGCTTTTAGAGCTGGCGCTCGCCACGTCTGATGGCAAAGAAACTGCGCGTACTGAGGCGATGGTTCCTGCGATCCGTGGGGCAACCGTAAGCCTGTTATCCGATATGGAATATTCACATATTCGCGGTATGAACGTGGTTGAGCTGCGTGAACAGCTGATGGCGGCGTATGTGACGAAGTTTAAAGCACTGAATACGGGCGTGCCGTTTCACGATGTCATCATTAGCAAGATGGTCTTTCAATAGAAAGCGATAGAAACACGAGCAATGGAAATAATGGATTTTATGACCAATGAAGCGCTGACTCCGGCGCAAGAAACGCAGTATCTCACTGCGTATCTGCCGTTGGTAAAACGTGTGGTAAGGCAGCTGTCTTACCAAACAAGCAGCGTTCTCGATCGCGAGGACATGGAACAGATCGCCCTAATGGGGTTGCTCTCGTCCTTGCGTCGTTACGGACATCCCGATGAGCAGTTCGGTGCTTATGCTATTCACCGAATTCGCGGCGCCGTGTTAGACGAGCTGCGCCAGCTAGACTGGCGCCCGCGCCGCTTACGACAGAAGACCCACAAACTGAATGACGCCATCCGCGAGCTGGCGCGAGAGCTAGGCAAAGAACCTAGCTATGAAGAAATTGCAGGGCGACTGGAGATCTCGCCGCAGGAGTATCAGGAATATCTGTTGCTCGATTGCGCTAAGTCGCTGGAAAGCCTTGATGATTTACTCTCTAACGACGGTGTGGGCTCCGCGCTCAATAGCCGTCCGTTGGAGGACGAGATGATGGTCAGCAATACCTTGCGTGTTGCTTTGGCCAGCCTCGACAAACGCGAGCAGCTGATCTTGAGCCTCTATTATCAGCATGAAATGAGTCTGAAAGAGATAGCACTGGTGCTGGATCTTACCGAAGCCAGAGTCTGTCAGCTCAATAAGAAAATTACAGAAAAAATTAAAAGCTTTTTCTAGAAGTGGAACCACTATGCAGAAATTATTAGGTCTGATTATTATTTTCGTCTGTGTTCTCGGCGGCTTCATTATGTCGGGTGGGCGTTTGGCTTCTTTTTGGCAACCTGGCGAAATCGTTATTATTCTTGGCGCGGGTTTAGGGGCCATGGTTTTGGCCAACCCAAAACATGTGCTGGTTGAAATGTGGCGCCAATTCCGTGGTGCACTGCGCAAAAACGAATACACCGACGAATACCAGCGTCAGCTGCTGATGCTGTTATATGAGCTGTTAGAACTGGTTCAGGACGGTGGTTTGAAAGTTCTGGATGAGCATATTGAAGTACCGGAAAGCAGCTCGCTGTTCCAGAAATACCCGCTGATCTTGCTTGATAAAGATCTGGTGACCTTTATCTCGGATAACTTCCGTTTGATGGCAATGGGTAAGATCAACGAACACGAACTGGAAGGTATTCTTGAGCAAGAACTGGGCGCGATGGAAGAAGAGCTTCTGCTGCCTTCACGTTCTTTGCAGCGTACCGCAGAAGCGATGCCAGGTTTTGGTATTTGCGCCGCCGTTCTTGGGATCATCATCACCATGGAATCTATCGATGGTTCGATTGCGGTCATCGGTATCAAAGTTGCAGCGGCACTGATTGGTACGTTCTTGGGCGTATTTATCTGTTACTGCTTGATGGATCCGGTGGCAAACGCCATGGAACAGCGTGCCAAAACGCAGATGGCGGTGCTGGAATGCGTGCGTACCGTGCTGGTTAACCATGTTGCGGGCAAGCCAACCCTGCTGGCCGTGGATGCGGGCCGTAAGATGTTGCCAATGGATTCCAAACCGACCTTCGCTACGCTGGATTCTTGGGTGAACCAGATGGTGGGGGGTAACTGATGCGCTCCCCAAAAGGTAAAGGTCACACCACGATAATCAAACGCTCCTCGCGTAAATCGCACGATGCGATTCACGGTGGGGCGTGGAAGGTCGCCTTTGCTGACTTTACGCTCGCAATGATGGCGCTGTTTATGGTGCTGTGGATTATGGGTTCGGTGACTGAAGAAGAGCGTAAAGAAATTGTCTCTACCCTCAATAGCGAATCCATCTTTGATGGCATGTCGATAAACCCTATCACGCAAAAGAACTCTGGTGGGGGAAGTAACCCTATTCTGGAAGGTAAGCGTAGCGGAGACGAAAATACCGAAGGCAGCGGCTCTGGTTCAGATAACGGTGGTATCAAGAGCGATCAACCAAAGCAATCTGTGGCTGATATCGTCAATAAAACAGAATCGCTAGAAGAGGTTAACAAACGCTCTCAGCAAGAAATGGAAGAGCTGGCGCGCATCATCTTGCAGGTCACATCGGCGTATAACGCGCAGACCAATATGAAGATGGAAATTGTGCCGCAGGGGCTGCGTATTTTGGTGCAAGACGACCAAAAGCGTGAGATGTTCCAGCGCAGTAGCGCCATTTTGACACCGTTCTTTAACCGCCTGCTACGAGATTTGGCACCGGTGTTTAATAAACTGGACAACAAAATCATTATTACGGGCCATACCGATTCATCACGCTACCGCGATCAGGATTTGTACAACAACTGGAACCTTTCAGGCGATCGTGCGATGGCGGCACGCAAGGCGTTGGCACGCGGCGGTTTGGAGATGGATAAAGTATTGCAGGTGAACGCGATGGCTGACCAAATGCTGTTGGATAACGATCAGCCGCTAAGTGCAACCAACCGTCGTATCGAAATTATGGTGCTAACGCATACGGCATCGGATTCTCTGTATCAGTTTTTTGGTAATCACGGCGATAAAGTTGTGAAGCCAATTGCAGATAAGATCAGTAAGCGCTAGTTCGTTATCGACCCCACCCTAACCCTCCCCTTAGCAGGGGATGGAACCGTTCAGTGATGTTTGTAAGATCCTCGATCGGCTCCTCCCCCTGTGAAGGGGGAGGCTGGGAGGGGGTGCTTCACGAATTGTTATCGACCCCACCCTAACCCTCCCCTTAGCAGGGGATGGAACCGTTCAGTGATGTTTGTAAGATCCTCGATCGGCTCCTCCCCCTGTGAAGGGGGAGGCTGGGAGGGGGTTGCTTCACGAAATACCAGACATGAATTTATTTCACCTCCCCCTGAACATTCATCATGCGAGAAATTCATTTAACTGTTGACTCAGTGACCAACTTACGGCAATTTCATGTTTAGACGTCTAAACGTATAGACGCTTAATGAAAACGATAATAAAAAGTGTGGCTACGCACGAACAGGTCAATAAGAGGAAGACAGGGTATGAGTTTCTTTCACGCAAATCAGCGCGAGGCGTTGAACCAAAGTCTGGCAGAACTGCACGGACAAATTAATGTGTCATTTGAGTTCTTCCCGCCACGCACGAGCGAAATGGAAGATACTCTTTGGCAGTCCATCGACCGCTTGAGCAGCCTGAAGCCGAAATTTGTTTCTGTGACCTACGGGGCTAATTCTGGTGAGCGTGATCGTACCCACAGCATTATCAAAGGCATTAAAGACCGTACCGGTTTAGAAGCTGCACCGCATTTGACCTGCGTTGATGCCACCCGTGACGAACTACGCACCATCGCACAGGATTACTGGAATAACGGTATCCGCCATATCGTGGCTCTGCGCGGCGATTTGCCAGCGGGCGGCGGTAAACCCGATATGTATGCTTGTGATCTGGTCTCATTATTGAAAGAGGTCGGCGATTTTGATATTTCCGTTGCCGCCTACCCTGAGGTTCATCCTGAAGCCAAAAGCCCACAGGCCGATCTTATTAATTTAAAACGTAAAATTGATGCCGGTGCCAACCGCGCGATCACTCAGTTTTTCTTCGACGTTGAAAGCTACCTGCGTTTTCGTGATCGCTGCGTTGCTACGGGTATCGACGTGGAAATTGTGCCGGGTATTTTGCCCGTATCGAACTTTAAGCAGCTTCAGCGCTTTGCGACCATGACCAATGTGCGCGTGCCGCACTGGATGACCAGCATGTTTGAAGGGCTGGATGACGATGCTGAAACGCGCAAAATGGTGGGCGCGAATATCGCGATGGACATGGTGAAAATTCTCAGCCGTGAAGGCGTGAAGGACTTCCATTTCTATACGCTAAACCGCGCTGAAATGAGCTATGCCATCTGCCATACGCTCGGCGTGCGTCCAGAGGTTCATTCACCGATTATTGCGTGATTTGCAAGACCCCCTCCCAGCTTCCCCCTTGGCTGGGGAGGAGTCGATCGAGGATTCTCACAACCTACGCCGAACGGTTCCCTCCCCTGTGAAGGGGAGGGTTAGGGTGGGGGCATGTTTCCACGCCAAAAAAAACCACGCATTTCAGCGTGGTTTTCTATTTTGCAAAACTGCAAACATTAATATTCCCAAGTATCTGGGTCGATACCCATCTCTCTCATCAATATTTTTGCCGCTTCTGGGATTTCATCGCTACGCTCTTTACGCAGGTCTGCATCGTTAGGCAGCGGTTGGCCAGTAAACGCATGTAGAAACGCTTCACACAACAACTCACTGTTGGTTGCGTGACGTAGGTTGTTGACCTGACGGCGTGTGCGCTCGTCGGTTAAGATTTTCAGCACTTTCAGCGGAATAGATACAGTGATCTTTTTCACCTGCTCGCTTTTTTTGCCGTGCTCAGCATAAGGGCTGATGTATTCGCCATTCCATTCAGCAGCCATGGGGGGATACCTTAATTAGACTTAGTTATTTTGAGAAACGGCTAATTATGTCCGATCCTCACGATTTATGCTCACGAAGTGTCTGATTTATCGGTTTATGCCACCGTTTTGTGACTTCAGTACACCTCAAACTGACATAATTTTAGCGGTTATTTCCTCAAGGCTCAATCTATACGCAAAGAAGTTTAGATGTCTAGAAGTATTGACGTCCATATTCGGAGCGATTAATCTTTATTCCACTTTCACCCGACACATCATCAGCGCGGAGAGAACAACGTGACATATAAGCAGGCAACACTTGCAGTGCGCAGTGGTTTAAATGATGACGAGCAGTATGGTTGCGTCGTTCCGCCCATCCATCTTTCCAGCACTTACAACTTCACCGATTTCAATGAACCGCGTGCACATGACTATTCTCGTCGCGGGAATCCTACGCGTGATGTGGTGCAGCGGGCGCTGGCTGAGTTAGAAGGCGGCGCTGGCGCGGTGATGACCAGCACGGGGATGTCGGCAATTCATCTGGTGTGCACGGTTTTCCTCAAACCAGGCGATCTGCTGGTGGCGCCGCACGACTGTTACGGCGGCAGCTATCGTCTGTTCGATAGTCTGGCGAAGCGCGGGGCGTATAACGTGCTGTTTGTCGATCAGGGGGATGCGCAGGCTCTCGCGGCCGCGTTGGAACAAAAACCTAAGCTGGTGCTGATTGAAACCCCAAGTAATCCGCTGCTACGCGTGGTGGATATTGCTGCTATTTGCACAGCAGCCAAGGCTGTGGGCGCGTTAACGGTGGTTGATAACACCTTCTTAAGCCCGGCTCTGCAACAACCGTTAAAATTAGG
Source organism: Hafnia sp. (assembly GCF_036648275.1). Lineage (NCBI taxonomy): Bacteria > Pseudomonadati > Pseudomonadota > Gammaproteobacteria > Enterobacterales > Hafniaceae > Hafnia > Hafnia sp. The sequence continues at coordinate 3,454 of NZ_JAVXIQ010000033.1, read as the reverse complement.
CGCGGATTTGGTTCTACATTCTTGCACCAAATATTTAAATGGCCATTCCGACGTGGTAGCGGGAACCGTTATCGCCAAAGATCCTGAGCATGTTACCGAGTTAGCATGGTGGGCGAATAATATTGGCGTGACCGGCAGCGCTTTCGACAGCTATCTTCTGCTGCGTGGCCTAAGAACGCTAAGCCCACGTATTCAGCTACAACAGCAAAATGCGCTGAAAATTGTAGAGTTCCTCAAGCATCAACCGCTGGTGAAAAAGCTTTATCATCCTTCGTTGCCAGAAAACCAAGGGCATGAAATTGCCTGTCGCCAACAGTCGGGCTTTGGCGCGATGCTGAGCTTTGAACTGGATGGCGATGAAGCCTTGCTGCGACGATTCCTAAAATCGCTGCAACTGTTTACACTGGCAGAATCTTTAGGCGGCGTGGAGAGTCTCATTTCTCACGCAGGCACGATGACTCACGCGGGTATGGCTCCAGAGGCGCGCAAGGCCGCAGGTATTTCAGAAAGCCTGCTGCGTATTTCTGTAGGTATCGAAGACGGTGACGATTTAATTTCCGATCTGGAGCAGGCGTTCCAGAAAGCTAACAGCCAACGCTAATGTGCTGTTTCTCAAGCGATAACGCTGCATATTAGGCTGGTTTTAAGAGGTAAAGAATGAGCGCACAACCGGTAGCGGGGCAGGCGGTAGGACGCCAGCTGCATAAGTTTGGCGGCAGTAGTTTAGCCGATGTGAAATGTTATCTGCGCGTCGCAGGGATTATGGCGGAGTACAGCGCCCCTGGCGATATGATGGTTGTTTCCGCAGCAGGTAGCACCACCAACCAGCTGATTAGCTGGTTGAGGCTAAGCCAGACTGACCGGATCTCTGCGCATCAGGTTCAGCAAGCGTTACGTCGCTACCAGAGCGAACTCATCACGGGCCTGTTGCCCGCTGAACTTGCCGAGCCTTTGGTTGCGCTCTTTACTCAGGATTTAGAGCGCTTAGCCGCTTTGCTCGATGAGCCAATGTGCGATGCGACCTATGCTGAAGTGGTTGGCCACGGTGAAATCTGGTCTGCGCGTTTGATGTCGGCGCTGCTCAACGTGAAAGGTATGGAATCAGAGTGGCTGGATGCGCGTAGTTTCCTGCGCGCCGAACGTTCTGCCCAGCCACAGGTTGATGAAGGCCGATCTTATCCTCTATTACAGCAACTTCTGGCGCAGCATCCTAACAAACGTCTCGTCGCCACGGGTTTTATCTGCCGCAACGATGCGGGGGAAACCGTGTTGTTAGGGCGTAACGGTTCTGACTACTCCGCCACTCAGATCGGCTCACTAGCGGGCGTTTCTCGCGTGACGATTTGGAGCGACGTGGCCGGTGTGTACAGCGCTGACCCACGCAAGGTTAAAGATGCTTGCCTGCTGCCACTGCTGCGTTTAGACGAAGCCAGCGAACTGGCACGCTTAGCCGCGCCGGTTCTGCATGCGCGTACGTTGCAGCCAGTTTCCGCCAGCGATATTGATTTACAGCTGCGCTGTAGCTATCAGCCAGAGCAGGGTTCAACCCGTATCGAGCGTGTTTTGGCATCTGGTACCGGTGCGAAGATTGTTACCAGCCATGATGAAGTTTGCCTGATTGAGCTTAACGTTCCGCAAAGCCATGATTTTGAACATGTACGTCAGGAAATTGACCGCGTGCTCAAGCGTTCTCAGCTGCGTCCATTAGCAACCGGTGTGCATCGTGACCGCCATATGATCCAGCTGTGCTATACCGCTGAAGTGGTGGAGAGCGCGATGAAGCTGTTGGAAGAGTCCGGCGTTCCGGGTTTGCTCCAGCTGCGTGAAGGACTGGCGCTGGTGGCATTAGTCGGCGCAGGCGTATGCAAAAATCCACTGCACAGTCACCGTTTCTATCAGCAGTTAAAAGATCAGCCAATTGAGTTCTTCTGTCAGTCAGAAGACAGCATCAGCTTGGTGGCGGTATTGCGTCGTGGCCCAACTGAGGCCCTGATTCAAGGCTTGCACACTACGCTGTTCCGCGCCGAAAAACGTGTTGGGCTGGTATTGATGGGCAAGGGCAACATCGGTTCGCGTTGGTTAGAACTGTTTGCGCGTGAGCAGGAAAATATTTCTGCCCGCAGCGGCTTTGAATTTGTGCTGGCTGGGGTGGTGGATAGCAGCCGCAGCTTGTTGAATTATGAAGGTTTGGATGCGAGCCGTGCATTGGCATTCTTTGATGATGAAGCGCAGGAAATGGATGAGGAAAGCCTGTTCCTGTGGATGCGCGCCCATCCTTATGACGATTTAGTGGTGCTGGATGTCACGGCGAGCGAGTCGTTAGCACAGCAGTATCGTGATTTTGCCAGCTATGGTTTCCACGTCATTAGTGCGAATAAATTGGCCGGTGCATCGTGCAGCGATGATTATCGCCAAATCCGTGATGCCTTTGAGAAAACTGGCCGTCACTGGTTGTATAACGCCACCGTAGGCGCGGGTTTGCCGGTGAACTATACGGTTCGCGATCTGCGTGACAGCGGCGATTCCATCTTGTCGATCAGCGGGATTTTCTCCGGTACGTTATCTTGGCTATTCCTGCAATTTGACGGAACGGTTCCGTTTACCGAATTGGTTGACCAAGCGTGGCAGCAAGGACTGACTGAGCCCGATCCGCGCGTTGATCTCTCTGGTCAAGACGTGATGCGCAAGCTGGTGATCTTGGCGCGTGAGGCCGGTTATGACATTGAACCGAATCAGGTGCGTGTGGAATCGTTGGTTCCGGCGGGCTGCGAAGGGGGATCTATCGATCACTTCTTCGAAAACGGCGAAGACCTAAACGAACAAATGATCCAACGTTTAGAAGCAGCTAACGAAATGGGTCTGGTGCTGCGCTATGTTGCTCGATTTGATGCCAACGGTAAAGCGCGCGTTGGCGTTGAAGCCGTTCGTCCAGAACATCCTCTGGCGGCTCTGTTGCCATGTGACAACGTGTTTGCCATTGAAAGCCGCTGGTATCGTGATAATCCGTTGGTTATCCGTGGCCCAGGCGCAGGACGAGATGTAACGGCGGGGGCTATTCAGTCGGATTTGAATCGGTTGGCGGCGTTATTGTGAGTTGGGGTACACCAACGGTTTTCTATCTCTTTGATAGAGCTGTGAAGGGTTTTGTGCGGCTAATATAATCGCGGATATTTAAAGATTTTAGAATTGGTGAATATTACGTACGCCTAAAAAACCTAGTTTCACATTAATACTGTGCCGGCGTCCGTATTGGCAGCGGTTTTCTATCTCTTTGATAGAGCTGTGAAAGGTTTCGTCCGCCAGTCAGCAAATTTTTTTCCATGAAACCGCCGGCCTAGGCGTCCGAGAAGAGGTTGCCAGCGCGCAACCTCTTCACTCTCGCGCTTTTTACCGCGTTGCTTGGCCGACCGGTCTCGGAGCGCACATCCCTGTGCGCCCTCAACCTGCCACCAGC
>NZ_JAVXIQ010000032.1:0-39634 GCF_036648275.1 Hafnia sp. | reverse complement strand
GGAGCGTGCTGGAAACGAGCTATACCGAGGCCGGGCGGCTGCACAGCCTGACGCTCAGCACCCCCAACGCCGACCCGCGCACACTGGAATATCGCTACACGCCGCGTGGCCAATTGAGCGATATCGTCAGCCCGTTCGCGTCACAGCACTATGAGTATGACGGCACCGGCCGCCTCATCCATGAGCGCAGCGCCCACCGCAGCGCAGACTATCACCTTGACCTTGCGGGTAACCGACTCATCAACCGTTACATGCCCGAGGCCTTTATGGCCGACATGCGCCATCCGGGTAATCGCCTGAGCGAAGATGCGCATTTTCATTATCAATACGATGCCCAAGGCAACCTCAGCCAAAAAATCAGCAAACGCGACGCGGGCGAAGTCCATCACTATCGCTACGACCGCAGTCATCGGCTCGTCAGCTACCTCTGTTATCAGGACGGCGAAGCCCTGCGCGGCGGCCGCTACTGCTACGACCCGCTGGGGCGGCGCATCGGCAAACAGGTCATGCAGCGCAACCAGCCCAAACACATCAGCTGGTTTGGCTGGGACGGCGACAAACTGGTGCTCACCGAACGCGATGGCACCCGCATTCACACGGTCTATTTGCCCCGCAGCTTTGTGCCCCTGCTGCGTTTTGAAGGTGACAAGCCTCCAATAATCACCCCGCTGGCCGACAAACTTGAGCAGGAAGTGGGTATCGCGCTGCCGCCCGATTTCAAGCAAACCCTGCACCACATCGAGCAGGCGCTGCGCGCCAACCGCCTCAGCACAGAACAACACGCGTGGCTCAATCAGGTTCAGCTCAGCCCTGACTATCTGGAAAACCTGCTCGACCCGCTGCCGGATACGCCCTACGCCGCTCAGCTGTATGACTGCAACCACCTCGGCACGCCGCTGCAGCTCATCAACCTCAACGGCCACATCGACTGGTCCATCACGCTGGACGCCTGGGGCAATGCGCTCAGTGAAGAGAATCCGCATCAGCTGCACCAGCCAATCAGAATGCAGGGGCAGCAATACGATGAAGAGTCAGGCCTACACTTCAACCGCCATCGGTATTACGATCCGACGATAGGGCGGTATATTACTCAGGATCCGATTGAACTAGAGGGGGGAACGAATTTTTATCGGTATACAGTGAATCCTTTGCAACAGGTCGACCCATTGGGGTTATATAATTTATATGACTTATTTATTGAACAATGGAAAGATAACGTAGAGGGGACATCATCCACTGATATAAGTGGGGCTATTGACATTGTTTCAATTGGAGGCAGTGCTGGCGCCGGTATTGCTTTTGGTAAAAAGAAAGGTGAGTTAATATCTGACATTTGCGGCTATTTAACGGCATGCGGACACGCAGGCATAGGTGGGGGGCTATCCGCAGCAATTACAGAAACAACTACTAGTTCACAACCATCCACAGGTCTGAGCAATTCAGCGGGTATTTTTGGCAGTGGCGCTTTTCTCGGGAAGTTTGGCGTTGCAATACAGACTGATATGGATAATCCAGAGCTAGCGTCAACATCAGGAAGCGTAGGAATTGGGGCTGGAGCCTTTGCAGGAACACTAGTTTGTTATACAGCACAATTTTGTTTGGAAAATTAAGATGAAAACATTTATACGTCACCTCTATATTATTATAATTATTTTTACATCTTGTGCTTGCTCACCTATAAATGATGAAATGGCACAAAACGGCGTACGTGAATTCCATGACATGTATCAACAAAAAAATTACGCTGAAATATATTCAAAAACATCGAGTTCTTTTAAAAGCGCAACAACAGAAAGTGAATTCATCAACCTCCTAACTACTGCCAACAATAAAAATTTAGGAAAGTTAAAATCATCACATATAAAAGTTAAGAAAAAAATACATCACATCATCGGAAATAATGAAGTAGTGCTAGTATATCTATCTGAATTCTCCAATAGAATTGTATATGAAACATTTCTTTTTGAAGATGTTAAAGGGACGATGGAGTTAAAGGGATATAACTATGAATCCTTGAATTAACGCACTATTCGTCCCGATGATTTACCCGCTCATGATAGCGTAAACTTTGTGCTATCATTATAAGAAACAGTATCATTTCACTAACTCACGCTATATGGTGTACACTAAATGCGAGCAGGTAATGATTTGCGAATTTAATCTGCCATATAGGTTATTAACAAATTGACGTAATCGATATATCTAGTTCAAGTGTAAACTTTAGGTATTTTGTATTCTAATTCCCCAGTGTCATCAAGAGAAAATTATCTACTTGCTTACGCATGGTTTGCTACTGCCTCTGCCAATGGTCTGAAAGAAGCCAGAGGCAATCAGGATAAAATAGCAATAAACATGTCCAATCAAGAGATTGATAAAGCACAAAAACTAGCCAGCAAGTTCGTTGAAAAATATCATTCACCTGTAGTTGAAGACGATACATACAAATCAAAATCAGAATGTAAATACCCTTAGACAATTAATATTTCAAGAAGAAAAAAGTACAGATAAAATAAACTACCACAGTAAATAAAAATAACAAAAAACATTATTAACACAAAATAATCAGGATTATTAAAATAAATTTATTAATTATAAGTAATGAAAAGGAGACGAACACTGAATATCCCCCCTCCTCTACACTTCGCTGTCGATATTATTTAGCTTCAGCCTTTTTCACCTGCTGCCAATGCGCTTCCATTTCATCAAGCGTGGCTTCCTCCATGGTTTTTCCGGAGGCGCGCACTGCATCTTCCACTGCGCGGAAGCGGCGTTCAAATTTGCGGTTAGCCGCTTGTAGAGCATTTTCGGCTTTATGACCTAAGTGACGCGATAAATTCACCGTTGCAAAGAGCAGATCGCCAATTTCTTCGCCTAGCTTTTCCTCATCAACAACTGCCTGCTGCGCCTCATCCATCACTTCGTCGATCTCCTCATACACCTTGCCTAATACGGGGCCAAGCGTATCCCAATCGAATCCTACTGCCGCACAGCGTTTCTGGATTTTATAGGCCTTCATCAACGCAGGTAGCGCATTCGGAATATCGTCCATCGATGAGCTGAGATCTTTTTCAGCGCGCTCCTGCGCCTTACGCTGCTCCCAGCGAGCTAGCGATGCTTCGGCGCTTTCCGAGTGTTCGGCAGCAAAAACATGCGGATGGCGGCGTTCTAACTTATCGCTGATGGCGTTACACACATCATCAAAGTTAAACAGCCCTTGTTCCTGTCCCATCTGCGCGTAGAACACCACTTGAAATAACAGGTCGCCCAACTCTTCGCGTAAGTCACTGAAATCTTCACGCTGAATCGCGTCAAGCACCTCATAAGTTTCTTCCAGCGTATAGGGCGATCGTGGCGAAAGTCTGCTTCTGATCCCACGGGCAGCCGCGTTCTGGGTCGCGCAGGGTTTGCATGATGGTCAGCAGGCGTTGCATTGGGGAGGAAGTCATAGTGCAGCTCTCAGGTATAAAAAATAACCGCCGCAGAATGCGGCGGTTTCTGTGCTGACTATCTTACGGATTTAAGCGGCAGGGATAAAGTCACCGTTTTGGCGAGCTACCAGCGTCAGGATGCTATACAACGCCACCGGTTGCTGATGCTGGTTTAGCACCTGCACATCCCACACCACCACGCCATGCGGTTTATCTTCGGCGGTTTTCTGAGCTTTTTTGATTTTTTTCTTACAGGTTAAGCGAACCTGAATGGTATCGCCGATTTTTACCGGTTCGATAAAGCGCAGATTTTCCATGCCGTAGTTAGCAATCACCGGTCCTACGCCCGGATCGACAAACAAGCCTGCCGCCGCTGACACTACAAAATAACCATGCGCTACGCGCTCACCAAATAGAGATTCTGCCGCGCCAATCTTATCCATATGGGCATAGAAATGATCGCCGCTTAGGCAGCCAAAATTCACAATATCCGCTTCCGTGATCGTACGACGTGCGGTCAACAAGCTTTCACCAATCGCCAGCTGTTCAAAATATTTTCGGAATGGATGGACCTGCTCTTCCACCACGTCTGCGCCACGCACCCATTCGCGGCCAATCGCCGCCAGCATCGTTGGACTTCCCTGAATCGCGGTGCGCTGCATGTAGTGTTTTACCGCGCGTAAGCCACCCAGCTCTTCGCCACCACCGGCTCGCCCTGGGCCACCATGTACCAGCATGGGCAACGGCGAACCATGGCCGGTTGATTCTACAGCCGCATGGCGATCCAAAATCAGCATACGCCCATGAGCGCACGCCGTTGCGCGGATCACTTTCGCCGCAATCTGCTCATCCGCAGTCACCAACGACCCTGCTAAACTCCCCTGCCCCAGCAACGCTAATTCAACGGCTTGCTCTGCGTTTTGATACGGCATCAGCGTCGCAACGGGTCCGAATGCTTCAGTGCCATGCACGGCCTGATGCGTGAAAGGGTCGGCACAGTAAAGTAGCGTCGGAGGATAAAATGCACCGTTTTCAGCACCGCTTCCGGTTAATTGCAGCGCCGAAAGCGAGCCACCGCACAAAGGCTCACAGCCGTTACGCAGCAGATAATCAACTTTTTGCTGCACGTCATCACGCTGCTCAAGGTTGACTAATGCGCCCATACGCACCTCTGGATGCGCTGGGTCGCCCACCGTGACACCACTTAGGCGTTTAAGCAAAGCTTGCTGAACGGCGTCCATTTGCGCTGCGGGCACAATCACACGACGAATAGCGGTACACTTTTGCCCCGCTTTCGTGGTCATTTCTCGCACCACTTCTTTAATGAAAATCGCGAATTCAGGCATCTCTGGCGTGACATCTTCGCCTAAAATGCAGCAATTGAGCGAGTCGGCCTCCATGGTAAAAGCGATGGATTTTTGTAATAAGCGTGGATGTGAACGCAGCTTCTGGCCGGTTTGGGCAGAACCGGTGAAAGTCACCGCATCCTGATAGTCTAAGTGCCCAAAGATATCGCCGACGCCGCCGCAGATAAGCTGCAACGCGCCTTCAGGCACCAATCCACTCTCAATAATCAGTTTAACCATCGCCTGAGTGAGCTGCGCTGACGCCGTTGCCGGTTTGATAATCGCAGGCATTCCCGCCAGCCACGTTGGTGCCAGTTTTTCCAGCATTCCCCAGCAAGGGAAGTTAAACGCGTTGATGTGCAGCGCAACGCCGGGGCGGGACGTTATGACGTGGCGAGCGGCAAACTGTGATTGCTTGGAAAGAGGAATTAATTCGTCTTCGGGCCAAAGGGTATCGTCAGGAAGCTCGCGTCCAGCCAAACCTGCATAGGCAAACAACGTCGCAATACCACCTTCAATATCCACCCAACCATCACCACGCGTGGCTCCGGTTTCGGCCGAGATCTGATACAGCGATTCTTTGTGAGCCAGCAGGTGCTTGGCTACCGCTTTCATCATTTGCGCTCGCTGTTGGAACGTCATCGCAGCCAACGCTTTGCCACCGTGCTGGCGTGCATAGTCCAAGCATTCTGCCAACGGTAAGCCATCAGAACACACCTGATACAGCGCTTCACCGCTCACGGCGTGGTGGATCGCTCGCTCTTTGCCCTGCCCATATGCCCAGACACCTGAAATATAACTGGTTAACTGCTGCATCCTACCCTCCAAGCTTCACTTTATGACTAAGTATTTACTCAAGGTGTATCACATTATTTTAGTTACTCGCCACTCATTAATTTAACAAAATAGAAACACATCGCATTTTAAAAAAGAACTCATTGAGATAGATAAACCTTTACAAGTAATCAATTCATTGTTTTTAAACAATTAAAAATAAAACCCTGTGACCTGTACGACAAATGCGCACAATAGGCGTTTGATCTTTTTGTTATCAGGATGTAGCTTTTGAGTTATTGAAAGTGATTCACAATTTAAATTAAAACATAAAATATTCGAATCATTAAGTGAGGAAGCAATGACCCAAAACGCTCAACATCAGGCGCTCTTCGAGGCAAAAATTGCCGCAGATACGTCGATAGAAGCCAAAGACTGGATGCCTGATGCCTATCGGCAAAACCTTATCCGTCAAATTGGCCAGCATGCGCATTCAGAAGTCATCGGGATGCTGCCAGAAGCCAACTGGATCACTCGAGCACCCAGCCTACGCCGCAAAGCCGTGCTGCTGGCAAAAGTGCAGGATGAAGCAGGACATGGTTTATATCTGTACAGCGCTGCGGAAACGCTGGGTTGTACACGCCAAGACATCTACCAAAAGATGCTCGACGGCAAAATGAAATACTCCTCCATCTTCAATTACCCCACACCGAGCTGGGCTGACGTTGGCGTCATCGGCTGGTTGGTTGACGGTGCCGCTATCGTTAACCAAGTGGCTTTGTGCCGAGCCTCCTACGGCCCCTACGCTCGCGCCATGATCAAAGTTTGTAAGGAAGAAAGCTTCCATCAGCGTCAGGGCTATGAGGCCGTTACGGTGCTGGCCAACGGCACGGCCGAGCAACGCGCCATGCTGCAAGACTCCATCAACCGTTTCTGGTGGCCGGTGCTGATGATGTTCGGCCCTAATGACAGCGACTCACCACACAGCGCGCAAAGCATGGCTTGGAAAATCAAACGCCATAGCAATGACGAGCTGCGCCAGAAATTTGTTGATAACACGGTGCCGCAGTTAGAAGCGCTTGGCATGACTGCGCCTGACCAAGATTTAGTATGGGACGAAGCCACCGGACATTACCGCTTTGGCGAAATCGACTGGAGCGAGTTTTATCAAGTTCTCAAAGGCCAAGGCCTCTGCAACCACGAGCGCCTGAGTGCTAAACGCCGCGCTTGGGAAGAAGGCAGTTGGGTACGTGATGCCGCAATGGCACACGCAGAAAAATCTGCCACCAACGCCACCGCGGCATAAACAAGGAAATCCAAATGACTCAAGCACACTGGCCACTTTACGAAGTTTTTGTTCGGAGCAAACAAGGATTAGCCCACCGCCACGTTGGCAGCCTTCATGCCGCAGACGATCAAATGGCGTTGGAAAACGCGCGCGATGCTTACACTCGCCGCAACGAAGGCTGTTCAATCTGGGTGGTGAAATCGGAGCATTTAGTGGCATCACAGCCGGAAGATCGCGCCGCATTCTTTGATCCGTCAGACGATAAGGTCTATCGCCATCCGACGTTTTACACCATTCCTGACGGCATCAAGAACATGTGAGACAGCTGATGACAACGTTAAATCAAGACCTCATCCAATACGTACTGCGTCAAGCCGATACGCCGCTCATATTAGCCCAGCGCATTTGCGCATGGTGCGGCCATGCGCCTGAGCTAGAAATCGATCTCGCACTCTCAAACATCGGGCTAGATCTGCTCGGGCAGGCACGCAACTTCTACAGCTATGCCGCCGAATTATCCGGTGAGCTATCCGGTGAGAATATCGACGAAGATAGCTTGGCATTTGGGCGCGACGATCTGGCGTTCTGCAATCTGCTTTTAGCTGAACAGCCGAACGGCGGCTTTAACGACACCTTGGTGCGCCAGTTTTTCCTCGATACCTATCATTTTCTGCTGCATCAAGGCTTAAGCCAAAGCAGCGATCCACAGCTGGCCGCTATCGGTGCTAAATCACTGAAAGAGGCTGAATACCACCTACGTTTCAGCCGTGGCTGGATGATCCGCCTTGGTGACGGCACCGAACTGAGCCAGAAAAAAATGCAGCAGGCGATCAACGATCTGTGGCGTTTTACCGGCGAACTATTCCACAGCGATGACGTAGAACGTCGTCTCGCTGAGCAAGGCATTGCCGTCAATCCTGAAAGCCTTAAGGCTCCGTGGCTGCAAATCGTGCAGCAAGTTCTGCAAGACGCCACGTTACAGCTTCCTGAAGAAGAGGCCTACCGCCACGGCGGAAAACAAGGCAAACACACGGAACATCTTGGATTCATGCTGGCTGAAATGCAGTTTCTACAGCGCGCTTATCCGGGCTGTCGCTGGTAACGCTGCAACGGGGAACAGGAGAAGATCATGGAACAACGTCAACCACTCAATAGCCTGTTAACGCCAGAGATCCATCAGATCTGGCAATGCCTGCATGAGATTAGCGATCCTGAATTGCCGGTACTTTCTATCACCGATCTTGGCATGGTACGCGGCGTTGCCCCTCTGACAAACGGCTGGCTGGTCACGTTTACCCCCACCTACTCCGGCTGCCCTGCAACGGAGTTTCTCATCGACGCGATTCAAACCACGCTAACCGACGCTGGCTTTTCCCCGATCAAAGTCGAAATCCGGCTCAGTCCGGCATGGACAACCGACTGGATGAATGCCGAAGCCAAAAAGCGCCTGCGTGAATACGGCGTTGCGCCTCCGCAAGGACTGGCCTGTGAAAAGCCGCTTTCCTCCGGCGCGGTGCAGTGCCCGCAATGCGGCAGCCATGAAACTCAGAAGATCAGCGAATTTGGCTCCACCGCCTGTAAAGCGTTGTACCGCTGCAAGCAGTGTCTTGAGCCTTTCGATTACTTCAAATGCATTTAAGAGGTCGCGAAAAAAATGACCGTATTTCACCGTTTAAGTATTGCCGCCATTGAGCGGGAAACCTCAGAGGCCGTAGCGATTACGCTGCGAGTACCTGACGAGTTAAAAGCGCATTACCGTTATAAGCCGGGGCAGTATCTCACGCTCAAGGCCAACGTTAATGGCGAAGAGCTGCGCCGTTGCTACTCCATTTGCAGCTCGCCGCAGGATGGCGTGCTACAGATTGGCGTGAAAGCTATCCATCAAGGGCGCTTTTCCTCTTTCATCAATCAGCAGCTTAACGTAGGCGATGCGCTAGAAGTGATGTTGCCACAGGGGCGCTTTGGCTATCAGCCTACCAGCGAACGCCAAGGCAACTATCTGGCTATCGCGGCAGGTTCGGGCATCACCCCAATGCTCTCGATCATTAAAACCACGCTGCTTCTCGAGCCGAAAAGTGAATTCACCCTGATTTACGGTAACCGCACCAGCCGCTCCATCATGTTTAAAGAAGCGCTGTGCGATCTAAAAAACCGCTTCCCGCAGCGTTTGCAAATTCTCTATTTGTTTAGCCAAGAAAGCTTGGACAGCCCGCTGCTTAATGGCCGTATCGACAGCGAACGTTTAAGCCTGATGGGCAAATCACTGCTGGACTTCACCACGTTCGATCAAGCGTTTATCTGCGGCCCTGAAAGTATGATGGACGACGTCAACACCACGCTCGAAGCCGCGGGAATGGCGGCGGAAAATATTCACAGTGAACGCTTCAATACCGCCGGTGTCAGCGTGCGCCCTGCGAATATGACCGAGCGAGAGCAAACCATGGTGGAAATCCAGTTGGATGGCCGCCGCGTGAATATCGCCATGAGCGCACAGGATGACAGCATTCTGGACGCGGCGCTGCGCCAAGGTGCCGATTTACCCTATGCCTGCAAAGGCGGCGTATGCGCTACCTGCAAATGCAAACTCAAATCTGGCGAAGTAGAAATGGGGGTCAATTACAGCCTAGAACCCGATCAGCTCGCAGCCGGTTATATCCTCAGTTGCCAGTCGTGGCCGAAAGGCGACGGCGTAGTGCTCGACTTCGACGTCTAAGGAAATCCCATGAGCAACGACTGGATTTTACGCCACCAGCAACAGCGGGTTTTAACCCTAACGCTTAATCGCCCTGATGCACGTAACGCCCTGAGCACCGCCTGTTTAGAGTTGTTAGTCAGTCATTTAGAAAACGCCGATAGCGATGACAGCATTGGCGCCGTGGTGATCACCGGCTCCTCGCGCTGCTTTGCCGCCGGAGCCGATTTACGCGAGCTCCAGCAACAAAAAGTGGCAGATGCCATTATCGACCGCCGTCCACAGGTATGGCAGCGCTTCAATGCCATCAGCAAACCGATTATCGCCGCCGTCAATGGCTACGCGCTTGGTGCTGGCTGCGAGCTAGCGCTGGCCTGCGACATCGTGGTGAGCGGCGAAAATGCGCGCTTCGGATTGCCTGAAATCACCCTAGGGTTGATGCCCGGAGCCGGAGGCACCCAACGTTTACTGCGCAACGTCGGGAAATCTCTCGCCTCCCAGATGGTGCTGACCGGTGAGCCGATTAACGCGCAGCAGGCGCGAGATGCTCAGCTCATCAGTGAAATCTGCGTTACCGAACTGACGCTGGAACGCGCCCAGCAAATTGCCACGCGCATTAGCCAGCAATCGCCGCTCGCGCTGCGTGCGGCGAAATCGGCGCTTAAGGCTGCGCAGGAAACCACGCTTTCACAGGGATTAAATCTGGAGCGCCAGCATTTTGTCTCATTAGCAGGGACTGACGATCGCGCAGAAGGCATCGCCGCCTTTTTTGAAAAACGTTCACCTGAATTTAAAGGACGCTAATCCTATGACTTCCTCTGATGAAAACATGGTACTTACTCACATTGAGGCTGGCGTTCTAACTATCACGCTCAATCGCCCCGACCGTTTAAACAGCTTCAATGACGAAATGCACCGCCAGCTTAGCGAAGCATTAAACATCGCCGAACGCGATGAGGCCGTACGCTGCGTTCTGTTCACCGGCGCAGGACGTGGTTTCTGTGCAGGACAAGATCTGAACGATCGCAACGTCAGCGTTGAGCAAGCGGCTCCCGACCTAGGGCTGTCCGTTGAGCGTTTCTATAATCCGCTGATCCGCCGTATGACCGCCCTGCCAAAACCGATCGTTTGCGCAGTTAACGGCGTTGCCGCCGGTGCCGGTGCCGCTATTGCTTTAGCGTGTGACATTGTGATCGCCAGCGCTAACGCCAGCTTTATTCAATCATTTTGCCGTTTAGGTCTGGTGCCAGACTCCGGCGGCAGCTGGTTCTTACCTCGCTTAGCCGGTCATGCACGTGCCATGGGAATGGCGCTGTTGGGCGATAAGATCAGCGCTCAGCAGGCGTTGGAATGGGGCATGATCTGGCAGGTTGTTGAACCTGAAATGCTCGCAGCACGCACACAAGAACTCGCTCAGCATCTCGCGACCCAGCCAACCTATGGTTTGGGATTAATTAAAAAAGCGATGTACAGCGCCGCCACCAACACGCTCGATCAACAGTTGGATCTCGAACGGGATCTGCAACGCCTCGGTGGCCGTAGCGAAGACTATCGCGAAGGTGTGAGCGCGTTCTTCCAGAAACGCCAGCCTGAATTTAAGGGGAAATAATGATGCCTTCTCCTTTGCTACAAGGCTCTATTGGCGTGATTGGCGCGGGGACAATGGGCATTGGTATTGCTCAGGTTGCCGCCAGCGCAGGACATAGCGTCATGCTTTTTGACGTTAACGCCGAAGCCTCATCGCGTGCGTTAAGCGCTTTACATCAACGCCTGCAACAGCGCGTGGACGCAGGTAAAGCAGATGCTCATACCACTCAACAGCTTTTAACGCGGATTCAAATTGCTACTGCGCTCACCGAGCTGGCGCCTTGCACTTTAGTGATCGAAGCCATTGCCGAGCGCCTCGAGATCAAACAAAGCCTGTTTCGCGATCTGGAAGCCATTTGTTCACCGCAAACATTGTTTGCCAGCAACACCTCTTCGCTATCAATTACCGCCATTGCCAGCGCCCTGAAACACCCGCAGCGTATGGCTGGATTGCATTTTTTCAATCCCGCGCCGGTGATGAAGCTGGTCGAAATTGTACGAGGTTTAGAAACCGATGCAGATACGCTCAATGCGCTGCGAGAACTGGCCGTGGCATGGAAAAAACAGCCTGTGGTTTGTCGTTCGACGCCTGGTTTTATCGTTAACCGCGTTGCCCGTCCTTTCTATGCGGAAACCCTACGTGCGTTAGAAGAGCAGATAGCGACACCGGCCACGCTAGATGCCGTGTTGCGCGATGCGGGCGGCTTTGCGATGGGGCCGTTGCAGCTAACCGATTTAATTGGCCACGACGTGAACTATGCGGTAACGGAATCGGTGTTTCATGCCTTCGGCTCTGATCCTCGCTTTCAGCCCTCGCTGGTGCAGAAAGAGCTGGTAGAAGCTGGGCATTTAGGGCGTAAAAGTGGTCGTGGTTTTTATCGCTACCAGAGCGATATTCAACCTATTCCCCCTGAGTTTGCACCGATTGAAACTGGCGCAATGCCGCAACGAATTAGCGCTCACGGGCGCTGGTCGGCGCTGCCTGAATTTGCTGCGCTTTTGCAACAAAATGGGATCGCGATTGAAGAACACAAAGAGAGTACCGAATCGTCTCCTTTTTTGCGCCTCGATGAAGTTACATTTATGTTAACAAATGGTAAATTATCATCACAAGCCGCTGCAGAAACGAGAACGCCCGTGGTTCAGTTCGATCTTTCAGTGAATCATCAACAGGCTTCGGCCATCGCTATTAGCGCGGCCAGCGTTAATAGCGCAGCGCAAACGGCGTTAGTCATTCGCTTCCTACAATCCTTAGGCAAAAACGTCATTGTTCTTCCTGATTATCCCGCGTTGTTAACCCTTCGCACGGTTGCCATGTTGTGCAACGAGGCGCTCGACGTGGTGAACAAAGGGATCGCCAGCGCCGAAGATATCGATTTGGCGATGCGTCTGGGAGTGAATTATCCCGCAGGCCCATTAGCCTGGGGTACCCAGCTTGGCTGGCAGCATATTCTCACCACGCTCGAAAACCTTAATCACTTCTATGCCGACACCCGCTATCGCCCAGCGCCGCTATTGCGCCAACTGGCGGCTGGCTACGTTTCGCTTGCTACTCAGGAGCCTCATTGATGAACGCCACATCGCCGACTCATCTAGCACAACGCTGCGCCGAGCAGATGTTTGCTCAAGATACCTGCGCACAGTCTATGGGGATGACCATCGACCGTGTTGATAGCGGTTTCGCTCAGGTCAGTATGACTATCGCCCCTAACATGCTTAACGGGCACCAAACCTGTCACGGCGGGCAACTTTTTAGCCTCGCCGATACTGCGTTTGCCTATGCCTGCAACAACCAAGGATTAGCCGCCGTGGCTTCTGGCTGTTCCATTGATTTTATCCGCCCCGGATTTAGCGGCGATCGTTTAACTGCCTGCGCAGAAGTGCGCCATCAGGGCAAGAAAACCGGTCTATACGACGTTGAGATCACAAACCAAGATGGCAAAACCGTCGCGTGGTTTCGTGGCCGTGCGCACCGTCTTGGTCATTCCCTTTTAGAACAGCAAGGAGAGCAGCCATGAATCACGCTTTTATCTGCGACGGCGTTCGCACCCCCATTGGCCGCTATGCCGGTGCGTTAGCCAGTCTGCGCGCCGATGATTTGGCCGCTATTCCATTGCAAGCCTTGATCGCCCGTTATCCCGCGTTGGACTGGGAGCGCGTCGATGACGTGATCCTTGGCTGCGCCAATCAGGCTGGAGAAGACAACCGTAACGTAGCTCGTATGGCAGCGTTATTGGCTGGATTACCACAAACTGTGTCCGGTACTACCATCAATCGCCTGTGCGGCTCTGGTTTAGATGCGCTGGCCTTTGCTGCTCGCAGCATTAAAGCCGGTGACGCTCAGCTGATGTTGGCCGGAGGCGCGGAATCTATGACGCGTGCTCCGCTGGTGATGGGCAAAGCCGACAGCGCCTTCAGCCGTCAGGCACAAATATTCGATACCACTATCGGCTGGCGCTTTGTTAATCCGCTCATGCAGGGATCTTTTGGCACCGACTCCATGCCAGAAACCGCCGAAAACGTGGCCGCTCAGTTCAATATCAGCCGCGCCGATCAGGATGCCTTTGCACTGCGCAGCCAACAGCGTACCGCGAAAGCGCAGGCTTCAGGCGTGTTAGGGCAAGAAATTGTTCCGGTAGTTTTGAAAGGAAAAAAAGGAGCGGAAATCCGCGTGACACAGGATGAACATCCTCGTCCAGAAACCACGCTGGAGCAATTGCAAAACCTGAAAACGCCCTTCCGCATGCCGGGCAGCGTGACAGCCGGAAATGCCTCAGGGGTTAACGACGGTGCTGCCGCGCTGATCGTTGCATCTGAGGCACTGGCTATCGCTCAAGGACTGACACCAAGAGCGCGCATTGTCGCCACCGCCACTTGCGGCGTTGAACCACGCATTATGGGGATCGGCCCGCTTCCAGCAACGCGTAAAGTGCTGGAACTGGCCGGTTTAAGTCTGAACCAAATGGACGTCATTGAGCTTAACGAAGCCTTTGCGGCGCAGTCCCTGGCCGTGATGCGTCAGCTTGGCCTTCCTGACGATGCCGAACACGTGAACCCAAACGGCGGAGCCATAGCACTCGGTCATCCGCTTGGCATGAGCGGTGCACGTTTGGCCTTGGCAGCCACCTTTGAACTGGAACGGCGCGGCGGGCGCTACGCACTTTGCACCATGTGCATCGGCGTAGGGCAAGGCATCGCCATGATTATCGAGCGTGTCTGATCCCTCTGCCTCTGTCCCTACAAACCAGAGCCTGTGAGCGCGATTCAAATACTAAGAAAAATATTATCAGGAATGGCAAACATGACTAAGACATTACCGCACATTGACCCGATTGAATTCGCCTCATGTGATGAAATTCAGGCATTGCAGCTAGAGCGTATGAAGTGGACGCTGCATCACGCTTATAACAACGTGCCGATGTACAAGCGCAAATTCGATGCGGCTGGCGTTCATCCTGATGACTTTAAGCAACTGAGCGACATTGCGAAATTCCCCTACACCACGAAGCAAGACCTGCGCGATAACTATCCTTTCGATACCTTCGCGGTGCCGATGGAACAAGTGGTTCGCGTACATGCGTCGTCGGGAACGACCGGTCGCCCTACGGTAGTCGGTTATACCCAACAGGATATCGATAACTGGGCGGATATTGTAGCCCGCTGTTTGCGTTCCGCGGGAGCGACGGCCAAAGACAAAATTCATGTAGCCTACGGCTACGGGTTATTCACTGGGGGTTTAGGCGCGCATTACGGCGCTGAGCGACTCGGTGCAACCGTCATCCCGATGTCCGGCGGGCAAACGGAAAAACAGGCGCAGTTAATCCTCGACTTCAAACCCGATGTCATCATGGTCACGCCTTCTTATTGCCTGACGCTGATTGACGAGCTCGAGCGCAAAATGGGCGGCGATGCCCGCGGGTGTTCACTGCGCTTGGGCGTATTCGGCGCAGAGCCTTGGACTGATTCTCTACGTAGCGAAATCGAAACCCGTATGGGGATCAAAGCGCTAGATATTTATGGTCTGTCTGAAGTGATGGGCCCTGGTGTGGCGATGGAGTGCGCCGAATATGCCGACGGTCCAACTATCTGGGAAGATCATTTCTACCCTGAGATCATTCATCCCGATAGCTGCCAAGTGCTGCCAGACGGTGAAGCAGGAGAGTTGGTTTTCACCACGCTAACCAAAGAGGCGATGCCGGTGATCCGCTATCGTACCCGCGATCTTACCCGCTTGTTGCCGGGATCGGCACGCAATATGCGTCGCATGGATAAGATCACCGGTCGATCCGACGATATGTTGATTATTCGCGGCGTAAACGTGTTCCCTTCTCAGCTTGAAGAACAGATTATGAAGTTCCGCGAGCTGTCGCCGCACTACCAGTTGGAAGTCACGCGCAAAGGTAATTTAGATAACCTGTCGGTCAAAGTTGAACTGAAAGAACCTAACGTTCTCAACCACGACCAGCGCTGTGATATCTGCCACCAGCTGCGCCACCATATTAAATCGATGGTCGGCGTGAGCACTCAGGTCAGCATCGTCAACTGCGGTGATATTCCGCGCTCAGAGGGTAAAGCCGTTCGCGTGGTGGATTGTCGGGGACGGTAACCAATCCCCACCCTAACCCTCCCCTTATCAGGGGAGGGAACCATTCCGCGCTGTTTGGAAGATCCCACAACTTTTCATCCGGTTATGCTACTGTGATGACACACTAAAAACTGACCGGTAAAGAATAATGGAACACAAAATTGACGACTTTATTCGTCATGCGCTGGATGCCCAGCCGATCAGCGGTACGTCACTGATTATCTCTTTGTATGGCGATGCACTCAGCCATCGTGGCGGTGAGGTTTGGTTAGGTAGCCTAAGCGCGCTGCTTGAGCCGCTTGGTTTTGGCGATCGTTTTGTCCGCACCTCCATTTTTCGGCTGCAAAAAGAGGGATGGCTGGACGTCATAAAATTAGGCCGTCGCAGCTATTATCGCGTCACAGAGCGCGGCATGAATCAGTTTCGTCATGCAGAAAGCAAAATCTATCTCAGCGAACAGCCAGAATGGGATGGGCAGTGGGATTTGTTGTTGCTCGAAATGGCGAGTAAAGCAGAGCGAGTCCGATTGAAAAAAGCGCTCAGTTGGCTTGGTTTTGGTCAAATGAACAGTTCGCTGATGGCTGCTCCCGCACGGGAACAGAACGATGTTCCTGCCATGCTAAGCGAGCTGAACGCCAGCGAATCAGTTATCTATTTCCGCGCTGACTATCCTTATAACCGCTCAGAACAGAGCTTGAAAGAGCTGGTTTCCACCAGTTGGTCCCTGAATGAAGTCGCGGAGTATTATCATGAGTTTATCGCATCGTTTCGCCCACTCATGACGCTGCTACGAGATACACCAGAAGAAGAGCTCACTCCTGAGCGCTGCTTTCAGCTGCGTTTGCTGTTGATCCACTACTATCGCCGCGTGGTTTTGAAAGATCCGCTATTACCCGATGCGCTCTTGCCGAACCAGTGGGAAGGACAGATCGCCCGTAACCTGTGTATCAATATTTACCAGCGCATCGATCATGCCGCCACGCGCTATGTGAGTGAAAAAACAGAAACCACCATCGGTGAACTCCCCCAGCCAGCGGTCGCCTATTATCGCCGCTTTGGCGGATTACCCCGTGAAAGCCTTACACATTAAGGAGACTTAACGATGCCCGTGTATCAGATTGATGGCTTAATCCCCGTAGTCGACAGCAGCAGTTTCGTTCACCCTACCGCGGTTTTAATTGGCGATGTGATTATCGGCAAACGCGTATATATCGGGCCTAACGCCAGCTTGCGCGGCGACTTTGGCCGTATCGTGGTGCAAGATGGCGCGAACATTCAAGATAACTGTGTCATGCATGGATTCCCACAACAGGACACCGTGGTGGAAATCGATGGGCATATCGGCCACGGCGCAATTCTGCACGGCTGCCGCATTCGTCGTAATGCGCTCGTTGGCATGAATGCCGTAGTGATGGATGGCGCAGACATCGGTGAAAACACTATTATTGGCGCAGCAGCTTTTGTGAAAGCCGCCGCAAAATTTGACGCAAATAAGCTGGTGGTTGGCAGCCCCGCCCGCGTGATACGCGAGCTCAGCGAACAAGAATTGAGTTGGAAACGCGCAGGCACCCGCGAATATCAAGAGTTGGTTATCCGCTGCAAAGAAACGCTGCGAGAAGTTGAACCGTTGCGTGAAGAGGAAGCAGACCGCAAGCGGCTGAGTTTTAACGATGATATTGTACCAAAGGGGCAGATTTGAGATTGACTCAGTATCAACATAATGACGGTGGAAGGTTTCGTTCGCCTATCCTATTGGAGTTCTTAGCGTCCGAAACCCGTCACCTGAGCCAATAAAACATTTAATCTCACGGCTTTGACACATCGTCTGGCGAGGATTAGGGTAAGACCTTCCCGATATCAGGCCACTCGCTGAGCGGCATCGGCCGAGCAAAGTAATACCCCTGTGCTTTTTGGCAGCCCATTGCCTGTAGTTTGTCAGCAACTTCCGCAGTTTCAACCCCTTCGGCCACCAATGGAACACTAAAACCGTGGGAAAGTCGGATCACCGCCGACACGATTGATTCATTGCGGCTATCGGTAAGAACATCGCTAACGAAATCTTTATCGATTTTTAAGGTATCAAACTCAAGCTTATGCAGATAAGAGAGACTTGAGAAACCTGACCCAAAATCATCAATAGCAACAGAAATACCTCCACGGCGGATAGTGCTAATAGTTTCCATCAAGATTTCGGTTTCTTTCATCATGCTCGTTTCAGTAATTTCAATCGAGATGTTGTGCGGCGTAATATTATGCCGAGCCAGCGTAGCAAAAAGACTGTGCGCAAAATCTTGCTGCATGAGCTGTACCAGTGAAATATTCACGTGCAATTTAAAGTCGCTTGGCCATTCGCCGCTAGAAAGTTTTTCACTCAGTTGCATACAGGCGTTATCTAAAACCCACGCTCCGAGAGGAACAATAAAGCCCGTATCTTCCGCCAGAGGAATAAAGTGATCGGGTCCCACCATGCCAAGTTCTGCATTACGCCAACGAATTAAGCATTCCGCGCCGGTAATATTACGCGTAGTCAAATTCACAATCGGTTGGAATACCAAGAAGAACTCGTTCAACGCTAGCGCACTTTTTAGATGGCGCAGCATATTAATATTGAGGATTTCCTCGGCGCGAATATCTGAGTGATACAGCATGCTGTAACCGTTGCCTTTGCTGCAGGCAAATTTGAGCGCAATATAAGCATCCATAATACTGTCATTGAGCGTGCTCGGATTGATAACGTCATGCACAAAGCCAGTATTTCCCGCATATACCTGCCCGTCTGCATCATGCTCTACATCTAATCCTCTGAAGAAACGCTCAAATTTATGTTGCTCTGCTAAGCAGAAATCCTGCGTTTTTACGCCCGGATAGCAAATAATAAACCGCTCTTCGGCATCCCGCGCAAGCCATGTCCCAGCTGGCAAAATTGCCTGTAAGTCTTGAATAAAGCGTGAAACAAAATCTCTGCCGTAGCTACGTCCTAAACTGCTGGTGATAGCATTAAAATTGCTTAAAGCGACAATCGCGAGCAATCCAATCGTATAACCACCCTGCTCTTCATGGCATTCTCGGAACTTACCCAGCAATCCTCTGCGAGTCAGCAGCTTAGTGTCTTCATCAATGTTGAGCTGATTTTCTAGCTTTAGGAACATGCCTTCTAACTCATCCGACATTTGTGCAAAGGCGGTATTCAGCACCCTAATTTCAGAAAATTGCGCCTGATGATTAAGGCTTGGTTTCCATTTTCGGCGGGCAATCATCGGCGCTTGTCGCGCAATATCTAATATCGGGTTCGTTACCATCGAGAGTAATTTCACCGCGATCAATGAACCCAGTGCAAATATAATGACCGAAAGGATAATAGTAATAATACGATTACTCAGTAAGTCGCCGGTTAAGTCATCCTGAGCTGACAGCACCACAATCCGCCATCCCGGTAAATTAAGATCGTTTCCAACCGGCATTACCTTACCAAAGTACATGGAACTACCGGATTGAATACGCTCCACTTCGCTAGGGTTATTTTGCAGGATCTTAACCGTCGATTTTATTAACGGATCGGTGCTGTCCATGACCGAAACCAGCCCACCACCGTCCTGATCGGCAATGCCAAATGAGAGATCAGAAATAAGATAATCATCTTTAGAAGACGCAATGATCTGATTAGAACCGTTAACAATAAAAATGACGTTGTTTTCATTTTTTGTCAGTTCCATCAGGTAGCGACTAAATCGGCTTAAACGCAGATCGCTTGAGATAACGCCAATGTAGCGATTTTTTTTGTCATAAACGGGAGAGCTAAAAGAGATGCTGATGCCGCTATCTGAGTTGAAGTCTCGATAGGCTTTGGTCCATGAGGATTGTTTACTTTGATCAACATAACGGAACCAAGGTCGTTGGCTAACGTCGTAGTTTTCAATGCTTTCTCGTGGTTTTTCATCCTGAGAAAGACCATTGTAGTAATTCAGCCGACCCTGTGTGACACGCGACTTCAGGATGAGGTATTCTTTATCCGTAATGTTATTCCGACCGACGCCGATATAGTGACCATCCCTCGTACCAAGCGCCACCATGCTTAAATACTTGTCACCCGAAAAAATTCGTCCCATGGTTTGCAGCAAAATTTCTTTTATAAACGGCATTTGATCGCTGGTTTCACTAAAATCCATGGCTTTCAGTGACGTGGCTACGGCGGCATTCGACTGCTTGGGCACATTGATATAGTGCTCCAGCATGCTTTTTACCGTTTCCCCTTTAGACGTGATGACCTTTTCACTCATCCGATTCAGCGCATGGTTCTCTTGCTGAAACTGGAGATAAAGAATAAAGATGACAATAAACGTGGTAAAAAACACGAATACCGACAGAACAATCGTCTTGAGAGAGTAGCTCTCTATAAATGCCAATTTATTTTTTTTCATACGAACTAGTGCTCAGAAGGTGAACTGTTTCTTACCGCGACTCTTCGACTCGTATAAGTTAACATCTGCCAGTTTCATTGTCGTGGAAATATCATTATCAAACTTCGCGACACCAATTGAAACGGTCATTTTTGCCGTCACGCTCTCAGAAATATAGAGTTTCTCATCATTGATATCATGCAAAATTTGCTCAGTAACATGCTTGGCATCCTGCAAGGTGGCATTAAACAAAAAGACCACAAACTCATCGCCTCCCATGCGAACAACAATGTCACTCGCCTTGATATTACCCTGCATAATCTTCGTACATTTGTACAAAGCTTCATCACCAATATCATGACCATAGCTATCATTGATTTGTTTGAAGTGGTCGATATCGATAGCAAGAACATAGTCTAAATCAGCACGTTTTTTAATCTTAGGAATATATCGGCGATTATAGGCTTTGGTCAAAAAATCCATATAGTAGTCTTTATTCATCTTATCAAAGATATCTATATAGTAGAGTCCATGTAGCGTGCGGATAACGGCAATAAGAAAGGGGATTAAGATCAGCAGTATTAACTGCCAATGAAACGTATATTTTATTTCCTCTAACGACTCTTCAATAATCGCTCTAAAGTTTTGGGTATTCGACGGTAATACCGTGGTCCCCGAATCACCATGCCTAGCATTGATAACTCGGTTAAATAATTCGTTTGACGCCGTTTCTTCAATTTCTTTTAACCCCTTAGGAATTGAAAAGCTGTGTAGCAAATTAATATAGTTTGAATAACTCCACTGCAAAGCTTGTAATTGGCTGTCTTTGAGCCGCTCGTTCGTTTTTCGATTATCTATATTATAAAACGTAGACGCGGAGAGAGAGAGAAAGTCGCTGCGGGCACTGGAAAGTTTAAGCAAAAATTCCATCTGCTTAACGGTTGTTTCAGTTTTGTAATAAAAAAGTGTAAAACAGGCTGCACTGATAACGAACAACATTACCGTTATTACGTCCTGACGCTGGCTTAGCAACCGGAAAAAAAGATTATTTGAGCTCATAAGCCAAACCAGAATTTTCTCATGAGTAGATTATTCTCTTTAGGATTATTGTCTAAAAGACACAACTGAGGGCGCATACTCAGTGAATATTTTCTTGATAATAAGTCAGATGTAAATAATTATCCAGAGATGCATCGTGAGACTCATAAAATGAGCACCATCATGAAACAAAAATCATGATTGATAACGAGAAAGAAAACGGTAACAGGCTGATAAATAGAAACTAAAAATATAAATCAAAATTAGATTACATATTAATAGTTAAACCTAATTTAATAGGATTTTTATTAAAAATAGAATTATCTTAATATAAATAGAGGTGACGAATAGCGTCACCTCTATTTATAGCTAGTTATTTTTCTGCTTTTCCACCGTGCAAGCGGCGTGCATCAATAACATCCGGCAACTGATTTAACTTCGCCAGTACACGTCCAAGCACCTGCAGGTTATAGATCTCGATATCCATATCAATCGTTGCCAACTGTTTTTTGGTATCGCTACGGCTGGCAACGCCCAGCACGTTAACCTTCTCATTGGCGAGAATGGTGGTGATATCACGTAACAGACCACTACGATCGTTAGCCATCACGCGAACCACCAGCGAATAGCCACTGGAGTAGCTTTCGCCCCATACCGCGTCAATGATACGTTCAGGCGCATGGGAGCGTAATTCATTCAGCTGATCGCAATCAGAGCGATGGATTGAAATACCGCGCCCTTGAGTGATAAAGCCGATAATTTCATCCCCAGGGATCGGCTGGCAGCAACGTGCAATGTGGTGCATTAAATTACCAACACCTTCCACCACAACGCGTCCGCTGCTCTTATCACTACGTGACTGAGATTGGCCTTTTTGCGTGAGCTGTTTTAGCGCTTCCCGATCGGCTTCTTCCGCACTTGGCTTATTCGTTTTGCCCTGTAGGAAGTTAACCATTTGGTTAACGCGAATATCGCCGCCGCCTATCGCCGCCAGAACCTCATCCATTGAGTTGACGTTATAACGCGGGATCAGCAGCTTCTCAGCCTCTTTCAGGCTTATATCCAAACGCTCAAGCTCATCGTCTAGAATTTGGCGACCAGCAAGGATATTTTTGTCCTTATCTTGCTTGCGGAACCAGTTATGGATTTTGGCGCGTCCACGGCTGGTTGTCACATAACCAAGGTTCGGGTTCAGCCAGTCGCGGCTTGGGTTTGGCTGCTTCTGGGTGATAATTTCAACCTGATCGCCCATCTGTAGCTGATAGGTGAACGGCACGATGCGGCCACCAATTTTGGCACCGATGCAGCGATGACCGACGTCGCTGTGAATGTGGTAGGCAAAATCAAGCGGCGTTGAGCCCGCGGGGAGATCTACGACGTCGCCTTTTGGCGTAAACACATAAACACGATCGTCAAATACCTGGCTGCGTACCTCATCCAGCATCTCGCCGGAATCCGCCATCTCTTCTTGCCACGCAATCAGTTTACGCAGCCATGCAATTCGGCCTTCGTAGCCAGAACGACCCGCCGCCTGCGGCCCCTCTTTGTATTTCCAGTGCGCCGCAACGCCCAGCTCGGCATCTTCATGCATCTGGCGTGTACGGATCTGAATCTCTAGCGTTTTACCGCGCGGGCCTAAAACGACGGTATGAATCGACTGATAGCCATTAGGTTTCGGGTTAGCCACATAGTCGTCAAATTCATTAGGCAAATGACGATAGTGAGTGTGCACTATCCCCAGTGCCGCATAACAGTCCTGCAAGCGCTCAACCACGATGCGTACAGCGCGCACATCAAATAGCTCATCAAACGCCAACGCCTTTTTCTGCATTTTGCGCCAGATGCTGTAGATGTGTTTTGGTCGGCCATAAATTTCGGCTTTGACACCTTCTTTGGCCATTTCCTTGCGCAGCGCTTCAACAAAATCGTCAATGAACTGTTCACGATCGATACGGCGTTCATGCAGTAGCTTGGCAATCTTTTTATATTCATCGGGATGCAGGTAACGGAAGCAGAAATCTTCTAGCTCCCACTTTAGCTGTCCAATACCCAGACGATTTGCCAACGGCGCATAGATGTTGAAACACTCTTTGGCCGCTAATACGCGTTCTTCTTCCGGCGCATCTTTGACTTCGCGTAGATGAGCAATACGCTCAGCCAGCTTTATCACCACGCAACGGAAATCTTCCACCATCGCCAGCAGCATGCGGCGGATATTATCCACCTGCTCGGAGGCGCCGGAGTCATTTTGGGTGGCTTTTAACGCGCGGATAGCATCCATTTCCAGCACGCCATGTACCAGATTGGTGATCTCTTTACCAAAATCTTCTTCGACGGTTCCACGGTCGATGACCTTGGCTTCCACCAGCGGAAACAGCAGCGCGGTGCGCATACTGTCGTTGTCCATGCTGAGCGTGGAGAGAATTTCCACCATTTCAACGCCGCGCCACAGTAACAATGCTGCGTCAGGATGGTTAAGTGTTTTTTGCTGACAATAACGCCAAGTTGCAGAGAGACGCTCACACGACTGCTGGTTCGACAGATTCAGGCTCTTCACCCACTCATCGAGGGCAAATTCACCAGCCGTATTTAAATGGGCACTTCTTACCGCAACCATATCCTCTCCCTTTTACTCATCAACTTGAGCCGTACTACGACGCAACAAACAACGCCATCGACTCTAAATGCCCCGTGTGGGGAAACATATCTAGCATTCGCACGCGTTCCATTCGGTAACCCGCTGCGATTAAAACCTGACTGTCACGCGCCAGCGTGGTGGGATTACAGGAAACATAAACCACCTTCTGCGGTGCTAGTTTAACAATGTGGTCCATGACGCCTGCGGCGCCGGCTCGCGCTGGATCTAACAACACTTTATCAAACCCAAGTTTAGCCCATGGCTGCAGAGTCACATCCTCCTCCAAGTTGTGCTGGAAGAACTCGACGTTATTCAATGCATTAATCTGGGCATTATACAGACCATTTGCTACCAGCGTAGCAACACCTTCAACGCCGACCACCTGTTTTGCGCGTTTTGCTAACGGTAATGTGAAGTTGCCCATGCCACAGAACAGATCTAACACCCGATCTGTCGATTCTACTTCTAGCCACTCCAACGCCTGCGCAACCATATGTTGATTCACGGCGTCGTTGACCTGAATAAAATCTCTTGGGCTAAAAAATAATCGCAGCCCATCGACCTGATAAAACGGTGCGTCATCACACAGCTTAACCAGTTCGTCGTCATTACCTTGCAGGTAGAGCATAACGTGATGCTGCGCACTAAAATTGTGCAATCGAGCCAAATCTTGTTCTTTCAACGGATCAAGATGGCGCAATACCAACACGGGGCCATTATCGGCTAACACCAGCTCGGCATGGCCTAAACGGCGAACGGCCTTCATTTCGGCCAGACATTCATGCAGCGGTTGCAAAAGCGATGCCAGCGCGGGCGCTAATACAGGGCACGCTTTAATAGGCACTAAATCATTAGAACCTGACTTGCGAAACCCCATCACCAGCTGCTGTTGTTTCGGCTGGAACTGCAATCCTAAACGCGCACGCCGACGGTAGCCGTATTCTGGCCCGCTAATAACAGATTCTGGTATGATATCCAAACCCGTTTCGCGGCTAATCAGGCGCTGAAGAGAAGCCGATTTGCTTCTCTGCTGTAAGGGTTCACTGGCATGTTGCTGCTGGCAGCCGCCGCAGATACCAAAATGCGGGCAGCGTGGCGCTACGCGCTCTGGGCTGCGGGTCAGTAAACGTTTTACTTTGGCCCGAGCGAACTGTTTTTTATCTTCGGTTAAAGTGACTTCGGCTTGCTCATCTGGCAATAGGCCAGAAATAAAGATAGCTTTACCATTGTGGCGTGCAACGCCTTGGCCAAAAGGATCAAGGTCGGTTGCCGTCACAGTTATGGTTTGTCGGGTCGCCACACGGCGTCCCGGAGAGTAAAATTGAGCCATGTTTTATCGATTTGTCGTTGGTTTTAGCTTTCGCTAATAATGATATCTGCCACCAATTCTCCCACATTGGACCCACATGACCAAATACAGCCT
Organism: Hafnia sp.; assembly: GCF_036648275.1. NCBI lineage: Bacteria > Pseudomonadati > Pseudomonadota > Gammaproteobacteria > Enterobacterales > Hafniaceae > Hafnia > Hafnia sp. The sequence continues at coordinate 14,438 of NZ_JAVXIQ010000032.1, read as the reverse complement.
GCGTGCGCGCATGATGGTACTGATTTTAGCCCCCACTTTATTGATTGGTTTGCTGCTCAGTACCTTCTTCGTTGTTCATAGATACAATGAGTTACAAGCTCAATTGGTGGATTCCGGTGCCAGTATCATTGAGCCACTTGCCGTGGCGAGCGAATATGGCATGACCTTCCGCAGTCGCGAAGCGGTGCGACAGTTGATTGGCCTGCTGCATCGCCGTCATTCTGATATCGTGCGTTCCATCGCCGTTTTCGACGATAATAACGATCTGTTTGTGACTTCAAACTATCACCATAACTATTCGTTGCTACAGCTCCCCAAAGGAGTGCCGATGCCTAACGACCTGATGCTTTCCAAGCATGGGGATTCGTTAATCCTGCGCACGCCGATCATCTCAGAAGACCGATTTATCGATTCCACCAGCGCCGAAAACCCGCATCTTGGCTATATCGCAGTTGAGTTGGATCTGCGCTCGGTGCGCTTACAGCAATACAAAGAAGTGTTTGTTGCTACGTTGCTGCTGATTATCTGTATGTGTATTGCGTTGCTGTTTGCATACCGGCTGATGCGCGATGTCACAGGGCCTATCCGCAACATGGTTAACACCGTTGACCGCATTCGTCGCGGGCAGCTCGACAGTCGTGTAGAAGGCCATATGCTGGGTGAGCTGGATATGCTCAAAAACGGTATTAATTCGATGGCGATGTCTCTGACGGCCTACCACGAAGAGATGCAACAAAATATCGATCAGGCCACCTCTGACCTGCGTGAAACGCTCGAGCAGATGGAGATCCAAAACGTCGAGCTCGATTTAGCTAAAAAACGTGCCCAGGAGGCCGCGCGAATTAAGTCCGAGTTTTTGGCCAATATGTCGCATGAGCTGCGCACGCCGCTCAATGGTGTCATCGGCTTTACCCGACAAGTGCTGAAAACACCGCTTAACGCGACCCAAAGTGACTACTTACAGACCATTGAGCGTTCGGCGAATAATCTACTGACCATCATCAATGATGTGCTTGATTTCTCGAAGCTTGAAGCAGGCAAACTGGTACTGGAACATATTCCTTTCCTGCTACGTGAAACCATTGATGAAGTCACCGTTCTGCTCGCTCCGAGCGCACACGAAAAAGGCATTGAGCTTACCCTTAATATCCGTAACGACGTTCCCGAGCATGTGATCGGCGACCCGATGCGAATACAGCAAGTCCTCACTAACCTGTTAGGCAATGCGATTAAATTCACCGAGAAAGGGAATATTGATATTCGCATTGAGCTACGCAGCACCACCCCACATCAGGTTGAGCTTGAAGTGCTGGTGCATGATACCGGTATTGGTATCTCAGAACGTCAGCAATCACAGCTGTTCCAAGCATTCCGTCAGGCAGATGCCAGTATCTCTCGCCGTCATGGCGGCACTGGATTGGGCTTAGTTATCACCCAGAAACTGGTGAATGAAATGGGTGGCGATATTAGCTTCCATAGCCAGCCGAACAAAGGCTCGACATTCTGGTTCCATATTCAGCTAGAGCTCAACCATAACGCACCGGCAAGTCACTTCCCGATGCAGCGTTTAGCCGGGCAAAAACTGCTTTATGTCGAGTCAAACCCCGTTGCGGCACAGTGTACGCTGGACTTACTTCAGGCAACGCCGTTGGAAGTGAGCTACAGCCCGCTTCTGGCACAGGTTATTCCTGACTCTCACTATGACATCCTACTGGTGGGGTTACCGGTTAACTTCACCTATGACGATGCACAGGGCCGCGATAAGCTGAAAACCGCATTGTCCTTAGCCAACCGCGTGATCCTTGCTATGCCGAGCCACAAACTGCTCTATAGCGATGAATTGAAAGAACAAGGCGTGCGCAGTTGTTTAGCTAAACCGCTGACCAGCAATCGCCTGCTGCCAATTTTGCTGGATAATAGCCTGCCCAAGCGCGCACCGGTGGTGATTGAACATAAAGTTGAACGCCTGCCGCTAAACGTCATGGCGGTTGATGATAATCCGGCTAACCTTAAGCTTATTAGTGCGCTATTAGGTGAGTTGGTCGAACAAATTATTCTGTGCCATAGCGGTGAAGAAGCAATTGCCCAAGCGAAAGAGCACCGCTTGGACATCATCCTCATGGATATTCAAATGCCAGAAATGGACGGTATTCGTACCAGTGAGTTAATCCGCAAAATACCGCGCTATGTTGATACGCCAATTATTGCCGTAACGGCACATGCTATTAACGGTGAACGTGAGCGCCTACTCCGCGCAGGGATGGATGACTATCTGGCAAAACCCATCGACGAGAATATGCTGCGCCAGCTTCTGGCACGCTACTATCGCGATCCTAACCAGCAAGAATCACATACCGCAGCGGCATCACTTGAAGCCGATAGCGATCTGACGCTCGATTGGGAAATTGCACTGCGGCAAGCGGCTAACAAAGAAGATCTGGCTCGAGATTTACTGCAAATGCTGCTGGAGTTCCTTCCACAGGTGAAAACGCAGGTGGAAGCGGCTCTCGAAGGTAATCAGGATCCGGCGATAGTGGATATTATCCACAAGCTGCACGGTAGCTGTAGTTACAGCGGACTTCCTCGTTTGAAACGTCTTTGCCGTTATATCGAGCAACAGCTGCGCCATGAGATTGCGGTGGGCGATTTAGAGCCGGAGTGGATGGAGTTACTCGACGAAATTGAAAACGTGGAGAAAGCCGCACAGGAGAAACTGAACGGCTAGCGTTGTTGGGCGCTTAATCACTCATGGAACGGTGATTAAGCGCTAACTGTTTAGCTATTCTTCAACAATGATTACCCTTCAACAATCACGGTTGCGCAGGCATAGCGACGTTCATCAGCCAAAGAAACGTGAATAGACGTAATCCCCATTTCCTGCGCCAGCTCGGCAGCTCGACCGTGTAAACGCAGTACCGGCTTGCCCAGCGAATCGTTGTAAACTTCAAACTGAGCAAAGGCCAGCCCGTTACGAATACCGGTGCCAAATGCCTTAGCCGCAGCCTCTTTCACCGCAAAACGCTTGGCTAAGTAGCGAATCTTCTGCTGGTGAGCACAGTATTGCTCCCATTCAGCGGGCGCCAATACGCGTTTCGCCATTTGATCGCCACTGCGCTCAACGACAGCCTCAATGCGAGAAATTTCGACGATATCGGTGCCCAATCCTAAAACAGCCATTAGCGACGCGCTTCCAACATCAGCTGTTTCATGGCACTCACAGCCTCAGGTAAACCACTCATCACCGCACGACCAATAATACTGTGGCCGATATTCAGCTCATGCATTTCAGGCAATGCTGCAATCGGTAGGACGTTATGATAGGTCAAACCGTGGCCCGCATTGACTTTCAAACCGCGCTCGTTGGCAAAACGCGCGGCTTGGGCAATACGTTCAAATTCGGCTTGTCGTTTTAGTTCGCATTCAGCATCGGCATAAGCGCCGGTGTGGATTTCAATATAGGGCGCGCCAACGCTCACTGCGGCTTCAATCTGGCGCTGGTCGGGATCGATAAACAGCGATACCAAAATGCCCGCCTGAGTTAAGCGCGCCACGGCAACGGTCATTTTGTCCAACTGGCCCGCAACGTCTAACCCGCCTTCAGTGGTCACTTCTTGGCGTTTTTCTGGCACTAAACAGCAAAAATGCGGCTTCAATTCACAGGCGATATCGATCATCTCATCGGTAACCGCCATTTCCAGATTCATACGCGTCTGAATAGTTTGGCGCAGCAAACGCACATCGCGATCGGTAATGTGACGACGGTCTTCGCGCAGATGCACGGTGATCCCATCAGCGCCAGCCTGCTCTGCAATAAATGCCGCTTGAACAGGGTCAGGGTACTGGGTGCCACGCGCATTGCGCAGGGTTGCGATATGATCGATGTTGACGCCCAACAGTAAATCAGCCATGACAAATCCTCTTAAGAAAACGTTTAAGTCAGAGATTACAGACAGAATAAGGCTTAGTTCGCATCAGTGTACACCGAACTTAGCGGGATAGGGTCAGACAGAATTATTGCGATGTAGGGGACAGTGAGATTTCAAGCAGATGCAGGTTTGACTGGGCGTTTTCCGACAAACTGGCGGAACAGTTCACGGCTTTTTAACGGTTTTCCACCTAAATAGGGTTTCAGCGCCATACGTGTAAAACGTTTAGCCGCACGCAGCGTGAGTGGATCAGGGAATCTACGTTCAGCCAACGCTTTTAAATCGCGCCCGGTAAAGCTGAGCTGATCGACCAGCAGACTGGCGATAAATCCTTTTTCTTCACGGTAGCGATAGGTCATCTCATCAGAGACCGGTTCGCCGCTGCCCGCACAGTGTAGAAAATCGATGCCGTAACCCAGGTTCCCCAGCAAAGCGAGTTCGAACTCGCGCAGCGTATGCTCAGGAGAGCCGACGGTTGCTGCCAGATTTTGTAAACAGTTGAGGTAATCGAAGAATAACGAAGAGTAGTTGGTTTCCTGCTCAAGCACGCGGGAAACCAGCTCATTGACATACAGACCGCTGTAGAGCGAAATGCCCGTCAGCGGAAGCCCTAATGAAACGGGCTCAGCATTACGTAGGGTTTTGACTTCCCCTTTACCGCCCCAGCGAACCAGCAGCGGCGTGAAAGGTTGTAACGCACCTTTGAGACTTGAGCGTTTGCTGCGTGCGCCTTTTGCCAACAGACGTACACGCCCGTGCCCTTCAGTGAACAGGTCTAACAGGAGACTGGTTTCACTGTAGGGACGCCCATGTAACACAAATGCGCGTTGCCAACCTTCCATAGGCGCGATCTCTTAGAGATCTTCACCATAACCCAAGCTGCGCAGCGCACGTTCGTCGTCTGCCCAACCGGATTTGACCTTAACCCACAGCTCAAGATGGACTTTAGCTTCAAACATGGCTTCCATGTCTTGGCGAGCTTCAATACCAATTGTCTTGATTTTGCTGCCTTTATTACCGATAACCATCTTCTTCTGGCCTTCACGCTCAACCAGAATCAGACCGTTAATGTCGTAACCACCGCGTTCGTTAGAAACGAAGCGTTCAATTTCAACGGTAACGGAATACGGCAGCTCTTCGCCCAAGAAACGCATCAGTTTTTCACGGATGATTTCAGACGCCATAAAGCGCTGTGAGCGGTCAGTAATGTACTCTTCTGGGAAGTGATGGATCGCTTCCGGCAGTTTTTTACGCACAATGCTGGCGATGGTATCTACGTTCGTTCCCTTCTCCGCAGAGATTGGAACCACGTCCATAAAGTTCATTTGTTCGCTGAGGAACTGGATATGTGGCAGCAAAGCTGCTTTATCCTGAACGTTATCGACTTTGTTGATCGCTAAGATAACTGGCGCTTTCAAATCACGCAGTTTATTCACGACCATTTCGTCATCGGCGGTCCAGTGTGTCCCTTCAACAACGAAAATCACCAGCTCAACGTCACCGATTGAGCTGCTGGCTGCGCGGTTCATCAAACGGTTGATGGCGCGTTTTTCTTCAATATGCAACCCGGGGGTGTCCACGTAGATGGCCTGATATGGCCCTTCCGTGTGAATACCCATGATGCGGTGGCGGGTCGTTTGTGGCTTACGCGAGGTGATCGAAATCTTCTGCCCCAGTAATTGGTTCAGCAATGTCGATTTGCCAACGTTAGGACGTCCAACGATGGCAATAAATCCGCAATAAGTTGTTTCTTCGCTCATTCAAGCTCCAGCTGTTTCAGCGCTTGTTCAGCCGCTGCCTGCTCGGCCTTACGGCGACTTGAGCCAACACCGATAACCGGTTCGCTCAGGCCGCTGACCTGACAGTGAATAGTAAATTCTTGATCGTGTGCTTCACCGCGAACCTGCACTACCAAATAAGATGGCAGTGGCAGATGGCGTCCCTGCAAGAACTCTTGCAGACGCGTTTTCGGGTCTTTTTGCTTATCACCTGGACTTATCTCGTCCAAGCGTGAGCGGTACCAATCAAGGATCAGTCGTTCAATCGTTTGGATATCACTATCCAGGAAAATGCCGCCAATTAACGCTTCTACGGTGTCAGCTAAAATAGATTCGCGGCGGAAGCCACCACTTTTTAACTCACCCGGCCCAAGACGCAGGCACTCCCCCAAATCAAATTCTCGTGCCATTTCTGCCAGCGTATTTCCACGTACTAACGTAGCACGCATGCGGCTCATGTCGCCCTCATCAACCCGCGGGAAGCGGTGATACAGCGCATTGGCAATAACGAAACTAAGAATTGAGTCGCCCAGAAACTCAAGACGTTCATTGTGTTTGCTGCTGGCACTGCGATGAGTCAATGCCTGCAATAACAGCTCCTGCTGTTGAAAAGTATAGCCCAGCTTCTTTTGAAGCCGGTTAGTTACGATGGGATTCATGAGATACCAAATAGATCTAGAATGCGTCAAAAACCGCAGCATACGGAACAGGCCTGCTTGCCGTTAGCCAATCCAAAGCTGTTTCGTTTGCAGTGGCTTCCAGATCGGAAGCCAACTTTTTATCGCTCGAAGGGGTATTCTACAACGACTGAAAATATAATGCTGCGGTAATATGCCTTATTCGCTGAAGTTGCCTTGCTATTAATGCAACAGAAATAAGTTTAGGCGCATATTTTAATGCTGGTTAAAACTTCACGCTGATTTCACGCTGTAGGAAGATACCCACAGCGTGAATGATGAGCAGAAAATTAGTGGATCCCACCAATACGACTGAGGCGAACGCCGGTTGGCCATTGCCCTTCTTGTTTTTCAAAGCTCATCCAGATTGCCGTCGCTTTACCAACGAGATTCTGCTCAGGCACAAAGCCCCAATAACGGCTATCGGCGCTGTTATCACGGTTGTCGCCCATCATGAAGTAATGACCTTCAGGAACCACCCACACGCCCTGTGGTTGACCCGGCTGGCGATAATAACGCGACATCATGTCCTGCGCTTGAGGTACAGTCAGAATTCGATGGGTAACGGTACCCAGCGTTTCTTTGCGCTCGCTCATGCGGTATCCATCATCCACATTTTGATCTAATGGAATCTGGAAGAAGCCGCTACTGGCTTCACCATTGCCCATTTGACCAAAGGTCTGTACCCATTCGCTTGGCTCAGCCGCGCTGTAGGTAATTGGCAATAACTTGTCGCAGTTCTGCCCTGTTTGGCAGGCAGGGTAAACCGTAACTTCTTTACTATATGGATCGTAAGTCACTTTATCGCCCGGCAAACCAATAGCGCGTTTGATATAGTCCAAACGTGGATCCAGTGGGTATTTAAATACCACGATATCGCCGCGCTTAGGATGTCCGGTTGGAATAATCGTGTGCTGTGCTACAGGCTCTTTAATTCCATAGGCAAACTTTTCTACCAGAATGAAATCGCCGATCAACAGCGTCGGCATCATTGAACCTGATGGGATCTGGAAAGGCTCATAAATAAATGAGCGGATAATCAGAACCAGTGCTAAAACAGGAAAAACAGAAACACAGGTTTCAATCCAACCTGACGTTTTCACCGCCTCTTTAGCGGTCTGCTTATCTAAACCGTCAACCGTTTGGGCGTTGATCGCCGCTATCTTTGCTCGACGCGCAGGAGCTAACTTAAAGCGGTCGATACACCAAATAACCCCGGTCACCAACGTTGCGATCACCAGAATTAGAGCAAACATATTGGCCATGCCAATAACTCCTTAAATAACCCCGTGACTTCAACTTTAGCTAAAACTAGGTTGAAATCTATTTGGGCATAAGCCTCTCAATGATAACGGCACCTCAATCGGTGCCGCTCATCATAGAACTTTAGTCTTTACCTACGTGCAGAATGGCCAAGAAGGCTTCCTGCGGCAGTTCGACGTTACCGACCTGCTTCATACGTTTCTTACCGTCTTTCTGCTTCTGCAGCAGCTTTTTCTTACGGCTGACGTCGCCGCCGTAACATTTAGCAAGAACGTTTTTACGTAGCTGCTTAACCGTTGCGCGCGCGATAATCTGGTTGCCAATGGCTGCTTGAATCGCAATATCAAACTGCTGACGCGGGATCAGTTCTTTCATCTTCTCAACCAGTTCACGACCACGATACTGCGCGTTGTCGCGATGGGTGATCAGCGCCAGCGCATCCACACGCTCGTTGTTGATCAAGACGTCAACACGCACCATGTCAGACTGCTGGAAACGTTTGAAGCTGTAATCCAGCGACGCATAACCACGCGATGTAGACTTGAGGCGGTCGAAGAAATCGAGCACCACTTCTGCCATCGGTATTTCATAGGTTAGCGCAACCTGATTGCCGTGATAAACCATATTAGTCTGAACACCACGCTTCTCGATACAAAGCGTAATAACGTTACCAAGATACTCTTGTGGTAACAGCATATGACATTCAGCAATCGGCTCACGCAGCTCTTCAATATTGTTGATTGGCGGTAGCTTAGACGGGCTATCAACAAAGATCTCTTCACCACTGGTGGTTTGGATCTGATACACAACCGTCGGTGCCGTTGTGATCAAGTCTAGATCGTATTCACGCTCCAGACGCTCCTGAATGATCTCCATGTGCAATAAGCCCAAGAAACCACAGCGGAAGCCGAAGCCCAGCGCGGTAGATGTTTCTGGCTCGTAGAACAGGGATGCATCGTTCAGGCTTAATTTGCCCAACGCATCACGGAAAGCTTCATAGTCATCAGAGCTTACAGGGAACAGACCCGCATAAACCTGAGGTTTTACTTTTTTGAAGCCCGGCAAAGATTTTTCGGCTGGGTTACGCGACAGCGTCAAGGTATCGCCTACGGGTGCGCCGTGGATGTCTTTAATCGCACACACCAACCAGCCTACTTCGCCGCAGTTAAGTACGTCGCGGTCGATCTGCTTCGGCGTAAAGATACCAAGACGGTCAGCGTTATAGGTCTGACCGGTACTCATTACCTTAACTTTTTCGCCTTTGCGCAATGAGCCGTTTTTAATACGGATCAAAGAAACCACGCCCAGATAGTTATCGAACCAAGAGTCGATAATCAGCGCCTGTAATGGGCCTTCTGGATCACCTTCCGGTGCAGGGATATCGCGAACCAGACGTTCAAGCACTTCAGGAACGCCAACGCCGGTTTTTGCTGAGCAACGCACAGCATCCATCGCGTCGATACCCACGATATCTTCAATTTCCTGAGCAGCGCGATCGGGATCGGCCGCTGGCAGGTCAATTTTGTTCAGAACGGGAACCACTTCCAGATCCATTTCCATGGCTGTATAGCAGTTAGCCAGCGTCTGGGCTTCAACGCCCTGACCTGCGTCCACCACCAGCAATGCACCTTCACACGCCGCCAGAGAACGAGAAACCTCATAAGAGAAGTCAACGTGTCCTGGGGTATCGATGAAGTTCAGCTGATAAGTTTCCCCATCCTGTGCTTTATAGTCGAGCGTTACGCTCTGCGCTTTAATAGTGATGCCGCGCTCACGTTCTAGATCCATAGAATCCAGAACTTGCGCTGCCATTTCACGGTCAGTCAAACCGCCACAAATCTGAATAATACGGTCAGACAGTGTCGACTTACCGTGGTCAATATGTGCGATAATGGAGAAATTTCGTATATGCTTCATTATTAAGATATTTTGCCTGATGATTTCTAGATTACTCGCCTAAGGACACACTGATGGGTTCAAAGCGATGGTTTAACGTTTGGCGGTAATTTGCCAGATTCGATGCATTCTACACATCGAACCCAGTAAAACCTAGATATTCGTGGGGGTGCGGATCATGGATGGAGGCAAACCGACTTGCAAAACGATCGGCTGATAATCTTGCCGGTCACTTAGTTTTTTCGCCTTAAATCGCGCAAACATGAAACCAGCACCAGCACCAACCAATGCGCCTAACGCAGCCCATGCATCAGAATGCATAAATGACTGCCCCACACCACCGCCGACAATAAGGCCAAGCAGCGGAGTGAGATAGACTAACACCGCAGAACGCAGCAGATTGGCTTCAGTAATGCCAATCTCGACCTTTTGGCCAGGCTCTAGCGGTTGAGCAATTTCAACTTGAAGCTGATGCTGCGACTGTGGATTGATTTTATTCAACACCGCCGTACCGCAGGTATTTTTCGCCCCGCAGGAACCACAACCTGAGCGCTGTTCACAGTTTAGCGTAGCGACGCCCTGTTGCCAGGATGCCACCGTTGCCCATTCGCGCATCATGATTTACGACCATTGAGCGTAATGCTGTTTGCAACACGTTTAGCCGTTGACGGAGGTAATTCACCGACGACGGTAATATCAGTATTGTTACGCGTTTCGGTGTGAATGGTGCGACGCCCTTGGCGCAAGAATTGCTCGCTCACCGCAGCACCCGCAGCAGCGCTGCTGATATTGACCGAGAAGCTGAACAACCCATCGCTATACAAGCGCGATTCCACCGGTTCTGAGAGTGACGGTAGGGTACGGCGACTGCGTGAAACTTCTTTGAAACCCTGCGGCAGCCAAGATGCTTGCCAGCTAAAGTTAACCTTATCCGTTGCCGGTAATTTCAGCAAAGGTGGCAGCGTAAGCTGAGCTAAGCTTGCCATCGCTGTACTGACCTGATCGCCAACTGTAAAGGAGATCACACGGAACTGTTCTAATGTTTCACCATCGCGATCTAACAAGTCGACCCGCAAAGGCAATTTCGAACTTTCATCAATCCATACGATATAGCTAAAGCGCAAACCGTCACGCGACACAATACGAATCACTTCGCACGGGCGATCGGCAACGCGGGTTCTACCAACGGAGATGAAGTTGTAATACTGACTCAGCTGTTTGATATCGGAGAAAATTATCGATGGCAATGCATCAACAATGTGATCGCCGTTGAGCGTAAATGGCTCAAGACCAGGCTCAAAATAGCTGATTTCATTGCCACGCAGTAAAACTTCACGACGCGGACCATCCATCTGCAAGAGCTGGGATAACAACTGATTATTATAAATAGCATGACGATAGCGTAACGATTCAATCCCCTGCTTGGTGATATTGATATACGCTAACTCATAATTGAGTGACTGACTGGCACCGTTCATTTGTTGCAACATCGCCTCAGACGAATCTTGCGCTGAGGCGATGTTAGAAACAAATAGGCTACCAGCGAATACGCTGATGGCGAACCAAAGTTGCTTCATTACTGCTGCTGAGTTCCTAATGACAGAGTTCCTGGCACCTGAACTGACGCCTGAGTATTACCATTGTCCATTTGCAACTGTTCAGTGTGCAGACGGCGTTGCAGTTCATAATCCTGCAAAATCGCATTAATGCGTTTACGCTGCTGTTGAACCTGCTGCTGTCCATTGGCGTTGCTGCTCTCATTCGGAACACCAAAACTCACCGGCGAAGCTTGGCCGCCCATCGGTAGCGTGTTGAATGCCGGAGCATCCGAGTCACTTGCGCCACCGACTGGCTGATTATACTGCTGCACACCTACCAGCACGGCGAGAGAAACACAGGCCGCAATACCGATTTGTGTGATTTGGCTGGCCCAAGGACGAACCTTGTTCCAGAACGGCATATCTTTCCAGCTATGTGGTTGAGGCTGGGATTCGGGAATTGCATTGGGAACCAAGCGAACTGGTTCATCATCAAGCGCCGCGGCAATGCGATCGGAGATATCAAAATCAATCGCGTCGCTCACGTCACCGCGCAGGGTGTCACGTATCAGGTGATAGCTCTTCCACGTTTGTTGAAGCGCATCGTCTTTACCCAGTGAACCAAGCAGTTCACTGTCCAGCACTTCACCATCCATCAGAGCCGAAAGTTGTTCTTTCTGCATGCCTAAATACCCTTCCTGTGCCCGCATAATTAACGCTGTATCAGCGGTTGAACTTTATTATCGATCGCTTCCCTCGCCCGGAAAATACGAGAACGTACCGTTCCAACCGGACAATCCATAATGGCCGCTATCTCTTCGTAGCTTAAACCATCCAATTCTCTGAGGGTGATTGCCATACGCAAATCCTCAGGAAGAGACTCTATGGTTCGGAAAACAATCTGCTTCAGTTCATCTGACAACATTAAGTTCTCAGGGTTCGAAATTTCTTTCAATGCACCCGCACTTTCGAAGTTTTCTGCCTCGCTGGCATCAACATCGCTTGATGGCGGACGCCGCCCCTGAGCAACCAGGTAATTTTTTGCTGTATTTACAGCAATACGATAAAGCCAGGTGTAAAAAGCACTCTCGCCGCGGAAAGATTCCAACGCACGATAGGCTTTGATAAACGATTCCTGCACAACATCAGGAACATCGCCTGATGGCACGTAGCGGGATACGAGACTCGCAACTTTATGCTGATAGCGAACTACCAGTAAGTTAAAAGCCTTCTTATCTCCTTTCTGGACTCGCTCGACCAGCACCTGATCCGTTAACTGCTCGCTCATCCGAGGTAATCTCTCCTCAAATCTCTCTCCACGCATGAAAAAATTGTACTGCCAGTTGTCTCAATCGATCCTGAGCAAGCACTAGCTTAGAGTTCATACGTACTAAAAAGTTCCGTACGATGCTGTTTTTATATTCGTTGTTCATTAACCGTGCATTTACACGTTGGCATAGGCTAACATGATTTTCACTTTTCAGCTGCACACACCACAACCTATGCAACCAAATTCAGAACATTTTAACGATGTATTGATTATCGGTAGCGGAGCTGCCGGACTTTCACTCGCTTTACGTCTTGCCGATCACTGCAAAGTGACCGTTTTAAGTAAAGGTCCCTTTAATGAGGGTGCTACGTTTTATGCCCAAGGCGGTATTGCCGCGGTTTTTGATGAAACCGACAGCATCGAATCTCACGTGCAGGATACCCTGATCGCGGGTGCTGGGCTGTGTGATCCTTCGGCGGTTGAATTTATTGCTCGTAACGCAAAGGATTGCGTGCAGTGGCTCATCGATCAAGGCGTTCTATTTGATACCGAAATGAGCCCCGCAGGCGAATCTCGCTACCATCTAACCCGCGAAGGTGGTCATAGCCATCGACGGATCCTACATAGCGCAGATGCAACGGGCAAAGAAGTCGAGACAACTTTAGTACAGAAAGCAAATGCGCACCCTAACATCCGCGTTTGCGAGCGGTACAACGCCGTCGACCTGATTACGTCCAAAAAAATTGGCTTGCCGGGCACCCAACGCGTGGTCGGTGCCTATGTCTGGAACCGCGAGCTCGAACGCGTTGAAACTCTGCGCGCTCGCACCGTGGTATTAGCTACCGGTGGGGCAGCAAAAGTTTATCAGTACACCACAAACCCAGATATCTCTTCCGGCGACGGCATTGCTATGGCGTGGCGCGCCGGATGCCGTATTGCCAACTTAGAGTTTAACCAATTCCACCCCACCTGCTTGTACCATCCGCAGGCGAGAAACTTTCTCTTAACCGAAGCCTTGCGTGGCGAAGGTGCATTCCTCAAACGCCCTGACGGCTCGCGGTTTATGCCGGACTTTGACGAACGCGGCGAGCTTGCGCCGCGTGATATCGTCGCTCGCGCTATTGACCATGAAATGAAGCGTCTTGGCGCAGACTGTATGTATTTGGATATTAGCCATAAACCGGCAGATTTCATCATGCAGCATTTTCCAATGATCTATGAAAAGCTGAAGGATTTAGGCTTAGATCTCACCAAAGAGCCGATCCCTATCGTTCCTGCCGCGCACTACACCTGCGGCGGCGTGATGGTCGATCATCAAGGAAGAACTGATTTAGAAGGGTTGTATGCCATCGGTGAAGTCAGCTACACCGGCCTGCACGGAGCCAACCGAATGGCGTCTAACTCACTGTTAGAATGCGTGGTATATGCATGGTCGGCATCGCAAGATATTCTGCAACGCCTACCACAAACCAGTCTCGCTCCGCGTCTACCTGAGTGGGATGACAGCCGAGTTTACAACTCAGATGAGCGCGTAGTGATCCAGCATAACTGGCACGAACTGCGTTTATTTATGTGGGATTACGTGGGCATTGTACGAACCACCAAACGTTTGGAACGTGCGCTGCGCCGCATCCAAATGCTTCAGCAGGAAATCGATGAGTATTACGCCAACTTCCGCATTTCTAACAATTTGTTAGAGCTGAGAAACTTGGTGCAGGTTGCTGAGCTCATTGTGCGCTGCGCTATGGAACGCAAAGAGAGCCGTGGTCTGCATTACACGCTGGATTATCCAGACCTTTTAGAGAATTCGCAGCCAACGATTTTGCAGCCTTAGCAAATCATCAACTTTAGCGGCAATGTCGTAGATACTAAAAAGGCCCTATGGGGTAATACTGGTCACTTAAGCATGATTTTAGGGGAAGTACACCGATGGGGTCGTAGCAGCTTTAGCTGCCGACAACTTTGCCAGGAGCAAAGTTGAACAACGCTTTAGCGTTGACCCTTGAGGTGGAACACAAGGATGTGTTCCATAACGGCCCCGCGGTGTGCTAGCCCCGTGTATCTCGATCTCATAAACGATCGGCATTACC
>NZ_JAVXIQ010000031.1:0-42843 GCF_036648275.1 Hafnia sp. | reverse complement strand
CATGTTCCGTGTCGATGGAGGCGCATTATAGGGAGTTCTCGCGGGCTGACAACCCCTAATTGCAATTTTTTTTCTGTTTGGCTTATTTTCAGCCATTTAGTGCACTAAACCCGCTGTTTTATCGCTTTTGGCAAGTCAGCAAGGCTCTTTATCACTAAATCCGCCTTGGCCTCTGCTTCTGGCGTGACGGGTTTACCTGTGCGCACCAATACTTTGGTTCCCACGCTAGCTGCTTCACCCGCCAATAGGTCTTCGATTTTATCGCCTACTATATAAGAAGCGCTCATATCGATATTTAACTCTTCTTTAGCGGATAGCAGCATACCTGGCTGCGGCTTGCGGCAATCACATGTCTGACGGAATTCTTCTACCGTTCCCTCAGGGTGATGCGGACAATAGTAGACGCCGTCCAAGTCAACGCCGCGATCGGCCAAAGACCAATCCATCCATTCGGTGAGATGCATAAACTGATCTTCGGTAAACATACCGCGAGCAATACCGGACTGGTTCGTGACCAATACTAAGGCATACCCCATTTCTTTCAGCTCAGCCATGGCGTCAATGACACCATCTATAAACTGGAAGTTATCGCTTTCATGAACATATCCGTGATCGACGTTAATCGTGCCATCACGATCTAAAAAAATTGCGGGAACAAGCTGGGCCACAGATATTCACTCCTTATGGCGTTAGATACCGCTCAGTATCGCACGATTTACATGAAAGGGAGAGTCTCTAGCGCACTCGACACCTGTTGACTTAGACGTCTAGACGCCTTAACATCCAGTTTAATACTTTGGGCTTTCCCAAAGTTTGCTTTTTATCTGCCACGGGCAACACCAAAAGTAAAAATATAAAAATGATTAAACTTACAAATATCACCAAGGTTTTTCAGCAGGGCCAGCGCCAGATTAAAGCGCTGTCAGACGTGTCATTACACGTCCCTGCCGGGCAAATTTATGGCGTCATCGGTTCTTCCGGTGCCGGTAAAAGTACACTGATTCGTTGCGTAAACCTGCTCGAACGCCCGACCAGCGGTACCGTTTTGGTTGGCGATCAGGATATGACTGCGCTTTCCGAAAGCGCACTGACTAAAGCGCGCCGTCAGATCGGCATGATCTTCCAGCACTTTAACCTGCTCTCATCGCGTACTGTTGCAGGGAACATCGCCCTGCCGCTGGAGTTAGATAACACGCCGCGCAGCGAAATCACGCGTCGCGTCAGCGAACTATTAGATCTGGTCGGCCTTAGCGATAAACGGGATGCCTATCCCGCGAATCTGTCTGGCGGGCAGAAACAGCGCGTGGCGATTGCCCGTGCATTAGCGAGCAACCCAAAAGTCCTGCTGTGTGATGAAGCCACCAGCGCACTTGATCCTGCAACCACGCGCTCTATTTTGGAACTGCTGAAAGACATTAACCGCCGTTTGGGGCTGACAATTCTTCTGATCACTCACGAAATGGACGTCGTAAAGCGTATTTGCGATCAGGTGGCCGTGATTAGCGATGGTCAACTGATTGAGCAAGGCACCGTTGGCGAAGTGTTCTCTCATCCGAAAACACCGCTCGCGCAGCAGTTCATTCATTCCACGCTGCATTTAGATATTCCAGACGATTTTGCTGCTCGCATGACGCCAGATCGTAAACCGGATACACAACCGCTGCTGCGCCTTGAATTTACCGGTCAGTCCGTTGACGCACCGCTAATCTCTCAGGCCGTTCGTCGTTTCAATGTCGATATTAGTATTTTAAGTTCTCAAATGGATTATGCCGGCGGCGTTAAATTTGGCGTGATGTTAGCCGAGCTGCACGGTGATGACGCAGATGCGTTATCTGCTATTGAGTTTTTCAAGAATCATCAGGTAAAAGTAGAGGTACTGGGTTATGTCTGAGGCAATGATGTGGTTAATGGGCCGAGGCATTTGGGAAACCGTCGTCATGACCTTTGTATCTGGCTTCTTTGGCTTTGTTATCGGTCTCCCTGTCGGCGTGCTTCTTTATATAACGCGTCCGGGACAAATTTGGGAAAACGCCAAGCTGTATAACCTGCTTTCCGCATTGGTTAACATCTTCCGTTCCATACCGTTCATTATTCTCTTGGTGTGGATGATTCCTTTTACCCGCGTCATCGTAGGAACATCTATCGGTT
This sequence comes from Hafnia sp., assembly GCF_036648275.1. Taxonomy (NCBI): domain Bacteria; kingdom Pseudomonadati; phylum Pseudomonadota; class Gammaproteobacteria; order Enterobacterales; family Hafniaceae; genus Hafnia; species Hafnia sp. Next base: position 40,695 of record NZ_JAVXIQ010000031.1, on the reverse strand, counting down.
TACAGGCAGCATTAGTGCCACTGACCGTTGGTGCAGCGCCGTTTATCGCTCGTATGGTTGAAAATGCGCTACTGGAAATTCCGACAGGGCTGATTGAAGCTTCACGAGCCATGGGCGCAACGCCGATGCAGATCATCAACAAAATTTTATTACCGGAAGCGCTTCCAGGCTTGGTCAATGCGGCAACCATCACATTGATTACCTTAGTGGGCTACTCCGCAATGGGCGGTGCAGTCGGTGCTGGCGGTCTAGGACAGATTGGTTATCAGTATGGTTATATCGGATATAACGCAACCGTGATGAATACGGTATTAGTATTCTTAGTGATTTTAGTGTATCTGATCCAGTTTAGTGGCGATCGCATTGTTAAAGCGGTCAGCCGCAAATAAAGCAGTCTAATAATAAAAACGGCGCTCGCTATGGTGCGCCACACGATGTTTCAAAAACAACGTCTCAACAACAATGTCTCAAGAACAAGTCAAAAGAAGGATAAGGGTATGTCATTAAAGTTTAAGTCGATTGCTGTCGTTGGCGCACTTCTGGGTTCTCTGGCGCTGGCGGGCTGTGGTCAGGAAGAAAAAGATCCAAACCATATTAAAGTAGGCGTTATTGTCGGGGCTGAGCAGCAGGTTGCCGAAGTTGCACAGAAAGTTGCCAAAGACAAATACGGTCTGGACGTTGAGCTGGTTACATTTAACGACTACGTTCTGCCTAACGAAGCATTGAGCAAAGGCGATATTGATGCGAATGCTTTCCAGCATAAACCTTATCTGGATCAGCAAATCAAAGATCGTGGCTACAAACTAGTTCCAGTTGGTAGCACCTTCGTTTACCCAATTGCGGGCTACTCGAAGAAAATTAAATCTCTGAGCGAACTGCAAGATGGCTCTCAGGTTGCCTTACCAAACGACCCAACTAACCTTGGCCGTTCACTGTTACTGCTGCAAAAAGTGGGTCTGATTAAACTAAAAGACGGCATTGGCTTGCTGCCAACCGTGTTGGACGTGACCGAGAACCCGAAAAAACTTAAGCTGGTTGAGCTGGAAGCACCACAATTGCCACGTTCACTGGACGATGCACAAATTGCTCTGGCGGTTATCAACACCACCTATGCAAGCCAAATTGGCCTGACTCCAGCCAAAGACGGTATCTTCGTTGAAGATAAAGATTCTCCATACGTAAACCTGATCGTGGCTCGTGAAGACAATAAAGATGCAGAGAACGTGAAGAAATTCGTTCAGGCTTATCAATCTGACGAAGTTTACAACGCTGCCAATAAAATCTTTAACGGTGGTGCAGTTAAAGGCTGGTAATTGCCTCGCGCTGTTATAGTACGTAATATCTTCAAGACGGGCGAATGCCCGTCTTGTCATTTCTGCCATACCTTGATTCAATAGCACTCACTTTTATAAAAATCAGGAAACATTTATGCGTGCATTACCTTTATGCTTGCTCGCTGCCACTTTGGCTTTGTCCGGCTGTTCTTTACTGCACTCGAAATCAGAAAATACCACGCCCGTTGAACCGGCAAAAGCACAGGTAAGCACAACAAAAACCACCAAGCCGACTCAGCCCAAACCGCGTCCGGTAAAAGTGTATGACAATGCCGAAGACTTGGTCGGTAAGCCTTTCCGTGATTTAGGCGAAGTAACAGGCACTGTTTGCCAAGCAACAGAGCAAGACTCACCCCCGAATCTGGCCACGGCGCGCAAGCGTATGCAAATTAAAGCTTCAACAATGAAGGCCAACGCAGTGTTACTGCATCAATGCCAAGTCGTCACCGATGCACAAGGTTGCTACCAACAAGCTATGTGCAAAGGCTCTGCGCTCAATGTTTCGAAGCAATGAATCAGTTTACCTTCGATACTATCGGGCTCATTCGCTCTCCTTATAAAGAGAAATTTGCTATCCCTCGACAGCCGGGGCTCATTGAAGATGGCGGTGGCGAACTTGAACTCATCGCGCCTTATAACCAGCCCGAAGCGGTGCGTGGTCTCGAAGAGTTTAGCCATTTGTGGATCGTTTTTGTCTTTCATCAAACGATGGAAGGTGGATGGCGTCCAACGGTTCGCCCACCTCGCCTAGGGGGAAATGCGCGCATGGGCGTTTTCGCCACGCGCTCCACGTTTCGCCCGAATCCGATTGGTATGTCATTAGTTGAGCTAAAATCTGTAGAGACTAAAGGCGGCAAAGTTATATTGAAGCTGGGTAGCCTCGACTTGGTCGACGGCACGCCGATCATCGATATCAAGCCTTACCTGCCTTTTGCTGAAAGCCAACCTCAGGCTCGCGGTGGTTTTGCTCAAGACGCGCCTCTGGCAGATATGCCCGTCAGTTTCTCGGAAGTTGCCCAACAGCAAATCGGTCAACACCAGCAGCGCTATCCTCATCTGCAGCGATTTATCCAGCAGGTGCTGGCGCAGGATCCTCGTCCGGCCTACCGCAAGGGAGAGAGCGAAGATCGCATTTATGCCGTGCATCTGCTCGATTTTAACGTGCGTTGGCAGGTGAAAAATGGCATAACCGAAGTGATCGACCTGAATTCAGTCTAGAATTTCATGCCCTTCTCTTTTGACAACTCGCCGTCACTGGTAAACTAAGCCACTTTTCTTTATTTTGGCCGCCTTTCCCGACGGTCTGATACATATTGCGTTCTAACGGAACAATACACATGCGTACAAGCCAATATCTGCTCTCCACTCTGAAGGAGACTCCAGCCGACGCCGAAGTTATCAGTCATCAACTGATGCTACGTGCCGGAATGATCCGTAAACTCGCCTCCGGTCTGTATACCTGGATGCCTACCGGTCTGCGTGTTCTGAAAAAAGTTGAAAACATCGTCCGTGAAGAGATGAACAACGCCGGCGCAATCGAAGTGTCCATGCCCGTAGTTCAGCCTGCGGATCTGTGGCAGGAAAGCGGTCGTTGGGAACAGTATGGTCCTGAGCTGCTGCGCTTCGTCGATCGCGGCGAACGTCCATTTGTATTGGGTCCAACCCACGAAGAAGTTATCACCGATATGGTGCGCAATGAGATCAGCTCTTATAAGCAGCTACCACTAAACTTCTTCCAGATTCAAACCAAATTCCGTGATGAAGTTCGCCCACGTTTTGGCGTTATGCGTTCGCGTGAATTCCTGATGAAAGATGCTTATTCTTTCCATACCTCTCAGGAATCATTGCAAGAAACCTACGACAAGATGTTTGCTGCTTATAACAAAATCTTTAGTCGTATGGATTTGGATTTCCGCCCAGTTCAAGCGGATACCGGTTCTATTGGCGGTAGCGCTTCCCACGAATTCCAAGTGCTGGCACAAAGCGGTGAAGATGATGTCATTTTCTCCAACGAATCTGACTATGCAGCAAACATCGAATTGGCCGAAGCCGTAGCACCGAAAGGTGAACGCGCTGCGCCAACGGAAGAACTGCGCATCATTGATACACCAAACGCCAAAACCATCGCTGAATTAACCGAACAGTTTAATCTGCCGGTTGAAAAAACCGTTAAAACTCTGCTGGTTCATGCCACCAAAGAGAGCGGTCATGCGTTAGTGGCTCTGCTGGTTCGTGGCGATCACGAACTGAACGAAGTGAAAGCTGAAAAACTGGAAATGGTTGCCAGCCCACTGACGTTTGCAACCGAAGCAGAAATTCGTGCTGTCGTAAATGCGGGTCCAGGCTCATTAGGCCCAATCAATATGACCGTTCCAGTCGTCGTTGATCGCACCGTTGCCATGATGAGTGATTTTGGCGCAGGCGCTAACATTGACGGCAAACATTACTTTGGCATCAACTGGGAACGCGATCTGCCGTTGCCACAGGTTGCCGATATCCGTAACGTGGTTGCAGGCGATCCAAGCCCAGATGGCAAAGGCACGTTGCTGATCAAACGCGGCATCGAAGTTGGCCATATCTTCCAGCTCGGCACTAAATATACCGAAGCATTGAAAGCCACTGTCCAAGGCGAAGATGGCCGTAACCAGTTAATGACGATGGGCTGCTACGGAATTGGGGTAACACGCGTTGTTGCTGCCGCAATCGAACAGAATCATGACGACCGTGGCATTATCTGGCCAGACGCTATTGCACCGTTCCAAGTCGCTATTCTGCCAATGAATATGCATAAGTCTTTCCGCGTGAAAGATTTGGCAGAGTCTCTGTACGATAGCCTGCGCGCAAAAGGCATCGACGTGATTATGGATGACCGTAAAGAGCGTCCAGGCGTGATGTTTGCGGATATGGAACTGATTGGTGTACCGCATACCATCGTTATCGGCGACCGTAATCTCGACAGCGATGAAATTGAATATAAGCATCGTCGCAGCGGCGATAAGCAAATGATTAAAACCGGTGAAATCGAAGATTTCTTACTGGCGCGAATCAAACGCTAAAGCCGATAGTATGAGAAGTAAAAAAGGCCGACAGTAATGTCGGCCTTTTTGTAACTAGATGATTCAACGTTAAATCACTGTGCCGCAGCGGCAGCTGGAACGCTCGTTTCGGCAGTAGCCCAAGGCATAATAGGCACTGCGCTGATGGCGTTCTTCGGAGAACCATCCACAACTTTATCGGAATACGTCAAATAGACTAAAGCGTTACGAGCGGGATCGTAAAAACGTACCACCTGTAATTTTTTAAACACCAATGAAGTGCGTTTACGAAAAACAACTTCCCCATCAGATTTTTTATTCTTAATCTTTTCGCTTATTGCGATTGGCCCAACCTGCTGGCAAGAGATCGCGGCATCAGCAGTATCTTCTGCTAATCCTAAACCACCTTTAATACCGCCAGTTTTCGCTCGGCTAATGTAGCAAGTCACATTTTTAATGTCTGGATCGTCAAATGCCTCAACCACAATTTTGTGGTCAGGACCCAGAATTTTAAACACCGTATCAACGGAACCGATCTGTTCTGCATGGGCTGCAGACATCATCGCAGTCATTGTGAAACATAACCCTACAAAAAATTTGTTCACCTAGCTACCTCGGATAATTATAATCACGCCAGTTATTAATAAAACGAACGTAATTACATAGTATATAAAAGTTCTAAATCTTACAGCACGGCTCACACCTGCATAGCACTCTTTGCGCTGAAAAAACCTTAATATAAGTCTAAGGCCTAAAAAGTTGCTATTATGCCGCTTAGTTGCTGTTTACGTTCATTACTGCTTTTGAGGATGCTATATGGATCAGGCCAGTATTATTCGTGACCTGTTAAGCTGGTTGGAAGGACACTTAGACCAACCACTATCGCTCGATAACGTCGCAGCCAAAGCGGGATATTCTAAATGGCACCTGCAACGGATGTTCAAGGAAGTCACTGGTCAAGCCATTGGTGCCTATATACGCGCACGCCGTTTATCTAAGGCCGCCGTGGCACTTCGACTAACCAGTCGCCCAATTTTAGATATCGCACTGCAATACCGTTTTGACTCACAGCAGACGTTCACTCGCGCCTTTAAGAAGCAGTTTAATCAAACTCCTGCGCTTTATCGCCGCGCGGAAGATTGGCATGCTTACGGAATGTGCCCACCGATTCGTTTGGGTCTGAGCAATTTGATTCAACCTGAGTTTATAACGCTGCCTAGCATATCCTTGGTGGGTATCACGCAATGTTATACCTGCACGCTGGAGCAAATCAGCAAAGTCCGTACCGAACTGCGTAGCCAATTCTGGCACGATTTCCTGCACGATGTGAAAAACATCCCGCCGGTTCTGTATGGATTACACCACTCTCGCCCAAGTTTAGATAAAGATGATGAGCAAGAAGTGTTGTATACCACCGCGCTAGAAATTGAGCATTTGCCACCTGATGTCACGAAAGAAGTGCAGTCGATAACTCTTCTCGGCGGCGAATATGCCCAGTTTTGCTATAACGGCCCAGCTGAAGGATTCCAGGAATTTATCCTGAACCTTTACGGCACCACATTACCAACGCTAAATCTGGTGCGTCGTAAAGGTTACGATATCGAGCGCTTCCATCCACAGACGGATTCCTCGCAGCGACCACCTAAACATATCTGCTGCGAGTATCTGATTCCGACCCGTCGCGAAGAAGATTAACGCTGGATCTCATCAAGTGCAGGTCTATCCAGATGATGGATATCACCTGCACTTTCAACCACCCATCCTGGCGCCAGCCAAGGGCTTTGCTGATAATCTACCCGTGATAGCGAACAGTTACGCAAGCGCAAACGTCGCTCTGCGTGTGGCGGTAACCCTAAAATAGTCCCTAACAACGCGCCCAAGGCAATCCCGTGGCTCACCAATGCGGGCTGACTTCCCTCGGGTAAATCAAGGCAGCTATTCAACGCGGCACGCATGCGCGTGGCCAGTTCAGCCATGCTTTCTCCCTCGGGGATACGCGCATCTGGCGTACCATCAACCATCTGCTTACGCCATTTCTCTTCCTCAGGGGAAAGCGAATCAAGCAAGCGCTCTTCTAATACGCCCATATGCAGTTCACGCAGGCGCGAATCAAGAATGAGCTCACATCCACAGGCATCAGCGATGGCCTGCCCAGTTTGGCGAGTTCTCCCCAGATCGCTGGCAATCACATGCGTGATCCCCATCTGGCTCAAACGTGCCGCAACCTGACGCGCTTGAAGTTCTCCTAACTCGGTCAATGGGCTGTTGGATTGTCCCTGAATCCGGCGTTCTGCGTTCCACTCGGTTTCACCGTGGCGAATAAGATATACCTGTGTCATGTACTTTTTCCGTATACTGCGAGAAATGCGCTAATAGGAAGCTGGAAATACTATGTACCATGTTGTAGCAGCAACTACCAACCCCGCAAAAATTAAGGCTATTTCTCTGGCGTTCGATGATGTTTTTGGTCCTGACCAGTATCGCATTGAAGGCATTGAAGTTGATAGTGGAGTCCCCGAACAACCCATTGGAAATCACGAAACGCGAACCGGCTCACGCCACAGAGTAATGTGCGCACGTCAAGTTTGCCCGGAAGCTGATTTTTGGGTCGGTGTTGAAGCGGGTATTGAAGAGAATATGACTTTCGCATGGATGACGATTGAGAATCATCATATGCGTGGAGAATCTCGTTCAGCAAGCCTGATGCTGCCGGAATCTGTCCTGCAAGGCATCGCAGAAGGTAAAGCCTTAGGCAGTGAAATGAAGGCGATTACTGGAACAAATGATATCGGCCGCCGCGAAGGCGCTATCGGTGTCTTTACCAACGGCGTACTGACACGCACCAGTGTTTATCACCAAGCGTTAGTTTTAGCTCTGGTCCCTTTTCATAATGAAATCTTCCAGAAGCGTGCAGAAACAAAATAGCGATACGCCTTACTAGACGCTCTAGCGATCTGACGATGGCTCCCAAACGAGCCATCGCATAGAAATTCACTTAACGCCATACTATTTATCAGTCAGTAACTGCTGTTCTAACCATTGTTTCAGATCTGCGGGCGCTGTTTTCAAACTATTCGATCCGCGAGTGATGGTTGCAATGCCTGCGCCTAGCTGGCTTTTCAGTTCACGCTGGCTGATCTCGCCTTTCATCAACTCTTCAATAATTCGTACCCGCGTCGCCAATGCTGTTCTTTCGTCCGGCGTCAAAAAAAGCTGTAACATCGGGCCTTGTAAATCTTCGGCAAACGCCTGCCGTAGCAATTCAACAAAACGTTGCCAGTCATCATTTTCTTGTGCGCTGAGCGCGGGATCATTCAGGGATCGCGTTGTCATGATTAGCTGCCATACTCTTGGTGAGAAAATACTCATTAACTAGTACGGCAGCATACCATAAACTTGGCGCAGTCAAAGATATCCAGAACAGAAATCAGTAACGGCGCTCCCATTCTGCATCGGTCAGGATTTTGGTTGGGCGCTTCATGAAGTAACGATAGTAGGCGTCATAAGCCAAGACGTTCTTCACATAACCACGGGTTTCCGAGAAAGGAATGCTCTCGATAAAGGCGACTGCATCCACGCGACCGCCGGTATTTCCGAGCCACGTAGTCACGCGAGACGGCCCCGCGTTATAAGCTGCACTCGATAAAATACGGTTACGCCCCAAACTCTGATACACATATTCCAGATAGCTGGTGCCAATCTGAATATTGGTAATAGGATCGAGCAGTTGGCTGCTGTTGACGTAGTTGCTCAAATTAAACATTTGCGCCGTGTGCTCAGCGGTTTTAGGCATCACCTGCATCAACCCACTAGCCCCAACCGGTGACTGAGCTTTTGGATTCCAAGCACTTTCTTGGCGTGCGATAGCCATCGCATAGGACTGAGAAATTCCCTTATCTTCTGTTGCTTGGCGGAATTGCTGCGGCCATGCCATTGGGAAACGTTCCTCTAAATGATCCCATAGCTTCGCGGTGATCGTCGCCTGAACGCTGAGATCGGCCCAGTTTTGCTCAAACGCATAACGCGCTAAAGCCGCCTGCTCCGGTTTAGATTTACTGCTAATGAGAGAAACCCATTCGCTCCGCGCAGTGTTATCCATGTTCCAATACATCAGTTCACGGATACGATCGATCGCAGGATCGTTGGTAAGCTTAGAAGATGGCTTATCCGCAACCTCAACCTGCAATGGATATGTGATACCCAGTTTTTGAGCCGCCACCATCGGATAGAATCCGCGCTGCTGAGTCAACGAACGCAGGATGCTTTCACCTTCGCTACGTTTGCCATCCTCAATCATGACGCTCGCATTCCAGTAGCGCCATTCGTCTTTATTACGCACGTCTTGGGGCAATAAAGCCAACCATGTGCGGATTTCCTGCTTATTACCGTTTCCTAACGCTAACCGCACACGGCGTTCAATCAGTGAAGCGCTGTTGCTGTTTTTAATCACATTATCTCGCCACCGAATATCATCGGTGGTGGCGTCACTGCCCATCAAGCGCCACGCAATACTATCTTCCATGGCCTGACGCTGTTTATCGCCAATTTTTTGCAATCGCACCAAGGTTGGAAGCATCGCGCGTGCTTCATCAGCGTTCTGACGCGCCAAGCTGGAGAATGCGATTTCAGTCGCGTCGCGGGTAAAATCGGTTGGCCCCACGCTACGCGCAAATGCCTCGACATTGCGAGGATCGGCCTGAAGGCTAGCAAGCGCATCGCCCATAGTTTGATAATCAGGCGGAAGCTGCTTGGCTAAGAAGCTAACCAGCCCGTTATTGCCTTTCTTCAGCGCCAAACGCATACGTTCAAGCACGGTCAGCGGCGTCTGATCGCCAGAGGCTTTCCACGCATCAAATAATTTGTCGCAGTTGGTAGGCAGTGACTGGCCGCTTAGCCAGATATCACGAGCGCCATCCCATGCTATTTGCTGATGGCCCGTTGCGTATTGGGCATAGTAATAATTACAGCGAGCCGCAATAGGTTTGGGAGCCTGAGGGCTAAACACCAATAATCCAGTCCAATCCTGGCGACGAGAGAGCTCATTCACATAACGAGACGGCAATGATTTAGCGGGAGGCAAGGTCGGATTACGAGCAATAAAATCTTTAATCTCAATCGTCGTAGCCTGACCAAGATCCTGTGTTAGCTGGCGGTATTCTAGATAAGGATAAAGTGGATAATCGCGCAGCGTTGGCATCAGCTGATTCACCGTCATCATCTGATTGCTGTCCCAAGCCTGCTTTACCTGTAAATAACGCTGACGCTGAGCATCCAAAGAGTCAGCAAAACTGCTCCCGGACACAGCGACTAAACATAAACCTATACCCCAAGCACGCCAATTGTCCGCCATGACCATCTCACCTTTCCTCGCTTTAAACCGATACCACTCATAGACAGCGATTTTAGCAGAGCATTCCATTAGCCCCTGCCTTTCTTCACAACTTTTACGTTTAGGTTGCCTAGCAACTAACATAAACAACCGTGAAGGGAAAACAAAGGGATAGTGAATTTTGGGCATAAAAAAACCCGCTCAAGGCGGGTTTTTCTTTTCAGTATTCTTTAACTGCTCAGGTCTATGCCGTCATCGCTATCGTAAACAATACTAAACTATAGAGATTACAGAGCTACTACGTTAGCTGCTGCTGGGCCTTTAGCGCCATTCTCGATAGTGAACTCAACGGTCTGACCTTCGTCCAGAGATTTGTAGCTATCGCTCTGGATTGCAGAGAAATGTACGAATACATCTTTGCTGCCGTCAGCAGGAGAAATGAAGCCGAAACCTTTATCAGCGTTGAACCATTTTACTAAACCAGTCATTTTATTAGACATTAGATACTTCCTTTCAATTTTTTAAGCCACATTATTGCAGCGAACGAGGTTCGTCGTCAGAGCTAGCTTATGGGGGCACTTAGGAGGAGACTCACGAGAAGAAGAGGTATCTAAGGATAACGCTTGAACTGAGGACTGCTTTACTAAAACTGCTTTCACATAAGGTCTGTGTTCCAAACCGATGACGCTATTTACTCATGCCTTAGGTTTATAAGCAACACCTATTTTTGAATCTTCTTGAATAAACCGTAGTAATTTTGGGGAGAATCCAACACGGGCGCGGCCTGCAGGAAAGAAAATTCTTAACGCAACATTTATCTGAACGATGAAATAAACACCAAATGCCCTATATTTGCATAACTTAACCTACAAAATTTACGCGTTAAACACCCCTGTCATGCGACGATGGCTGGGATAAAAATCGAAAACGGGCTAAACTCCGCCTTCATAAAATGCCCTGTCGCGCCAATGACAGAACGTCATTTAAATGCTTATGCCCCGCCTCTCGCCCATGAATCTGTGAGATAGAGGTAAAACCCTTATAAATCAAGGAGTATATAGCCGTGGCTCAATACGTCTATACTATGCACCGCGTCGGCAAGATTGTTCCGCCGAAGCGTCACATTTTGAAGGACATTTCCCTTAGTTTCTTCCCTGGAGCCAAAATTGGTGTTCTGGGTCTAAACGGCGCAGGTAAATCAACGCTGCTGCGCATCATGGCCGGCATTGATACAGAAATCGAAGGTGAAGCCCGCCCACAGCCGGGGATCAAAATCGGTTATCTGCCGCAGGAACCAAAACTTAATCCAGACCAAACCGTGCGTGAAGCGGTTGAAGAAGCCGTTGGCGAAGTGAAACGCGCACTGACCCGTTTGGACGAAGTGTATGCGCTGTATGCCGATCCTGATGCGGACTTTGATAAGTTAGCTAAAGAACAGGGCGAGTTGGAGGCGATTATTCAGTCTCACGACGGCCATAATTTGGATAACCAGTTAGAACGTGCTGCCGATGCACTGCGTCTGCCTGCCTGGGATGCACAGATTGCTAACCTGTCCGGTGGTGAACGTCGCCGCGTGGCAATTTGCCGTCTGCTGCTGGAAAAACCAGACATGTTGCTGCTCGACGAACCAACCAACCACTTGGACGCCGAGTCCGTGGCATGGCTGGAACGCTTCCTGCACGACTACGAAGGCACCGTGGTGGCGATTACCCATGACCGTTACTTCTTGGATAACGTTGCAGGCTGGATCCTCGAACTTGACCGTGGTGAAGGTATTCCATGGGAAGGTAACTACTCTTCTTGGTTGGAGCAAAAAGATCAGCGTTTGGCGCAAGAAGCCTCGGCTGAAGCCGCTCGTCGTAAATCCATTGAGAAAGAGCTGGAATGGGTGCGTCAGGGCGCGAAAGGCCGTCAGTCTAAAGGTAAAGCGCGTTTGGCTCGCTTTGAAGAACTCAACAACGTTGAGTATCAAAAGCGTAACGAAACCAGCGAACTGTTCATTCCACCAGGATCTCGTCTGGGTGACAAAGTGCTGGAAGTTCAGAACCTGTCAAAATCTTACGGCGACCGCCTGCTGATTGAAGACCTCTCCTTTGCGCTGCCGAAAGGCGCCATCGTGGGTATTATCGGCCCGAACGGTGCGGGTAAATCTACCCTGTTCCGTATGATTTCCGGCAAAGAACAGCCAGATTCCGGCAATATCGATCTCGGTGAAACCGTCGTGCTGGCATCAGTAGATCAGTTCCGTGACAGCATGGATGACAAAAAAACCGTTTGGGAAGAAGTCTCTAACGGCCAAGACATCATGCGCATCGGTAACTTTGAGATGCCAAGCCGCGCCTATGTTGGCCGCTTTAACTTTAAAGGCGTCGATCAAGGCAAACGCGTTGGCGAACTGTCCGGTGGTGAACGTGGTCGTCTGCACTTAGCGAAACTGCTGCAGGTTGGCGGTAACATGTTGCTGCTCGATGAACCGACCAACGACCTCGACATCGAAACCCTACGCGCCTTAGAAAACGCCCTGTTGGAATTCCCAGGCTGCGCGATGGTTATTTCCCATGACCGTTGGTTCCTTGACCGTATCGCCACCCACATTCTGGATTATCAGGATGAAGGTAAAGTTGAATTCTTCGAAGGTAACTTCACCGAATACGAAGAATACAAAAAACGTACTCTGGGCGCTGAAGCATTAGAACCACACCGTATTAAGTACAAGAAGATGACTAAATAGTTTTAGTCTCTGTGATTAAGGCTCCTATCGAGGAGTAATGTCGTTCAAAAGATCGAGATACACGGGTCTACCACACCGCGGGGCGCTCCGGCGGCTTACGCCGCTACGACCCCATCGGTGTGCTCCCCCTAAAATCGAGCTTTAGCAAACGGCATTACTGTCAAAGGGAGCCTTTTATCTCCCTCACCGCCTGCCAGCTAATCGCGTAGCGCCTGATTGTATTGAGCAAAAGCGCGATGATTTAATGCAACCTCAATGAATCGGTCGAGCGCCGGCGAGTTCAGCTTGCGACTTGGATAAACCAGATACAGCTCATTTCCCTCCGCTTCCCAACCGGGTAATACACGCACCAAACGCTCTTGATCGACCAAATCCTGCGACAAAAATGCGGGCAATAATGAGATCCCAGCCCCAGCCAATACGCACTCCCGCACATACAACAAATTATCGGCGGCATGATCCATTGGCAGCTCCCAGCGATAGAATTCCCCTTTACGCTGTAACACCCACTCATGCCATGCACGGTGCGCGATACACTGGTGTTGTTCCAACTGTTTAGGATGTTCAAGCGGCGGAAAGCGCGAAAGATAAGTCGGAGAGGCCAAAAGATAGCGCGGAGAATACCCCAGACGGCGTCCCACTAGCGAAGAATCCTGCGGCTTCCCCGTACGCAGTGCGAAATCAAATCCATCTTGAACCAGATCGTTCATCACGTCTGAAACGTAAACTTCCAAGCTTACGTCTGGATAACTTGCGCGGAAATCACTACACACATGCGCCAATAGCGTCACCGCAATGCCCGCAGGTGCAGTGATCCGCAGGCGTCCGCTAGGGTTCTCTTTTAGACGTTGCAAGCTAAGATCCGCGCGCTCAGCGGCTTGGATCATTTCACGGCAATGCACCAAATAGCGCTCCCCTGCATAGGTAAGATTGAGTTGCCGGGTAGTGCGATTTAGCAGCCGCAGGCCAAGCTGCTGTTCTAAATTGCTGACTCGCTGGCTAACGCTGGATTTAGGTAGCCCGGCTCGCTGTGCTGCGGCCGTGAAACTTCCACACTCCACCACCAGCGCAAACAACGCCATGTCCTGTAGTTGATTAAACATCTCGCCTCATTGTTCGTCATAAAAGAACACTGCGTTAATGATTGTCCATCTTATCATCGGAAAACAGCTCAACTACACTAACTTCATTCAACGCAGTTTCTATTTTGGAGACCTACCATGACTATTACCGCTATCGCCGTCGATCCTTCTAACCCGAAAGAATTCACCGTTATTCACCCACAAATCTCCGCTCCAGCTGATTATGATTTGCTGGTCGATGTTAAAGCCGTCTCGATAAATCCGGTTGATACCAAAGTACGCGAGAGCCTGATTAAAAACGGGTTGGAGCAGCCGCATGTATTAGGCTGGGATGCCAGCGGCGTGGTGCTAGCCGTTGGAAGCAAGGCCACTGGATTCAAGGTAGGAGATGAAGTCTGGTACGCGGGTGACATTACTCGCCCAGGCAGTAACAGTACTCAGCAGCTGATCGACTCGCGGATCGTTTCACATAAACCACAAAGCATGAACTGGGCGCAGGCCGCAGCTATGCCATTAACCACGCTAACGGCTTGGGAAGGCTTATTCGAACGCCTGAAAGTTCAAGATGCTGATGCCGACAAAACCTTGTTGATCATCGGCGGCGCAGGTGGCGTGGGCTCTTTGGCGATTTCACTTGCCGCTTTAAACGCAAAAGTAAAAGTGATTGCGACGGCTTCAAATGCCTCGTCGGCGCAATGGTGTCTCGATCGTGGCGCCGATCTCACCGTTGACTGGCATGACCTAAAAGGCGAGCTTGCCAAGCACGATATCAAACAGGTCGATTACATCTTCTGTTTGAATGATACCGACGGACACTGGGCCGCTATCTGCGATTTAATCGCCCCACAGGGACAAATCTGTACCATCGTAGAAAACAGCCAGCCGCTGGATCAGTCTGCTTTAAAAATGAAAAGCGCGGCTCTGCATTGGGAATTCATGTACACCCGTAGCATGTTCAATACGCCAGATATCGCTGAGCAAGGCAAAATTCTTCAGCAGGTGGCTAAGTTAGTTGATGAGGGGAAATTGCAGGGCACGCTCAGCGACACCCTGCACGGTTTCTCTATCGAAAATCTGGAGAAAGCACATAGTAAAGTCGCGGAAGGCCGGATGCGTGGCAAGATGGTGATTGAGTTTTAATTCACAGTATCAGGCCTCTCCCCATGGAGAGGCCTGACGTGGTCATTAGCGCTGATGCACCTGCAAATTATTATGTTCTGGTAACACCGGATGCGCCGGTACGCTATGTTGCGGCAGGCTACGCATCATTGGGTGACCTTGATTTCCACGTTCTTGCTGCGAATGCCAATTCAGCGCCCCACCTGTGTTACCGCTAAAAAGGTTCTCATGCTGCTGCTGATTAAAGCGCGGCACTATTGGTTGCTGGCCCTGTTGTTGCTGACCCTGTTGTTGTCGAACCTGTTGCTGCCGCTTCTGCTGTTGAAAATCATTCTGCAACGCATGATTTTGCGAAGCATTAACATGCTGAATATTGGGCTGACTCACACGCTCAACATGCTGTTCCACGGGGTTTCTGGTTACGGCGGTATGCTGATTTATAGGTGCGCGCACCGGCATTGATGATTCAGTACGATTATGCAGCACAGATTCCGCATTTTGACGTTGCAAGCCTGCGCTATTCATATGGGCAGCCCCGTTATCAAGCCCACGTACGTTAGCGCGCTGGTCGCTAGATGTCAGATTTGGGTTAGCCGATAAATGAGTCTGTCCCGATAACACCGGCTGATTCCCAACTGGCTGATGCAGCGAGCTGAGATCAATTTTATTGGCCGAATTGCCGCTCACGCTGGCCTGAGTTGTACCAGAAATGAAGTGCTGCGACGTCGCCGGATCGTGATACGGCACGCCGGCGCGATAAGCCGGATTGTGCTGCCATTGAGTCGCCCCGCTGATGTTCCCGCCGGTAATGTGGTTATAGTTATTAACGTTGATATTCACATGGCTATTATTCACGTAGTTATTGCCCTGATGGTAATTCCCGCCGTGGCCGTCATCATGATACCCATCGTCGTGGTGATGATCGTCATCGTGGTGGTGGTGATCGTCATCATGCCAATCGAGGCTACTAAACAGAGCATAGGTAGTCGCCACTCCAATACCAAACCCGATGCCGGAAACCAAACCATTGGTAAATTGCTCCCCCGGAGGCGGTGGTAAATAAACCGGCGGATAGGCGGGGGTAGCCCAAGAGCCATACACCACATTCGGGTTGTAGCTTGGTACATATACAACCTGCGGGTTGGTTGGCTCAATAATGATGGTTTGCGGCTGTGACGCCACCACGGTCGTTGATTTGCTTGGGGTACTCGTAGTATTCGCTGGCTGAATAATCACTTTCTGTTGAGCATTTGACGTCAGCGAGCCATTCTTCTGCGCCGCCTGCCGCAATTTCTGCACTGTATTCATCACATCATCAGGTTGAGCTAAAAAAGCATCACCTAAGTTTTGCACCCACTCAGGATTTTCTCCCATCAACGCTAAAAGCTGCGGCAGCGCGACCAACGATTTCACGCTAGGATCCCACGGTTGATTCGCCACCAGCTTAACCGCTGAATCCCCCTGTGCCTTCGGATTATCACGCGACCACTGGACTGCTTGAACAACGTTAGAGGGATAGGTAGAAGCCATCAGAATTTGTGCCAACACGGGATCAGGATAAAGCGCTATTGGCGCAACCAATTGATCAAGCTGCGGCTGGGTAAAGGTTTTCGTTACGACAGCAGGCGTTGGCGCTTCGGGCTGAGTCTGTGCGGCTTGAGGTTGTTGCCACGAAACATACCCATTTTTCACTAATACTGTACCCGCAACGGCAACCGCACCGACGCCACAAAGCAGCGCAATCATCGACGGTTTAAATGACATATTCATTCTGACTCTCCAGAAATCAATATTCTGAATGCATAGTGCTGCGTTTAATCACAACGCACGCTCAAACACAGAAACTCAATTAATTAAAATGGACCGTTTCAATATTATGTATGACAGCACACTACAGAATTAGTTGATGGGGAGAAGCAGAGGGAATAAAGGAGAAATAAAGCAGATATTTTTGTCTCTATAAATCCGCCAATACACGCAATATAAAAAAGGGTATTGAACGCATTGAAAAAACCATATTAATCAATTAGAAGAAAAACACCAAACAGATTCAAACCATAGATGACACAGAATAAAGCCGCTTAAGCATTATAAATTTAAATATAAAAAACGAAGTTATTCAAATAAGGAATACTTCTTGTCGGAGAAACACACACTTAATAACAATAGATCACATAATAAAGTCACGCGGCTCTCAGACTTTATCCCTTTAACGGACTAAAAGCGCTCACCGCTCTCCCCTAACATCTGTTTCACCAGTTCAACGCAGCGCAGAAAACGCTCGTCGTAGTCAGAGGATTCAACGCGCACAAACTCCATATTATTTTTCCGCAGCATCTGCTCAAGCAAATCCTGAAACTCGCGGCGTTCTGTCGAAGTTCCTAAACTACGTAGGCCATCAGCCACCCACGGCGTATTGTTTTCCAATAGAATAATCAGATCAAAGCGATACTCATCGATCAACGCCTGCACAAATGGGTGTTCACGGCCTTCATATTTTTTGCAAAACGCCTGAGTGGTAACAAAATCGGTATCGATAAAAGCCACCTTATTCGCATACTTCACCGCAAAATCAATATATTGCGCGTGACCTAAGGCAATTTTGTCATAATCAGAATATTGGAGCGCCATCTCATCGCCACCAAGATGTGAGAAAACATAATCGCGACCATATTCCCAAGCACTGGTGGTATTAAAGATATTGGCTAGCTTATTGACCAGCGTCGATTTCCCACTGGATTCACCACCGAGGATCGCCACGGTACGGACAAAGAAAGGTTTCACTTCGGTAGGAATATAGTCCCAATAGCGAAAGGGATCGTGACGGATTTGCCCACCGCTGATATTCATAAACGAACGTTCAGGATCAATCAGCAAAGTTTCCATACCAAAGAACTCGTGATACACCGGCGCATCTTGGCTATCACCCGAGTAAATCACGCTCGGAGTAATCCCGTTTTCCGCCATAAACGCCTTCATGCCATCGCTCCACACTTTCCAGCCATGGGGATAAGGCTCGATCCCCTGTTCATCAAAGGAGTGAATGCGAATATTTTTTTGATACTTGAAGGTCTGCAACAGCCAGCGAAGTCGATCGCTTACCGTTGGCTGCTGTGACATCGCGCTATTTTCAAACAGCTCACGATCGCGGGGTTCGTCATGGCACAAAATCACATGCAGCTCATCAACTTGGCTACATGCGCGTTGTATAAGATAGATATGGCCCGTGTGCAGGGGATAGAACTTCCCAAACACCACGCCGACGCTTTTAACCTTGCGTGGGAATTCAATATCGAGGAAGCGGTGAATCGCCTCAAGCTTTTGTGCGCTCGGGCTTTTGATTTTCTCGTTTAGCAGCTGGCTTAAGTAGCCTTTGGTCATTCCGCTAGCGTCCGCCACCTGCTGTAGCGTGCAGCCTTTTTGCTTAATGGCGGTTTTTAGATAATCAAATTGCGACATTCGCGCTTCCTCTGTTTAGTTAGCTAAACAAAAGTAGCACAAGTGCCGCCGTTATCATCATAAATCTTGCAAAACATCCAAGGCGTCAGACAGCTTTTTCACCCCAAAAACCTGCATATTCGGCAACGGTTTTTTCGGCATATTGGCATGTGGAACGATGGCACGTTTAAAGCCATGTTTTGCCGCCTCAGAAATACGCTCCTGACCGCTGGTCACCGGGCGAACTTCTCCCGCCAGCCCGACTTCACCAAATACCACTAAATCCTGCGGCAACGGGCGATCGCGCAGGCTAGAGACTAATGACATCAGCAGCGCCAGATCTGCGCCGGTTTCCGTAACTTTCACGCCACCTACCACGTTAACGAAAACGTCCTGATCCGCCATCTGCAAGCCGCCATGACGATGCAATACCGCCAGCAAAATCGCTAAACGGTTTTGCTCTAGCCCCACCGCAACGCGGCGCGGATTTGACATCATCGAGGTATCCACCAGCGCCTGAATCTCAACCAACAGCGGGCGCGTACCTTCCCATACCACCATCACAGAGCTTCCGGAGGTAATCTCTTCGCCACGGCTCAGGAAGATTGCCGAAGGGTTGCTCACTTCACGCAGCCCCTGTTCTGTCATGGCAAATACGCCCAGCTCGTTCACGGCACCAAAACGGTTTTTATGACTGCGCAGGGTGCGAAAACGAGAATCCGCGTCTCCATCTAACAGCACGGAACAGTCAATACAGTGTTCCAACACTTTCGGCCCCGCCAGCGAGCCATCTTTGGTCACATGGCCTACCATCACGATAGCCACACCGCGCGTTTTAGCAAAACGGGTTAAATACGCTGCCGTTTCACGCACTTGCGCCACGCTGCCCGGCGACGATTGAATGTCTGCCATGTGCATCACCTGAATGGAGTCGATAACCATCAGCTTCGGCTGCTCTTGTTCCGCGATCAGGCAAATTTGCTCAATGCTGGTTTCTGACAGCATATTCAAGCCATCAGTGGGCAGACCCAAACGATGCGCTCGCATCGCGACCTGCTGCAATGACTCTTCCCCGGTGACATACAGCGTTTTCATTTGCTGAGATAATTTACACAGGGTTTGCAGCAGCAACGTACTTTTCCCCGCGCCGGGGTTACCGCCGATCAGAATCGCACTGCCCGGCACCACGCCGCCGCCTAATACGCGGTCAAACTCCGCAAATCCGGTTGAAAAGCGTGGCAACGCCTCAAGGCTGATATCCGAGAGTTTTTGAACTTTGCTAACGCCGGCATCGCCCGCATAGCCAGACAACCGTTCCGCACGCGCCACCGCTGGCGAAGCCGCCAAGCGCACTTCAGTAATGCTATTCCACGCCTGACAGGCGCTGCACTGCCCCTGCCAACGCGGGTAATCAGCACCACATTCGTTGCAAACAAAGGCTCGTTTAATTGCTTTCGCCACGGAGACTCCTAGAACGGTTTTAGTCACAAATTGATAGGGGGAATTCTAACAGGAGATGGGAGAATATTACTGTTTTTTTATACAGACTTTGCAGCGATGGCCTCGCTCTTTAAATAAAAGAGAAAGGAGAAGCTACACCGTGCGCTTCTCCCCCTGATAGGGGGAGGCTGAAAGGGCGGAAAATTACCGCTCCTCGTGCTTCAAACTCGCACTCAGCACGCACAGCACGCCCATCAAATCAGCATGACGAATAGCCACCGAGGCCTGAGCATAAACTTTCGGCTTCGCATGAAACGCCACACCTAATCCCGCCGCTTGAATCATTTTTAAATCGTTGGCACCATCGCCAATCGCAACGGTTTGTGACAGCGGGATCTCCAATTTCTCGGCAAGTTTTATTAGGGTTTCAGCTTTGTACTGAGCGTCCACAATCGGGCCGATCACTTTGCCAGTAAGTTTACCATCCTTAACTTCCAGATGATTGGACACCGCATCCACTAAATCAAAACGATCGCGGAGGTGATCGGCAAAATAGGTAAAACCACCGGAGGCAATGGCCACATGCCAATCTAACGATTGAAGTTTACGCACTAAACTCGTCAAACCAGGCATCAGCGGCAGCGAAGAACGCACCGTTTCTAGCACCGAAACATCGGTATCTTTCAGCTTACCGACACGCTCCCGCAGGCTAGCTTTAAAGTCTAATTCGCCGCGCATCGCACGTTCGGTGACTTCAGAAACCTCTTCACCCACACCGGCCAGCTTAGCAATTTCATCAATGCATTCAATTTGGATCGCGGTGGAGTCCATGTCCATCACCAACAAACCGGGCGTGCGAAGATGCGGAATTTTACCCAGCGTAGCAATATCCAGTCCTTGCTCATCGGCCAGTTTTTTCGCCCGCGACGGCAGGTTTCCCGCTAAACGGATCACCTGATAATCTTCAATACACCATGCGGTCACCACCACCATGGCGGCACCAAGGCGGCGCTGAAAGGCGCATAACGCGGTCTTATCCAGATTGCGTCCATAAAGAAGCCATCCGGTGTGACCTGCGCGATAATCTAACGGCATGACTTCGTCGCCGCTGAGAGAAAGGGGTAAACCCGGCCAACGATAAATTTCTGCTGGCAAATCGCAATAAGTCAGACTGTTTGGCATAACAACTACTCCTTGGAAGACTTCATTCGCCACCACAAAACCGAGCATCAAGCTATCCTATCGGTAAGGCTTCTGGCAACATAAAGTAATAAACGTCTTATAGGGCTAGCTATGGTTAAGGCTAAAATTAAATTCAGGCTACACCGCACCGCTATTGTGCTGATTTGTTTGGCCTTATTGGTGCTTTTGATGCAGGGAGCATCCTATTTCAGTTTGAGCCACCAAATGGCGCGTTCTGAGCAGGTTGAAGAACTGGCACAAACGCTGGCCGAACAGGTTTCCGATCGCCTCATCCCGTTGATGAATACCGGCAATGACGATCCCGACAGCGACAAAATTACTCAGATACTGAATCGACTGACAGAGCATAGTCGTATTTTAGACGCCAGTGTGTATGACGTTGATGGCACCATGGTTGCTCGTTCCGGCGAAAAGGTAGCCGTTCGCGACAGATTGGCACTGGATGGAAAGCGCGCTGGCAGCTATTTCAATCATCAAATCGTGCAAATGATTAAAGCTAAAGATGGCCCAATTGGCTTTCTGCGCTTAACGCTGGATACCCATGTATTAGCCACGGAATCTCAGCAGGTGGATAACACCACGAACCTGCTGCGTCTGATGATGTTACTGTCGCTGGCGATTGGCATTATCTTGGCGCGCTCACTGCTGCAAACGCGTCGTTCACGTTGGCAACAATCAACCTATTTACTGACGGCAAATACGCCGGTGGAAGAAGATCCTGAGGATCAAAACGATGATGATTCTACCACCGAACGTCCTGACACAATGGAAAAAGACCCGAAGAAACCGTAATTAAATCTCTGAATGCAAAAAGCCCCGCCAAGCATATGCTTCACGGGGCTTTTTAACGAATGAGGGAGTTGACCGGTAAGCCGGGTTCTGTCGTGGACAGTCATTCGTCTAGGCCAGCAATCGCTCACTGGCTCAAGCAGCCTACCCGGGTTCAGTACGGGCCGTACCTTGTGAACCCCTATTTGGCCTTGCTCCGGGTGGAGTTTACCGTGCCACGGACTGTTACCAGCCGCGCGGTGCGCTCTTACCGCACCCTTTCACCCTTACCTGATCCCACTTGCGTGGGCCATCGGCGGTTTGCTCTCTGTTGCACTTGTCGTAGGCTTGCGCCTCCCAGGCGTTACCTGGCACCCTGCCCTATGGAGCCCGGACTTTCCTCCCCTCCATCTGTCTCCCCGAAGGGGACGGCAATGAAGCGGCGACTGTCTAGTCAACTCCGCGGCGGATAATAGGGCATTACGCCCTATTTGTCACCCTCTGCATTCTCAAGCGCGTATTTATACAGCGCATTCTTCTTCACGCCGTGAATTTCGGCGGCTAAAGCCGCGGCTTTTTTCAACGGCAGCTCTTTTTGCAGCAATGCTAATGTACGTAGTGCATCGGCTGGTAATGCATCTTCATCGGCTTTATGGCCTTCGACGATCAGCACCATTTCACCGCGGCGACGCATATCATCTTCCAATACCCAGTCGAGTA
Organism: Hafnia sp.; assembly: GCF_036648275.1. NCBI lineage: Bacteria > Pseudomonadati > Pseudomonadota > Gammaproteobacteria > Enterobacterales > Hafniaceae > Hafnia > Hafnia sp. The sequence goes on along the minus strand of NZ_JAVXIQ010000031.1, from coordinate 18,496 downwards.
GCTCACCGACTGGCGCACCGTGGATATTTTCCCACGTTTTGGTCAGCTCACGCGCTAACACCACGTAGCGGTCGCGCCCCATGACTTCAACCATATCTTTCAGGCTATCAATCAAACGGTGCGTTGATTCATAGAAAATCAGCGTGCGAGGCTCTTCTAACAAAGCCTGAAGCGTGTCTTTACGCGATTTTGTTTTGGCAGGCAGAAAACCTTCATAGCAGAAGCGATCGGACGCAATGCCAGACGCACACAACGCGGTAATTGCGGCACAGGCACCCGGCAGCGGAACTACGCGAATACCCACTTCACGACAGCGACGAACCAAGTGATAGCCCGGATCGTTAATCAGTGGCGTGCCCGCATCAGAAACCAACGCAATGCTCTGACCTTCTTGAAGTTTTGCAATAAGCTGGTCTGCTTTTTGTTGTTCGTTATGGTCGTGCAAAGCGAATAGTCGGGCATTAATAGCAAAATGCTGTAGCAGTAGGCCAGTGTGTCGCGTATCTTCTGCTGCTATCAAATCGACCGCTTGCAAAGTATCCAACGCTCGCTGGGTAATATCACCGCGATTCCCGATTGGCGTAGGAACGACATACAGCGTTGCAGCAGAAATTACAGCTTGATCGTCTTGATTCATTGTTTCATCCGGTTTACCGATTTAATATTGAGCATCTTTGAAAAAACTGCACTGGATACAGTATGCTTTCCTCACTCATTGTCCGTACCAAGTCCGGACGCATTATCCCCGTCGTACTCGCCGCTATGTTAATGGCGGGTTGCCCGGGACGAGCTCCACAGACACCAGCGGCAGATATTCAGGCTGAAGCAACGTCTTCATCCGAATACTACCTGCAACAAATGCAGCAGAGCAGCGATGATAACAAGGCTGACTGGCAATTACTCGCCATTCGTTCCCTGATCCGCGAAGGAAAGCTCCCACAAGCGGTGGAATTGCTGGGCAAACTACCGCAAGAGCTAACTGATGTCCAACGTCAGGAACAGCAGTTAGTTAGCGCTGAGCTCAGCATCGCGCAAAAAAACATGCCTAACGCTTCGGCGATTTTAGCCAAGTTAAACGTCGACGCGCTGTCTAACAGCCAGAAAGCCCGCTACTACCAAGCGGTGATCGACGCCAGCCAAGGCAAAGCCTCATTGCCGGTTATTCGCGCCTATATTGCTCAAGAGCCGTTGCTCAATGACAAACAACGTCTGCAAAATATCAATGGTACTTGGGCTGCATTAACTAAGCTAACGCAGGCAGACCTGAATAGTCTGGTGATTAACGCCGACGAAAATATTCTGCAAGGCTGGCTGGATCTGCTGCGTCTGTATCAAGACAACAAGCAAGATCCAAGCCTACTAAAAGCCGCGATCAAAGATTGGCAAACTCGCTATCCAAACAATCCGGCCTCCAAAGTCTTACCAACCGCGCTGGATAATGTGCTGAATTTTAAACAGGCATCAACTTCAAGCGTGGCCCTGCTGTTACCACTAAACGGTCAGGCACAGGTTTTCGCTAACGCGATCCAAGCAGGTTTTAACGCCGCTAAAAATGGCGTTATCACCCAAAGCGCGCCAAGTCAGCCACAGCCAGCGGCAGCCCCAGACGATGCCAACGCCGCCCAGCCAACCAGCACTGATCCTAACGCTAACGGCGCAGTCAGCACCAGCGGAGCCGCGCCCGTAGCAGAAGCTACGCCTGCTGCTGCACAAACCGACGCTGACGGCATGCCTGTTGCCCCTATCGTGCCGCCGTCTGCCAGCAATGCGCAGATTAAAGTGTATGACACCAGCTCTCAGCCACTGCCCGCCCTGCTAGCTCAGGCTAAGCAAGACGGTGCGACGTTAGTCGTTGGTCCACTGCTGAAAGAAAACGTCGATCAGCTCTCCGCTGGCAGCACGCCGTTAAACGTACTGGCGCTGAATCAGCCAGAACAGGTGCAAAATAATCCCAATATCTGCTACTTCGCGCTGTCTCCTGAAAATGAAGCTCGTGATGCGGCTAAACATATTTGGGATCAAGGCAAACGTACCCCGCTCATTTTGACCCCACGTGGCTCATTAGGCGATCGCGTAGCGAAAGCCTTTGCTCAGGAATGGCAGCAACTGGGTGGTTCAACCGTGTTACAACAGGGCTTTGGCTCAACAGGTGAACTGCGTCAGTCGATTAACGGCGGCACAGGTATTCGCATGACTGGGCAACCCGTGATGGTGGCCTCAGCCTCACAGCCTCAATCCGTTACCATTGCTGGTTTAACTATTCCTGCGCCTCCGGCTGATGCTGGCGCGGTTTCCACCTCCAGCGGTAAAGTCGATGCGGTATACATCATCGCTACGCCTGCAGAGCTAACGTTAATTAAGCCGATGATTGATCTGGCTAACGGTTCGCATAGCGGATTAGGCCTGTACGCGAGCTCACGCAGCTACCAAGCAGGTTCTGGCCCTGATTTCCGTTTAGAAATGGACGGATTGCAGTTCAGCGATATTCCGTTGCTGGCGGGAAGCAACCCAGCGTTGTTGCAGCAAGCCGCAGCTCAGTTCAAAAATGACTACTCTCTGGTTCGCCTGTATGCCATGGGTGCCGATGCTTGGGTGCTGGCAAATCACTTCTCGCAGATGCGCCAGATTGGTGGTTTCCAATTGAATGGCTCCACCGGTGTTCTCAGTGCAGACAGCAACTGCGTCATCAACAGGAAGTTGCCATGGCTCCAGTACCGTGCAGGAAGCATAGTGCCGATGCAATAAGTAGGAAAAAAGTAGACCGACGCAAAATTGGTGCGCAGTATGAAATGATTGCGCGCCAATATCTTGAACGTGCCGGACTTCATTTTTACGCCGCCAACGTCACGCTACGTGGCGGCGAGTTAGATCTTATTATGCGCGATGGCGAAACGTGGGTTTTCGTTGAAGTTCGCTATCGCCGCACCTCTCTTTATGGCGACGCTGCTGCGTCAGTCAGTTACACCAAACAACGCCGGTTGTTGCACAGCGCAGCAATCTGGTTGGCGGAACGCGGTGGCAGCTTCGACACCACGGATTGTCGCTTTGATGTTTTGGCAATCACCGGTAGCCAGTTACAATGGTTGCCAAACGCATTTGCAGCGGCCGAATAATTTCGCCCGTCGCGCCTTGAACCAATGGACAATTTTACCGTGCTGGAAAGAATCAAAGGCTGTTTTACAGAAAGTATTCAAACTCAGATTGCTGCGGCTGAAGCCTTGCCTGACGCTATTTCGCGTGCAGCAATGACGCTGGTACAGTCATTACTGAACGGCAATAAAATTCTCTGCTGCGGTAACGGCACCTCTGCCGCAAACGCCCAGCATTTTGCCGCCAGCATGATCAACCGTTACGAAACCGAGCGTCCAAGCTTACCGGCGATTGCACTAAATGCCGATAACGTGGTCTTAACTGCCATAGGCAACGATCGACTGCATGATGAAATGTATGCCAAACAGGTTCGCGCACTCGGCCATGCAGGTGATGTGTTACTGGCAATTTCAACGCGCGGGAATAGCCGCGATATCGTGAAAGCCGTAGAAGCCGCGGTAACCCGCGATATGACGATTGTGGCACTGACAGGCTATGACGGCGGCGAGCTGGCCGGTTTACTTGGTCAGCAGGATGTGGAAATCCGCATCCCTTCACACCGTAGCGCACGCATACAAGAAATGCATATGCTTACGGTTAACTGCCTTTGTGACTTAATTGATAATACGTTGTTCCCCCATCAGGATGATTGAAGGAGTCTCGATGACTAAGCGTTCCCCGTTCACCCGCTGTTTTCCTATCGCATTCGTTGTAATGAGTGCGCTATTGCTCCAGGGATGTATCGCCGCTGCCGTTGTTGGCAGTGCTGCCGTGGCCACGAAAACCGCCACCGATCCCCGCAGCGTAGGGACACAGGTCGATGATGGTACGCTCGAAGCTCGCGTATCGAATGCGCTAGGCAAAGATGCACAGCTGAAGAAAGAAGCTCGTATTGTTGCCACCGCTTATCAAGGCACCGTTCTCTTAACCGGTCAGGCACCAACGGCAGATCTCGGCGCCCGAGCCAAACAGATAGCCATGGGCGTTGACGGCACAACATCTGTCTACAACGAAATCCGTACCGGTAAACCGGTGAGCTTAGGCACGGCCTCAAGCGATACATGGATCACGACTAAGGTTCGCTCCCAGCTGTTAACCAGCGATGCGGTTAAATCGTCTAACGTCAAAGTAACGACGGAAAATGGTGAAGTGTTCCTGCTGGGCTTGGTCACGCAGGAAGAAGGCCAAGCAGCGGCGAAAATCGCCAGTCAGGTTAGCGGCGTTAAACATGTGACCACGGCATTTACCGTGTTGAAGTAACGTCAAAAAAACAATAATAAAAAACCCCGTTGATACGGGGTTTTTTATTTGTCGGCTCGGATCGGTTAACTCAATCCTAATACAGCTTATTCTGTTTCAGATAACCTTCACCGCCAAGCTGTCTCATCTGGCGTAAAATCCACTGCTGCCGGCGTAACACATAGCCGGAAGGTGCCTTGGCACTAAATCGATGCGGATTGGGCAATACGGCGGCTAAAAGAGCGGCTTCAGATGCGGTAAGGCGGCTGGCTGGTTTATGGAAATAGCGTCTGGCGGCTTCTTCAACGCCAAAAACGCCGGGGCCAAACTCCACTATATTCAAATAAACGGTTAATATGCGGCGTTTAGTCCACACCACTTCGGTGCCCAGCGTCAGACCAGCCTCTAATCCTTTACGCACCCAGCTGCGGCCATCCCATAAAAACAGATTCTTAGACGTCTGCTGAGAAATCGTTGATGCGCCGCGCACGGGCTTATCCCCTTTGTCGCCGCCGTCGATCACAGATTCAATCGCGCCAAGATCAAAACCCCAATGCTGAGGAAACTTTTGATCCTCAGCCGCAATCACGGCTAACGCCATATAGGGAGATATTTCATCCATCGGCACCCAGTCTTGATGGGCAACGTAGCCGAAATCGCCGCTAAGCCAAGCGCCCAACTGGCGCTCAACCATCACCGCGGAAAATGGAACCGGCAAAAAAGCAAAGATAACAATCCCCGCAGCCCACAGACCAACCACGGCGAGAACTGCTCTGACCGCCCAAAAGCGCAGTCGCATCAGCAAGCCATTTCCCTGCCTGCGCCGCTTCTTCATTCAGTCAGTTCCAGCACCCGCGCAACCAGTTTATCAATCCCTGCTGCCGCTTCGCTGATAGAGTTTGCGAGCATGTAGGCAGGTGTGGTGACAACTTTCTGCTCTAAATCAACCACGATATCATCCACCGGGCAAACAACGTGTTCGCCGCCCATCTTATCGATGGCCTCAGCGGTATCAGGATCGTTGCCAATCGTTAAACGCACATGCACGCCTAACAATTTAGGCAGCATGGTTGGTGCAATGCACATAAAGCCCAGCGGTTTACCCGCCTGATGCAGCTGTTGAACCAATCGTTGCAGATCGGCATCAACGGAACATTCAGCGCCCTGCACGGCAAACGTACTCAGGTTTTTAGCCGCACCGAAACCGCCGGGAACGATCAACGCGTCGAGTTCTTCTGCGTTAGCTTGGGAAAGCGGTTTGATATCACCTCGTGCGATACGCGCAGATTCCACTAACACATTGCGACTTTCGTGGCTCTCATCACCGGTCAGATGATTAATCACGTGCATTTGAGGCTTATCCGGAGCAAAAAAGTGAACCTGAGCGCCTGCGCGATCCAAGGCCAGCAGAGTTAAAACCGACTCATGAATTTCAGCACCATCAAAAACACCACAGCCACTCAAAACCACACCGACTTTTTTCATTTCTTTCTCCAAAAATGGTGACTCAGCATACTTATTCAACACTTAACAAAGTTAAAGGTATGCATGCTAAGCATTAGAAATATTTAACAGTTTGCTTTTTCTCAATGCAAAGGAACATTTTTACTGGAATTTTCCTAGTAACTATCTAGAGTTAAGTCAATCCTTAAAACGTTTGTATTAGGAAACACTAGGCTGCATCACACATTTTAATGAATCAACTAACACGCAGTAAAACATGTTGGTATGTTGGTTCGGCTTCGCGTGAAACTCATAAGTTATGTTTACGCAATTGCTTCAAGGCAATACCTTTAGAAAAACTTAAGCGTAGACACCCTGTTTCCCTGGTGTTGGCGCAGTCGTTGCGCACCCCAGCCTAGGCTGGGGTCATTTTTTCTATTTCTTGGTCGCTTTATCCGCCCAATCTCTCAACACTTTCACGTCATGACGCCATTCATGTTTGAGCTCATCAACCCACTCCTGAACGTTGTCCCACCATGCAGGTAATGATGAGGTTTGGATCTGCTGAGCAACCTGCTGTAAATGGCGTAAACCCACAGACCCCGCAGCGCCTTTGATCTTGTGACCTTCCTCAGTAATGCCTTTCTCATCGCGAGCGGTCATATTGGACTCAAGAACCGCCAAATAGCCTGGCATCATTTTTTCAAACATCTCAACGCTTTGATAGATGAGTTGCGGCCCGACTAAATCAATGTACTGTTGCAGCATGTCAGTATCTAAAAGGTCTTCGGTATTGTGGGTCACTTTTTTACTCTCCACCTTTTTCTCCTTAGCCTTCGGCGCCTCATCCCAGAACTTCTTGATCATGGCGGTTAGAGCCGGAACCGATAGCGGTTTGCTCAATACATCATCCATACCAGCATCAAGATATTCTTTCTTGTCTTTCAGCACGTTAGCCGTTAACGCCACCAGCGGTGGCAAATCATCGTAGTGCTCACATAAATTGCGAGCGATATCCAACCCCGTCATATCTGGCAACTGAATATCAAGCAGCACCAGATCGTATTCACCCGGCGTAAACATATCCAACGCCTGCTGTCCCGTCATCGCAACATCAACGCTATTGCCTAATTTTTCCAGCACGGAACGCGCCACGATAACGTTTAATTCAATGTCTTCCACCAACAGCACATGCAGAGCCGGCAGCGGTAACTCAGCATCTTCCGGCTGTGGCGATAGCGCTTCCTCGACCACAGGTGCATCGATCGAGAGCGTAAAGCATGAGCCTTCTCCCGGAGTGCTGCGAACCACGATATCGCCGCCCATGTTTTGCGCTAAACGCTTGGAAACCGCAAGACCAATACCGGTGCCCGTTGCGGGTTTACCACCATTCTGATCTTTCACCTGATAGTACATGGCAAAGATTTTATCTTGTTCATCCTGCGGAATACCGATGCCGCTGTCCTTCACTTCAAAGAACAATTTCCCATCGTTTTCACGCCACACTTTCACGTTTACGCCGCCTTTCTGGGTAAACTTGACTGCGTTACCGATCAGATTCCACAGGATTTGGCGCAGTCGCGTGCCGTCTGCCAAAATTTTATGCGGTAAATTAGGCTGTGGCTCTAAGGTGAAGTCCAGTTTTTTCGGCTGTACCAACAGCCCAGAGAGGTTCTCTAAATCTGTCAGGAAACCGGTGAAATCTATTGGTTGGTTATCAAGCTGAACCTTACGTCGTTCCAGCTTATCCATTTCGATAATGTCGTTGAAAATATTGCCAAGGGTAATGGCGCTGACATGAATGGTTTTAAGGTAGTTAAGCTGCTCTTGATTCAGCTCGGTGTCGAGCAAAATGCGGCTCAGGCCGACGATACCGTTCAGCGGGGTACGTAGCTCATGGCTGATGGTGGAGATAAAAGTGGTTTTGTCACGGCTGGCGTTTTCTAACGCATCCTGATAACGCTTACGCTCGGTGATATCACGGCCAAAGCCCATTAAGCCGTGGCGCTTGCCGACGCGATCATAAAACGGCACTTTGCGCAGCTCAAAGCAGGCTTTGCGTCCATCGGGATAAACGAGCCATTGCTCATAGGTCAGCGAGACGTTATGGCGGAATACCTTCTCATCGGTCTCAATGACCTTTTTGGCGATATCTTCATCGTAAACATCACCCGGCTGTAAACCGATCAGCTGTTTCTCACTCTTGCCCGTCAACAGTTCCATGGCACGGTTACAGCCAGAAAACTCTTCATTTTCATTACGGTAGTAAACCAAATCGGGCGAAGCATCCAAGAAAGAGCGCAGCAGCGCCGACTGCTGTTCTAATTCGATTTGCGCTTGTTCACGCTGATCGATTTCGTGCTGTAAAGTATCGAGCACCTGCAAACGCGCTTCTTCAGCTTTGACACGCTCGGCGATTTCCTGATTCAGTTGAACGATATTATTTTTTAGCTGCTGATTAAGCTCAAGATCGCGATAGCGCATCTCTTCCAGCTTATTCACTAATTTAGACAGGCGTTGGCGTGATTCTTCCAACTGTTCCACGACAACGGAAAGAAAATAAACGGCCCATGGCGTGATCAGCAAACCAAAGAATACCGAGCGGACAACGTCGATACTCTCAACTTGCCCGCGCAAAAGCATAGTCACAGCCATCTGCACCACGATAGCTAATATAACCAGCACCGAAGCCAACAGGATGGAAAAGCGCACCAGCCCCAGTTTTACCATTAAATCGACGTAGTACTGGGCTAATACCCGAATTTGCTTCATGTGCAACTCCCTAGGATTACGGTCTTTTAAATCATACCGTAAAACGATTGTTAAGGGAGATTTCTGAGATTGAAATGGGATATCAAAAAGTTAAGTTCTACTTTGCCAAAGCGGTGTAAGGTTTCGTACGCTTAAAAGCCATAATTTTTACATCAGTACAGTGCAAGCGTACGAGCAAGGCGGCTCAATCGCCGCCGCCTTGCATCCCGGCTTGGCACCGTTTTTCAGCCTGCTTCGCAGGTTCCCTCATATCGTCATTCCGGCTTTAACGGAACGAACGGCAATCGCCATCCTGGCTCCTCCGTTCTTTCGCCGACGTCCCTGTCGGCGAATCCTAGCCTACATTCCTCCCTTCGGCTGAAGAACAACGTGCCGGAAAGGTCAAAATCAAAACAAAAAGCGTGGACGGCTTTTAGTTTAAGCATTCGTAGGGAGAGCCGGCACGACAGGGATGTCGTGACGGAGTTTGGGGCGCCCTGGATGGGCGATACCAAACCGGAGCGAAGATGCCATCTCGGATAAAAGCGCGCGAGTGCAGAGACCACGCGCTGGTGGTCTCTGCCCGTACGCCTACACAGCACTGATATTGAAACTCGGCATGAACAGGCGGGCGGAATATTACACAGTAGCCCTAAAGACGCTCACGTTATAAACCTGAAGCCTGCCCCCCAAACTCCAGCATATAGCGATTTAACTCCACCATTCCCGTCCAGCGATTCTCGCACCATAACGGTGCTAGCAACGTTGGGCGGCGGGCGCTGGCGGAAATACGGTGATATACGATATCCATCGGCGTATGGCGGATCATTTCTCCCGCGATATTCACATACTCTTCCAGCGGGAGTTCACGTAAGCGCCCCGCCTGCCAAGCCTTCGCCATGGTGCTGCCGGTAACGATATGCAGCGGATGCAGCTTAATTCCATCAACGCCGGTTTCAACCACGCGCTCCAGCGTCTGCATACATTCATCTTTCGCTTCACCGGGCAAACCAACAATCAGATGGCTACACACTTTCAAACCACGCTCACGCGCTGCACGCGTGGTTTTTTGATAACAGGCAAAATCATGCCCGCGATTGATGCGTTTTAGGGTTTTATCCTGTGCGCTCTGCAAGCCAAGCTCGAGCCACACCTCATAGCCTTTATCACGGTACTCGCTCAGCAAATCCAGCACGCTATCCGGCACACAGTCTGGGCGAGTGCCCACGCAAATCCCAACCATATCTGCCTGCTGCAATGCCTCTTCATACATGTTCTTCAGCGTACAGACTTCTGCATAAGTACTCGTATAGGCCTGAAAATAAGCCAAGTAACGATTCGCTCGGTTTACCTTGCGTGCCTGCGCGGCAAGCTGCTCAGCAATACTCTGGCGCTGCATTTGTTCGTCGGCAAAAGAAGCGACGTTGCAAAAAGTACAGCCACCGCGCCCTAAAGTGCCGTCACGATTTGGGCAATTAAAACCGCCATGAAGGGTAAGTTTATGAATTTTTTCACCATAGCGGCGCTGAAGATCGGCACCGAACATATTCACGAGTTGCTGCAACTGCATAATCTAGGAGGTCGCCTGTACACATCACGAAAAAACTGAGGGCGCAGATCCTACCGCATACCGCGATAGCCTGCGCTGATAGAGATCAATCCCATCCCCCATCGTCATTGAGAATAAAAAATCACTATTAACGATAATAAATTCAAAGCATCGGTAATAAAGAATTCTTATTATTTTCAAGCAACTGACACAATGATGTTGCTGAGATGAAAAATAGTGATAACCAACGCGAAAACTTAATTTTACAATATAATTCACTATTAAACTGAATTGCTCTAGCACGGTGCATAAATAATAGCCTTGCACTACAGTGAGTCAGCTCACATTTTGCTAGGCCTAGCTTGACTTCCAGAAACAGCAAAAACACCTGTTTTTTATTTTAAAATCATGTAATTGGATTAAAACAGCATCTCCTAAAGTGTGAGCGTCCCCACATTTGACCTACGTACTCTTTCTAGATAAGTTGAAAGACCGCTGGAAGCTAAATGTTTTTTTAACGACTTTTTCTAGACGGGCTAATGTCTCGTCATTTTTATGTAGTCATTTACGACTCCCTCGAAACACGTTATTGACCACTGCTGGAAAGACGCCAAAAGTGCAATAACCGAGGCGGATGCGCGTGCCGAATGGTTATGCACTATCCAACTCGCAGTAAGATGGAAAGTAATGCAGAGCCTCGGGAGGTTCACAGAAATGCTATACGATGCATCCCTTGAAAAGGACAACTGTGGTTTCGGTCTGATCGCCCATATAGAAGGTGAGCCAAGCCACAAAGTCGTCCGTACCGCGATCCATGCGCTCGCGCGTATGCAACACCGTGGCGCGATTTTGGCAGATGGCAAAACCGGCGACGGATGCGGTCTGCTGCTGCAAAAACCCGATCGCTTCTTCCGTATGGTGGCCGAAGAGCGTGGCTGGCGTTTAGCCAAAAATTACGCCGTCGGCATGATCTTTCTCAGCCAAGACGAAAACGAAGCCCGTGCCAGCCGCCGGATTGTTGAGGAAGAACTACAAAACGAAACGCTGTCGGTTATCGGCTGGCGTGAAGTTCCTATCAACGAGGATGTGTTAGGCGAAATCGCCCTTTCCTCCATGCCTCGCATCGAACAGATATTTGTTAACGCGCCTGCGGGCTGGCGTCCACGCGATATGGAACGCCGTCTGTTTGTGGCTCGTCGCCGCATTGAAAAGCGTATTGAAGATAAAGATTTCTACGTTTGCAGCCTGTCTAATCTGGTGACGATTTATAAAGGTCTGTGCATGCCTGCCGACCTGCCGCGCTTCTACCTCGATTTGGCTGACCTGCGTTTAGAATCGGCGATTTGTCTGTTCCACCAACGCTTCTCCACCAATACCGTTCCGCGCTGGCCGCTGGCTCAGCCGTTCCGCTATCTGGCCCATAACGGTGAAATCAACACCATCACCGGTAACCGCCAATGGGCACGTGCCAGAACCTATAAATTTAAAACCCCGCTGATCCCAGACCTTCAGGACGCTGCGCCTTTCGTTAATGAAACCGGCTCGGACTCCAGCTCGCTGGATAACATGCTCGAGCTGCTGCTCAGCGGTGGGATGGATATCGTGCGTTCCATGCGCCTGCTGGTTCCACCGGCATGGCAGAACAACCCAGATATGGATGCCGATCTGCGCGCATTTTTCGACTTCAACTCCATGCACATGGAGCCGTGGGATGGCCCTGCCGGTATAGTGATGTCCGATGGCCGCTTTGCTGCCTGCAACCTCGATCGTAACGGCCTGCGCCCTGCTCGCTATGTCATCACCAAAGATAAGCTCATCACCTGTGCGTCGGAAGTGGGGATCTGGGACTATCAGCCAGACGAAGTGCTGGAAAAAGGCCGCGTTGGCCCCGGCGAGCTGATGGTGATCGACACCCGTAGCGGACGCATTCTGCATTCAGCCGAAACCGATGATGATTTAAAAAGCCGCCATCCATATAAAGAGTGGATGGAACGCAACGTTAAGCGCCTCGTTCCATTTGAAGATCTGCCAGACGATCAGGTCGGCAAACGTGAACTGAGCGACGATGAGCTGCTGACGTTCCAAAAACAGTTTGGCTATAGCAGCGAAGAGTTAGATCAAATCCTGCGTGTGCTGGGCGAAAACGGACAAGAAGCCACCGGCTCGATGGGCGATGATACCCCGTTTGCCGTGCTCTCGAGCCGTCCGCGCATCATTTATGACTATTTCCGCCAGCAGTTTGCGCAGGTGACCAACCCGCCAATCGATCCGTTGCGTGAAGCGCATGTGATGTCGCTGTCCACCAGCATTGGCCGCGAAATGAACGTGTTCAGCGAAGCGGAAGGTCAGGCACATCGCTTGAACTTCAAATCGCCGATCCTGTTGTACTCTGACTTTACTCAGCTCACCACGCAGGATAGTGAACATTATCGCGCGGATACTCTTGATCTCACGTTCGATCCGCAGCAAACCGATTTGCAACAGGCAATTCATGCACTCTGCGAAGAGGCCGAGCAAAAAGTTCGCCACGGTGCCGTACTGTTGGTGCTGTCAGATAGAAATATCAGTGCAGAACGCTTGCCAGTACCCGCGCCGATGGCCGTGGGTTCTATCCAACAGCGTTTGGTCGAAAAAAATCTGCGCTGCGATGCCAACATCATTGTTGAAACCGCCAGCGCACGTGACCCGCACCACTTTGCCGTTCTATTAGGCTTTGGTGCCACGGCTATCTATCCTTACTTAGCCTATGAAACGTTGGCTAAGCTGGCTGACTCCCACGCTATCGACAAAAAATACCGTGAAGTGATGCTGAACTACCGCAACGGTATCAACAAAGGTCTGTACAAGATCATGTCGAAAATGGGGATCTCAACGATCGCCTCCTATCGCTGTTCTAAACTGTTTGAAGCCGTAGGCTTACATCGTGACGTTAGCAACCTGTGCTTCCCAGGCGTGGTTAGTCGTATCGGCGGCGCTGGATTCGGTGATTTCCAGCAAGATCTGCAAAACCTGTCTAAACGCGCATGGCTGAAACGTAAACCGTTAGATCAGGGCGGGCTGCTGAAATTCGTTCATGACGGCGAATACCACATGTACAACCCTGATGTGGTGAATACGTTGCAAGCGGCGGTACAAAGCGGCGAGTTCAGCGACTACCAAAAATATGCCAAGTTGGTGAACGAACGTCCGGTATCCACGCTGCGCGACCTGCTGAAAATCACACCGAAAGGCGATGCGGTTCCCGTCGAAAGCGTTGAACCTGCCAATGAGCTATTTAAACGCTTTGATACCGCGGCTATGTCTATCGGCGCACTAAGCCCAGAAGCCCATGAAGCACTGGCTGAAGCCATGAATGGCTTAGGCGGTTTTTCTAACTCCGGTGAAGGCGGCGAAGATCCTGCGCGTTACAAAACCAATAAAGTGTCCCGAATCAAACAGGTGGCTTCAGGTCGTTTCGGCGTAACCCCTGCTTATTTGGTCAACGCCGACGTTATTCAGATCAAAGTCGCTCAGGGCGCAAAACCGGGCGAAGGTGGCCAGTTACCGGGCGACAAAGTGACACCATACATCGCCAAACTGCGCTATTCGGTTCCCGGCGTAACGTTGATTTCACCACCGCCGCATCATGATATTTACTCGATCGAAGATTTGGCCCAGCTGATTTTCGACTTAAAACAGGTGAATCCAAAGGCGCTGATTTCCGTCAAACTGGTGTCTGAACCAGGCGTTGGCACTATCGCTACCGGCGTTGCCAAAGCCTATGCGGATCTCATCACCATCGCGGGCTACGACGGCGGTACAGGCGCAAGTCCGTTATCGTCGGTGAAATATGCTGGCTGCCCGTGGGAGCTGGGGTTGGTTGAAACTCAACAGGCGTTAGTGGCCAACGGTCTGCGTCATAAAATTCGCTTGCAGGTCGACGGTGGGCTAAAAACCGGCGTCGATATTATCAAGGCCGCAATTTTAGGGGCAGAAAGCTTCGGCTTTGGTACGGGGCCGATGGTGGCGCTTGGCTGCAAATACCTGCGTATTTGCCATCTCAACAACTGCGCAACCGGCGTGGCAACTCAGGATGAAAAACTACGCCGCAACCACTTCCATGGTTTGCCAGAGCGCGTAGCGAACTACTTCCAATTCATCGCCCGCGAAACCCGTGAGCTGATGGCCGAGCTGGGTGTCACCCGTTTAGTCGATCTGATTGGCCGTACCGATCTGCTGCTTGAGCTCGACGGTTTCACCGCCAAGCAAAACAAGCTGGATCTGTCCGCGCTGCTGAAAACGGCAGAACCTAAACCGGGTAAAGCGGTGTACTGCACCGAAAGCAATCCCTCGTTTGATAAGGGCTTGCTCAACAAAGAATTATTGGCACAGGTACAGGCCAATATCGAAGCCAAACAAAGCAAAACCGTCTTCTTTGATATCCGCAATACCGACCGCTCCGTTGGCGCATCGCTGTCTGGTGCCATTGCGGAACAACATGGCGATCAAGGTCTAGCAAGCGATCCGATCAAGGCGCAGTTCACCGGCACCGCCGGTCAAAGCTTCGGTGTGTGGAACGCCGGTGGCGTAGAGCTAACGCTAACGGGCGACGCCAATGACTACGTTGGTAAAGGCATGGCGGGCGGCAAGATCGTAGTTCGCCCTCCGGTGGGTTCCGCCTTCCGTAGCCATGAAGCCAGCATCATTGGCAACACCTGCCTGTATGGTGCAACCGGCGGTAAGCTGTTTGCAGCAGGCCGCGCCGGTGAGCGTTTTGCGGTACGAAATTCCGGTGCTATTACCGTGGTTGAAGGTATCGGCGATAACGGTTGTGAATATATGACCGGCGGGATCGTCTGCGTCATGGGGCGCACCGGTATCAACTTCGGCGCAGGCATGACCGGTGGATTCGCTTACGTACTGGATGAGGACGGTGAATTCCGCAAACGTGTTAACCCAGAACTGGTTGAAGTGTTGGGTATGGAACAGCTGGCAATCCACGAAGAGCATCTGCGCGGTTTAATCACCGAGCATGTGCAACTGACCGGTTCGAGTCGTGGCGAGGAGATCTTGGCACATTGGCCTGAATGGGCACCAAAGTTTGCTTTGATCAAACCAAAATCCAGCGATGTAAAAGCACTGTTAGGTCACCGTAGTCGTTCCGCAGCCGAGCTGCGGGTACAGGCGCAGTAAGGGCGGAGAAGAATATGAGCCAGAACGTTTATCAATTTATTGACCTACAGCGCGTAGATCCGCCAAAGAAACCGCTCAAGATCCGTAAGATCGAGTTCGTGGAAATCTACGAACCCTTTTCTGAAACACAGGCGAAATCGCAGGCCGATCGTTGCCTGTCTTGCGGCAACCCGTACTGTGAGTGGAAGTGTCCGGTTCATAACTACATACCAAACTGGCTGAAGCTGGCGAATGAAGGCCGGATTATGGAGGCCGCCGATCTGGCGCACCAAACCAACAGCCTACCTGAGGTGTGCGGCCGCGTTTGTCCGCAAGATCGTTTGTGCGAAGGTTCATGCACCTTAAACGACGAGTTTGGCGCAGTGACCATCGGCAACATTGAGCGTTATATCAATGACAAAGCCTTAGCGATGGGCTGGAAGCCCGACATGTCACACGTGCAGCCAACCGGCAAGCGCGTTGCCGTGATTGGCGCAGGTCCTGCGGGGCTGGCCTGTGCCGATGTCCTCGCCCGTAACGGCGTTCAGGCGGTGGTGTTCGATCGTCATCCAGAAATCGGCGGCCTACTTACCTTTGGTATTCCGGCCTTCAAACTGGAAAAAGAAGTGATGACCAAACGTCGTGAAATCTTCAGCGGCATGGGTATCGAGTTCCGCTTGAACACGGAAGTGGGTAAAGACGTACAGATTAGCGACTTACTCAATGAATACGATGCCGTTTTCCTTGGCGTGGGTACCTATCAATCGATGCGTGGCGGTCTGGAGAACGAAGACGCCAGCGGCGTATTCGATGCGCTACCGTTCCTGATTGCGAATACCAAGCAGCTTATGGGTTACGCCGCCACGGAAGAAGAACCTTACGTTAGCATGGAAGGCAAGCGCGTAGTCGTGCTCGGTGGCGGCGATACGGCGATGGACTGCGTGCGCACGTCTATTCGCCAAGGTGCAACGCAGGTTTCCTGCGCCTACCGTCGTGACGAAGAAAACATGCCGGGCTCAAAGCGCGAAGTAAAAAATGCGCGAGAAGAAGGCGTGGAGTTCATGTTCAATCTGCAACCACTCAGCGTTGAGCTTAACAGCGCTGGCCGCGTTTGCGGGGTGAAAATGATACGTACTGAACTGGGTGCTCCTGATGCCGCGGGTCGTCGTAGCGCTCAACCTATCGCAGGCTCTGAGCACATACTGGATGCCGATGCCGTGGTAATGGCATTTGGTTTCCGTCCTCACGCCATGAGCTGGCTGGCTGAACATGATGTAGTTCTGGATAAACAAGGGCGCATCGTGGCACCAGAAGGCAGCAATAACGCCTTCCAGACCAGCAACCCGAAAATCTTCGCCGGTGGCGATGCGGTTCGTGGCTCTGACTTAGTGGTCACCGCCATTGCGGAAGGCCGTAAAGCGGCTGAAGGGATCATGAGCTATTTAGAAGTGTAGAACGTCATCAGCGCATAATTCCCCATAACCCAACGGAGCTTCGGCTCCGTTTTTTATTCTGTCTGTCCTCTGCTTTATGACGCTGTTCACGTTTTAGTCACCTTTTACTTGAAGCGGCATAGCTCCATCTCATATTGTATTTTGGAGTTTAACTTCAAAAAAAATTTTCAGGATGGAGCAGAATGTCACTCTTAACCGATTTAGAACAATGCGTGCGCGATCAGGGCGGATTGATTGTTTCTTGCCAGCCAGTGCCCAACAGCCCAATGGATCGCCCAGAGATCGTAGCGGCCATGGCACAAGCCGCCGTATCCGCGGGCGCGGTTGCCATACGCATTGAAGGAATTGAAAATCTGAATGCCGTGCGTCCGCATATTGCAGTACCGATCATCGGGATCGTTAAGCGCGATCTCATCGACTCACCGGTGCGCATTACTCCTTTTCTCGAAGACGTCGATGCACTAGCAGAGGCTGGAGCCGATATCATCGCCTTTGATGCCACTTTCCGTTCACGCCCGGTGGATATCGACGCGCTTATTGCACGCATCCACCAGCATGGTTTATTGGCGATGGCAGACAGCTCAACCGTAGAGGAAGGACTCAACTGCCAGCAAAAAGGCGTTGAGTTTATTGGCACCACGCTATCTGGCTATACCGGCCCAGTCATACCGGAGGAACCGGATTTGACGATGGTGTCAGCACTCAGCCATGCAGGCTGTCGAGTGATCGCCGAAGGTCGTTACAACTCCCCTGCTCTTGCAGCTAAAGCCGTTGAGCACGGCGCGTGGGCCGTTACCGTAGGTTCAGCGATTACCCGTATTGAGCATATATGCCAATGGTTTAGTCACGCCGTTAAACGCTAGACGGAGCGCACGATGAACATACTCGCCATTGATATTGGTGGAACCAAACTGGCCGCGGCGCTGATTGATGTAAACCGTCAGATATCGCAGCGTCTTGAAATCGCGACACCAGCCAGCTCATCACCACAGGCTTTGGAAGAAGCCTTAGCGCAGCTGGTTGCGCCTTATCAAGGTAAAGCGCAGCGCGTGGCCGTGGCCTCAACCGGCATCATTGATCAAGGCATATTGACCGCGCTTAACCCCGACAATCTCGGTGGACTCAATCAGTTTCCATTGCAGCAAACCCTACAGCGATTAACTGCACTTCCCTGTGTGGTATTAAACGATGCGCAGGCCGCCGCATGGGCTGAATATCACTATCTGGCAGACCGATTTAAGCACATCACGTTTATTACGGTTTCCACCGGCGTCGGCGGCGGCGTGATTATCAACGGCCAGCTCCTAACCGGACCTCACGCTTTTGCAGGACACATCGGTCACACGCAGGCCGATCCTAACGGCCCTCGCTGCGGCTGTGGTCGCACCGGATGCGTAGAGTCGATTGCTTCAGGCCGAGCGATTGCCGCCGCGGCTCAAAATGAATTGCTGGGAAAAGATGCGCGCCAGATTTTTAGCGCAGCACAAAACGGCAACTACCAAGCCCAGCGGCTTATAGCCCATTCAGCTCAGGCTATTTGCCAGCTGATCGCCAATCTTAAAGCCATTTTGGATACGGAATGCGTGGTTCTAGGCGGCAGCGTTGGTTTGGCACAAGATTATCGTCAGCAGGTCGAGAACGGCCTTGCCTTATTGCCATCGCCGTTTCATATCCCTGTGTTTTCTGCCCACTACAAACATGACGCAGGCCTGATTGGCGCCGCGTTATTTGCTGCCGAACAGAACCAGAATAAACATTAAAAGGATGGCTTTATGATTTTGGGAAAAATAACCGATATTGACCAACAGGCCGATCTCCC
>NZ_JAVXIQ010000030.1:0-42994 GCF_036648275.1 Hafnia sp. | reverse complement strand
GCTGGTGGCAGGTTGAGGGCGCACAGGGATGTGCGCTCCGAGACCGGTCGGCCAAACGGCTCGGTAAAAAGCGCGCGAGTTGAGAGTCCCCGCGCAACGGGACTCTCATCGGACGCCTACGCCGGTAGCTTCATAGAAATGCAAATGCTCGCAGGCGTTCGAAACCTTACGTATAGCTATAATATTTAGATTGTCTTGTATGAACTTCAGTACAGACATACTCGGCGTTCGAAATCTTACACATATCTATCTACATTGCCCAAAAAATCACCGCCAGTAGCTGTGGCGACATAATCCTTAAGAACATCGCGAGTGGATAAACCGTCGCATACGAGAGCGCCGCTGCGCCGCTAGTTGGATGTAGCCCGTTGGCGAAGGCCAACGCAGGAGGATCGGTCATCGAGCCAGCCAGCATGCCGCAGATTGTTAGATAGTTCATCTTCGCCATCGCGCGAGCGAGTATCCCCGCAGTGAGCAATGGAATTGCGGTAATTAATATTCCATAGCCAATCCACGACAAACCGTCGCCATTAAGCAATGTATCAACGAAATTGCCACCAGACTTCAGACCGACGACGGATAAAAACAGTACGATGCCGAGTTCGCGCAGGGCAAGGTTGGCGCTAGGTGGCATAAACCAATACAGCTTACCAATACTGCCGATGCGCCCTAAAATCAGCGCGACCACCAATGGCCCACCGGCTAAGCCTAATTTCAATGCGGCTGGGAATCCGGGGATGAACAAGGGAATGGAACCGAGTAAAACGCCGAGCCCAATGCCGATAAACACCGGCAGCATTTGAACCTGTTGCAGTTTCTGCTGGGCGTTGCCGACGATATCTGCCACGCGGTCGATAGATTCGGGTCTTCCCACCAGATTTAAAATATCGCCAAACTGTAGGCTTGCATTGCTACTCGCGACCAACTCAACACCAGAGCGATTAAGGCGAGAGATCACCACGTCGTATTTCTGTTTTAAATTCAGATCGCGGATTTTTTTACCTAACACCTTCTCGTTCGTCACCACTACGCGACTCACTTGAAGCGCCGTACCGCGTGTAGACAGTGATGTATCGACCTGATCGCCGATGACTAAACGCGCGTTTTCTAAATCCTGTTTTTGCCCAACCAGATGGATAAGATCGCCTAACTCCAGCACCGTATCGGGCAGCGGCACCATGAGATGTTCGCCACGTTTTAAGCGTGAACAGACGATTTCATCACTGTTGATAATAGGGATGCTATGAATCGGCATTCCCGCCAGATTGGGGTTACGCACCGAGATATTCATGGTTTGCAGCAGCTCATGCTTCAAGCCATTTTTAGCGTCAAAATCTCTGGCTTCAGCATCTACGCTGATACGAAATATCAAGCGTAGCAGCCACATCACCAGCAAAATGCCACATATCCCAAACGGATAGGCCATGGCATAGCCCATGCCCATCTTATCGACTAGCGCAGGATCGGAGCCTAAATCGGTCAGAATTTGCTGTCCGGCTCCAAGCGCAGGGGTATTGGTCACTGCACCTGAAAATACGCCCAGTATTACTGGAAGAGGAACACCAAACAGTTTGTGGATCAGCGCCGTCACGACACCGCTCAGCACCACCATCAGAACGGCGAAGCCGTTAAGCCTGAGCCCCGAAACGCGTAGCGAGGAGAAGAAGCCGGGGCCGACCTGAATCCCGATGGTATACACGAATAAAATCAGGCCGAATTCTTGGATGAAGTGCAGCATATCGCCGTTAAGGTCGAGTGCGTACGTCTGAGCAAAATGGCCGACGATAATTCCGCCAAAAAGCACGCCCCCGATGCCTAAGCCAACACCATAAACGCGCCAATTGCCGATCCACAAACCCAGCACGGCAACGAGCGCCAGCAGACTAACCGTAAGGGCGATATCGCTCATCGTACACATCCTTGATTCTACTGCTAATAAAAGGCGGCATCGAACTCGCTCGCCGTTGATCAATGGTTAACGTCTAGCTGCTTACAATTACTGTGGATTCTCGCAAAAGCATCATCGCACATCTGTGGGGTAAGCCACATAACCGTAGTCATTATGAAACGATTCACCTATTACGTTTGTGTATTGGATGTTTTGTCGCCCATTCAAGTCATCGTGATGATGTGTTTGACGTTTTCTGGCGATAGGCAGAAGTACGCTTTGTGCCCAGTGAGCTCTTTAAGATAACTCACTACTAGTTTTAGTGGTTATTATTACTCTATATGTGTATTTTTTTGTTTGATTTAAAACTAAGCAATAACGGTCTGCGTGAATGGATTTTTACACGAGGGGTTGATATGGCATCGCGAGCAGAATTAGAAGAGTTTCAGCGTTGGTGGGATACAGAAGGCGATTGGGTTGAAGAGCCTAATGAGCGCCGCAAAGGCATGAGCGGCGTTCAGCGCATTGAACGTGATGGTAAAACGCTTTATGTAAAACGTCAGGTGATGCACTTATTCCACTCTCTTCGTTATCCATTTGGGCGTCCAACAATTGTGCGCGAAATTCAGGTGATCAACGAACTCTCTGCGGCAGGCGTGATTGTCCCTAAAATCGTATACGGTAAAGCGCTTCAAATTAATGGAGAATGGCGCGCCCTACTTGTAACGGAAGACATGAAGGACTTTGTTTGTATTGGTGATTGGTATACGCAGAAACAGAATCAAGCCTGTGAGCCTGAAGTGATGAATGAACTTCTCAAGCAGATTGCCGTTGCCTTTAAAAAAATGCATAGCGTAAATCGGCAGCACGGTTGCTGCTATGTTCGGCATATCTATGTGAAAAGTCATGGGGATGTTCAGGCTGGATTTTTGGATCTTGAAAAGAGTCGCCGCCGTTGGGTGAGAGAAAAAGCGGTACGGCATGATTTTAAACAGTTAGAGAAATACTTAGAGCCGATCCCTCCCGAAGATTGGCTGCGTGTAAAAGAGCACTACTATTCTTTATAACGTATTCTTTAACGCCTCCTATTCTTCGCTGAAATATGGGCAGACTATCCTGCCCATCGATGATTTATACGTCTAGTTTTTGGCCGCAATCTGAGGGTTGATGCAGTTTTCCTTCACCGTACCGTTTAACGCAGCAATCAGATTATCGACGGCGCACTCCGCCATACCATAACGGGTTTCATGAGTGGCTGAGCCAATATGCGGTGCTAAAACCACATTTTTGAGTTTCATCAGCTCTGAATCATGAGGCAGCGGTTCACGTTCAAACACATCTAAGCCCGCCGCGAGAATGGTGCCGTCTTTCAATGCCTCGACCAAGGCATCTTCATCAATAACAGGCCCGCGACCCGCATTGATTAAAATGGCGCTTTTTTTCATTTTGTCTAGCTGCGCACGTCCAATCATATGGTGAGTTTGTGACGTCAGCGGTAGCGTTATGCAAACAAAATCGGATTGAGCAAGTAGCGTATCTAAATCGCAATGTTGCGCCTGATATTTTTGATTCGCCTCTGGGTTTGGGGTGCGGGTGTTATAAAGCACTTTCATGCCAAAACCAAAGTGAGCGCGCTGCGCCAGCGCCATACCAATGCGCCCCATACCAAGAATACCCACGGTTTTGTGGTGAACGTCTGTTCCGTAATGATCGGCTCCAAGGCTATCATTCCAGTGTCCGTCACGGATCCATGCATCTAATTCTGGAATGCGGCGCGCAGTTGCTAGCATCAACCCCATTAACGTATCCGCGACGGTTTCTGTTAACACGGTGGGTGTATGCATCAGCAAGATGTTACGCCGGGTCATCTCGTCGACGTCAAAATTATCGTAGCCGACTGAAATGGTTGAAGCGGCTCGAAGCTTAGGCGCTTGTGCCAGTAAGTCAGCGTCAATACGCCCGCCAGAACCGATTAATCCTTCTGCGTTTTTTAATGCCTGTAAAAATGCAGGGTAGGTTTGATGAGAAAGCTCGTCAAAGGCGGTAACGCTGAAGTGTTCGTCGAGCTTTTGGCGCAGGTCTGCGGGCAGAGTTTTATAGAGAACGATGGCAGGTTTCATGTTTGCTCCTAGGAGATAGGCGTCAGGATTGGCTGATAATTCAGGCTCTTTCATTTCAGCATAACAGCGAAAGATGCAAACAGGGTTCTGAATTGAGTCTTAATCGTGATGAGTTTTAAGGATTCAGCCAACAAAAAAGGGCGTTGTTAGAACAACGCCCTTTCTCATGAGAGGGGAGTAAACGGATTAACCTAAAAAACTCAGCAGCGCGGCGCATAGCACGGCGGCAAATGCCGTCTGCGATGAGTGTCCGGCGGCGGTAGCGAGCTCAGCACCCTGCGAGATCAAGCTCAGCAATGAATCGATCATCATAACCTCCAAAAACTGTGCCGATGATCATACCGATCCGCGGTGTACTGTGAAAGATCGACATAGCCGATTTTTTGTGCGCCAGATTGTATTTTTATTAACCAGATACAGCACGCTAACAAACCTCTAATGATCGGCTAACGATTACTCCATTCCCAGCTCTTTTAGCTTACGAGTGAGAGTATTGCGTCCCCAGCCGAGGAGGCGTGCGGCCTCTTGCTTATGACCATGGGTATGACGCAGCGCGGTCGTCAGCAAAATACGCTCCATCTCTGGCTGTGCCTCAGACAACAGGTCTTGATGCCCAGATCGCAAGGCATGCTCTGCCCACTGAGCCAAAAGCGCAGACCAATGATCGGGCGAGGCGGTTCCGCTGGTGGACTCCGGTACGCTGGTTTCAAACAGTTCGCTTGGCAAGTCTTGAACCAGCAACTCCTGTCCGGCGGCCATAACGGTAAGCCAACGGCAGGTGTTTTCTAGCTGACGCACGTTACCCGGCCACGGAAGGCGTGTGAGCGCCAACTCGGTATCAGGGTGAAGAATTTTGGCTTCAACGCCTAATTCGGTGGCGGCCACTTTCAAAAAGTAACGCGCGAGGCGAGGGATATCTTCACGGCGCTCGCGCAATGGAGGCAAGTGCACGCGAATAACGTTGAGGCGATGGAATAAATCCTCACGGAATTTTCCTTCCTGCACCCGTTGTTCAAGGTTTTGATGCGTTGCGGCAATAATGCGTACATCGACTTTGACGGGAGCATATCCGCCAACGCGATAAAACTGGCCGTCGGCTAACACGCGCAGCAGACGCGTTTGCACATCGAGCGGCATATCTCCAATTTCATCCAGAAACAGCGTGCCGCCGTCTGCCTGTTCAAAACGGCCCTGACGAATTTGATTCGCGCCGGTAAAGGCTCCTTTTTCGTGGCCAAACAGCTCTGATTCAATGAGGTCTTTAGGGATGGCGGCCATATTCAGCGCAATGAACGGCGCTTTGCCGCGCGGGCTGTGGCGATGTAGCGCGTGCGCTACCAGTTCTTTACCCGTACCCGATTCACCGTTAATCAATACGCTGATTGAAGAACGCGACAGTCGGCCAATAATGCGGAATACATCCTGCATCGCCGGTGCTTCACCGATGATATCTGCCGCCGGATCGTTAATGGGTTCGCTGCGTGCGGGATGCTGCTGTTCCTGATAGTGGCTGATCGCCCGCTCTACAAGGGCGACTGCTTCATCAATATCAAAAGGCTTAGGCAAGTAATCAAAGGCACCTTGCTGATAGGCGCTCACCGCGGCATCTAAGTCTGAATGCGCTGTCATTATGATGACCGGAAGCATTGGATGGCGCTGTTTTATCTGCTTGAGTAACGCTAAACCATCCATGCCTGGCATGCGGATATCGGATAACAAAACGTCCGGCGTTTGGCTGGCTAAAGCATTCAGCACCTCGTTTCCGTTCTCAAACGTGACGCAGCGCAAACCCGCGCCGGTCAGTGCACGTTCCAGCACCCAGCGGATGGAACTGTCATCATCAACGATCCAGACGATTCCCTGTTGCGTTGTCATAATCACCTCTGTTTACGGAAGGCCGCTTAGTGAATGTTGTAAATTACTTGCGAATAGGCAGATAAACCGAAAATTCGGTATGCCCCGGCCAGCTATTAAATTCAATTTTACCCTGATGTTGGTCGATGAGATTTCTGGCAATCGACAGGCCGAGTCCGGTGCCGCCTTCGCGGCCACTGACCATCGGATAAAACAGGGTATCGTGCAGATGGGCGGGGATCCCCGGACCATCATCTTCAATATCAATACGCGCCGCTAAGCGATAGCGCTCCCCATGCAGCGTAAGCTGAAATGCGGTTCGAGTGCGCAACGTAATCGTACCTCCCGCGTTTCCTAGCGCTTGGAGCGCATTGCGGGTGATATTTAGCAGCACTTGTTCAATTTGTTCTGGATCGTGCTCAAGCTCCGGCAAGCTCGGATCGTAATCCCGAACCAGCGTGACGTTGTCGGGGCATTCGAGCGAAACCAGCTGGCAAACACGTTCTGCCACCTGATGAATGCTTTGTGTGACGTGTTGACCGGGGCGCTGAGGGCCCAACAGACGATCGACCAGATTTCTCAGACGGTCTGCCTGCTCGATGATGACCTTGGTATATTCGGTCAGCGAAGGATCGGGCAATGCTTTAGCTAACAGCTGCGCTGCGCCGCGTAATCCCCCGAGCGGGTTTTTAATCTCATGAGCTAATCCACGCACCAAATCGCGGGCGGCGACCTGCTGTGCATGCTGTAGCTGTTCTTGGCTGAGGCGGCGCTGGCTATCCATCGGAGAGAGTTCCAACAGGATAAAGTCATCACTCATGGGTTGTGCCGTGAGCGCCATAATATGAGCATGACCATCGATAACCAGCGTGACTTCATTATCGGTAAACCCCTGTCCGGCGTGCAGGCTATCGTGCATCAGCCGAATATTCAGCGAGAAGTAGCCTAATAAGTCTGGGAGCGGGGTGCCAAATAGTTTGCGAGAACTTTGAGCCAACAGCTGTTGCGCGGCTGGATTGGCGTAATGAACCGCCAGATTGCGATCGAGCAACAATACGCAGGTAATCAGTGAATTGAGAATTTGCCCAGAATCGGGCTGCTTGCGTGCGGTTTGCGCATCGGTCATGGATTGGTCGGCCATATTGCGGGCTCCTGCACTGTTTTGGTGCAAATAAGATAAATGCACTTTAGCATGCTTTCAAAACCGTGGGATTTGGCGAGTAAAAAAATTTCTCCGCGGGTGCCCATCAGTTAGGTGCTCAAAAAAAGTGGAGAAAAAAACCCATCCGAAGATGGGTATAAAGTTTCCACGGCAACAAAAAATCGACGAACCAATTTGAATCTTTTAGCGGCACGCCATAAGACGTGCCAAGCGTATGAGCGTGTTTTAAACGCCGGTTTTAGACGCCGGTTTTAGACGCTGTAGTACAGTTCAAACTCAACAGGATGCGGCGTCATGCGAACACGTTCCATCTCTTCCTGACGCAGTTTGATGTAAGCATCGATCGCGTCATTGGTGAACACGCCACCGCGGGTTAAGAATTCACGGTCAGCATCCAGACAGGCCAGCGCTTCGTCCAGAGAGCCTGCAACGGTTGGGATCTCTTTCGCTTCTTCTGGAGGCAGATCGTACAGGTTCTTATCCATCGCATCGCCAGGATGGATTTTGTTCACAATACCGTCCAAGCCTGCCATCAGCAGTGCCGCGAAGCACAGGTATGGGTTAGCCGCTGGGTCAGGGAAGCGAACTTCAATGCGGCGTCCTTTCGGGCTGGCGATCACTGGAATACGGATAGAAGCAGAACGGTTACGGGCAGAGTAAGCCAGCATAACTGGAGCTTCGTAGCCTGGGACCAAACGCTTATAGGAATTGGTGGTTGGGTTTGCCAGCGCGTTGATCGCTTTAGCATGTTTGATTACGCCGCCAATGTAGTACAGCGCCATTTCAGACAGACCAGCGTATTTGTCGCCTGCGAACAGGTTAGTTCCGTTCTTAGACAGGGACATATGGCAGTGCATACCAGAACCGTTATCGCCAAACATTGGTTTTGGCATGAACGTTGCGGTTTTGCCGAATGCGTGAGCCACGTTGTGAACCACGTATTTGTAAATCTGAATTTCGTCAGCTTTTTTGGTCATGGTATTGAAGCGGGTTGCCACTTCGTTCTGACCTGCTGTTGCAACTTCATGGTGATGAGCTTCAACCACCAAACCCATGTCTTCCATGGTCAGACACATGGTAGAGCGGATGTCCTGTGAAGAATCGACAGGAGGCACTGGGAAATAGCCGCCTTTAACCGCTGGACGATGGCCTTTGTTGCCGCCTTCGTATTTGGTGCTGGAGTTCCATGCGCCTTCGATATCGTCAATGGCAACGTGGGAGCCACGAATGCTGCTGCCGAAACGAATGTCATCGAACAGGAAGAATTCGGGTTCAGGCCCAAACAGAACGGTATCTGCGATGCCTGAAGCGCGCAGGTAATCTTCTGCACGTTTAGAGATGGAGCGCGGGTCGCGGTCATAGCCCTGCATGGTGCCTGGCTCAAGAATGTCGCAACGGATAATCAGAGTCGGTTCTTCAAAGAACGGATCCAGAACCGCAGTGCTTGCATCTGGCATCAGCACCATGTCGGATTCGTTGATACCTTTCCAGCCGCCGATAGAGGAGCCGTCAAACATTTTACCTTCTTCAAAGAAGTCGGCATTGACTTGATGAGCAGGGATCGTAACGTGCTGTTCTTTACCTTTCGTATCAGTAAAACGCAGGTCTACGAATTTGACTTCATGCTCATTCAGCATTGTTAATACGTGTTCAGCGGACATACTCTACTCCCGGTTGCCTAAGGTCGTCGTGGAACGAATCTGTATATATAAATGGTTTCTTCACCATAAATTTATACAAGCTAAAACCATGCCAACTTTACAAATCGCTCGGAAAGCGCATAATTGGCGTATCTGGTGATAGGAGACTATGCACCAGAATCGAATTCCGCACCAGAATGGTGCAGTGTAAGATTTCATATGCACCATTCCAGTGCAAATTGTTCATTCCCGCGCCGTTTGGCATCGTGAATAGGATCACAAACTCACCTTTTTACGGTTGTTTATAAGAGATGCTTGTGATCTTGTTTAGTCCCTCGCTTATTACGTGTACAATAGCGCGCTATTTCTAATGCCTGAGGCAAAGCTGTGATCGAAAATCTGCGTAACATCGCCATTATTGCGCACGTTGACCATGGGAAAACTACCCTGGTTGACAAGTTGCTACAACAATCCGGCACGTTCGGTGAACGTGAAGAAGCAACTGAACGCGTAATGGACTCCAACGATTTGGAGAAAGAGCGTGGGATTACCATCCTCGCGAAAAACACCGCCATTAATTGGAAAGACTACCGTATCAACATCGTGGATACCCCGGGGCATGCTGACTTCGGTGGTGAAGTTGAACGTGTAATGTCTATGGTTGACTCGGTACTGCTGGTTGTTGACGCAATGGATGGCCCTATGCCGCAGACCCGTTTCGTGACCAAAAAAGCATTTGCTAACGGTCTGAAACCAATTGTGGTTATCAACAAAGTTGACCGTCCGGGCGCACGTCCTGACTGGGTTGTCGATCAGGTATTCGACCTGTTCGTTAACTTGGACGCAACCGACGAGCAGCTGGACTTCCCAATCGTTTACGCATCTGCGTTGAACGGTATCGCGGGTCTGGACCATAACGATATGGCCGACGACATGACTCCGCTGTATCAAGCGATTGTTGACCATGTATCTCCGCCACAAGTTGAAGCTGATGCACCTTTCCAGATGCAAATTTCTCAGCTGGACTACAATAACTACGTTGGCGTTATCGGTATCGGCCGTATCAAACGCGGTAAAATCAAACCTAACCAACAGGTTACTTTGATCGATAGCGAAGGCAAAACTCGTAACGGTAAAGTCGGTAAAGTTCTGACCCACATGGGTCTGGAGCGTATCGAAGCTGACGTTGCTGAAGCTGGCGACATCATCGCAATCACCGGTCTGGGTGAACTGAACATTTCCGACACCATTTGTGAAGTGGGTAATGTTGAAGCTCTGCCTGCGCTGAGCGTTGATGAACCAACTGTAACCATGTACTTCTGCGTAAACACCTCTCCGTTCTGCGGTAAAGAAGGTAAATACGTGACCTCCCGTCAGATCCTGGAGCGTCTGCAGAAAGAACTGGTACACAACGTTGCTCTGCGCGTTGAAGAAACTGAAGATGCTGACGCATTCCGCGTTTCAGGCCGTGGTGAACTTCACCTGTCGGTTCTGATCGAAAACATGCGTCGTGAAGGTTTCGAGCTGGCAGTATCTCGTCCTAAGGTTATCAACCGTAAGATTGATGGCCGTATGCAAGAACCGTTTGAAAACGTAACTCTGGATATCGAAGAGCAGCACCAGGGTTCAGTCATGCAAGCCATGGGTGAACGTAAGGGCGACGTTAAAAACATGGTTCCAGATGGCAAGGGTCGTATCCGTTTGGATTACATCATCCCTGCGCGTGGCCTGATCGGCTTCCGTACCGAGTTCATGACTATGACTTCTGGTACTGGTCTGCTGTACTCCACCTTCAGCCATTACGACGATGTACGTCCAGGCGAAATCGGCCAGCGTCAGAACGGCGTGCTGATCTCTAACGGTCAGGGTAAAGCGGTTGCGTTTGCTCTGTTCGGTCTGCAGGATCGCGGTAAGCTGTTCTTGGGTCACGGTGCAGAAGTTTATGAAGGCCAGATCATCGGTATTCATACTCGTTCTAACGACCTGACCGTTAACTGCTTGACCGGTAAAAAACTGACCAACATGCGTGCGTCTGGTACTGATGAAGCAACTACCCTGGTTCCTGCGATTAAAATGTCTCTGGAACAGGCTCTGGAATTCATCGATGACGACGAATTGGTAGAAGTGACTCCGGTTTCTGTACGTATCCGTAAACGTCACCTGACTGAAAACGACCGTCGCCGCGCAGCTCGTGGCCCTAAAGAAGACTAATCTTCTTTAACGATTGTTTAAGTCTGATATGAGGGCACCTTTGGGTGCCCTTTTTTTATATCTAAAAATCAGATCCAGTTTTCATCATCTAGCGTTTCAGCTGCTTTTACTGTTGCTGAGCTTTTTGACGTCGTTGCGGTTTGACCATTAATTTGAAAGACGGCAACGGCCTGCGTTAAGGTTCCTGACAGATCCTCAACGTTCGCCGCTGTGGTTGCGACCTGCTCGACCAAGGCCGCATTTTGTTGAGTGACCTGATCCATCTGGGTGATGGCTACGCGTATTTGTTCTACACCGCGGCTTTGTTCTTCAGAGGCGTAAGAGATGCTGTCCATCATCGTGCTTGCCTTCGAGATAGCGCTGGTCATTTCCGCGATTGTTGATCCCGTTTTATCTGCCAGTTCCGCACCTTCTTGAATTTGGTAAGCAGATTCAGAAATCAGGCTGTTAATTTCTTTGGCTGACTGCGCTGAGCGTTGGGCAAGATTGCGCACCTCGCTGGCGACAACGGCAAACCCACGCCCAGCTTCACCTGCTCGAGCGGCCTCCACGGCGGCGTTCAGAGCTAGGATATTGGTTTGGAAAGCAATGCTGTCGATGACGCTAATGATATCGCCCATCTTTTGCGCATTGGTTTTAATCGTGTGCATTTTGGTGGTCATGTTTTTCATCTGCTGCTCGCCTTCATGAGCGATAGAGGCTGATGTTTGAATCATGGAGGAGGCTTGCACGGCGTTATCCGCGTTGAGCTTAACCGTAGACGATATCTGCTCCATGCTGGCGGCTGTTTCTGCTAGCGCGGATGCCTGCTCTTCCGTACGGCTGGAGAGGTCGGTGTTACCGGCTGCAATTTCTTGAGTGCCAATATTAATCGACTCTACACCGTCGCGAATAGACTTCACGGTTTCAATCAGCTCATATTGCATCTCTTGCAGCGCAGCACATAACTTACCGATTTCATTATTGTTTTCAACGTCAATCGGGTGACGAAGATCGCCTTTACCAATTTGAGCAAAATAGCCGGATACCTTGTTCAATGGTTTCACCAAGATGCGATCCAACCAGAAGTAAGCAATGATAAATAGCACCACCACGGCGGCTAAAATAGCGCACATGATTTGAATGGAGAACGTGTAAGAGGCTGTGCTATCGGCACTCGCCTTGACCAGATTTTCCTGACGTAGGCTCACATAGTTTGTGTACTGATCATCATATTCTTTACGTACCTTTAGGCGAGATTCTTGATGGCTTGTCATCGACTGTTGGAGCTGTTCTGGTGTGGTGAAATTCTCCAATAAGCCAATATTTGCCAACGCGCTTGAAACCTGATCCGCCTGCGCTTTCTCCATAATTCTACCGATTTCTGGTCGGCTCATGGTTATGCCAGGGATCTTCATAAACAAGTCAAAGTTAGTCTGCGAGGTTTGTAATTCTTGGCGCAGTGCTTTGACGACCTGAGGCACATTAACCGGCATATTATTGGTCAGTTGGATAACCGTGCTGTCAATAATCGAACGCAGGCGTAAGACAGCATCACGTGAATCAGAGAGCGCTTTTTGTTCGCTTGCGGTGACTTCCAGAAAGTTAACGTCTTCATCGTTCTGGTGAAGAAAATACATCCCGATTCCACTGGACGTAAATTGAAGTAAGGCAAATACGGCCAATAAAATGAGCAGCCCTGTTCTGATTGTTAGATTTTTAAACATAATTTCCGGCCTTATTTTGGGTAATAAATATGCGATGTTTGATTTTCTATCGGCGGAAGTTAGAAAATTCTTATACCCACAGGGAAATAAAGGTTTTGCTGCTATTGAAATAGTCATACGTAGTGAGGAATTGTGATCTATGTCCAATTTTTGCGCGCTTTAGTAGGGAGTTCTACTATCAGGGTGTTGTGCAAAGCTTCAGAACAGCGGATTTTGAATGTTCTGTATTCGTTGCGGCGTTTAGAGACGGTGCCTATTTCAGCGCACGATTTCAGGTTAAAGTAAAAATTCACAAAAAAATCAGGAGCGGCACATGTTGTACATCTTTGATTTAGGGAATGTGATTGTAGATATTGATTTTAAGCGCGTGCTCGGTGTTTGGAGCAAATATAGCGGTGTGCCGCTGGCAACGCTGTCCGAAAGGTTCAAAATGGGCGAAGTTTTCCAGCAGCATGAGCGTGGTACGATTACCGATGAAGAGTTCGCGCACAAACTCTGTGCTGAAATGGGGATAGCACTCAGCTTCGAACAGTTTGAGCTAGGCTGGCAGTCGGTATTTGTTGGTCTACGTCCAGAAGTGATTGAGCTCATGAAAAAGTTGCGTAGCTACGGTAATCGCGTGGTTGTGCTCTCCAACACCAACCGCCTACACAGCAACTATTGGCCAAAGCATTATCCTGAAGTGGAAGCTGCCAGCGATCACATGTACCTCTCTCAAGATCTTGGTATGCGCAAACCTGACGCGGAGATTTACCAGCACGTGTTGGCTCAGGAACATTGTCCAGCCAGCGATGCGGTATTCTTTGATGACAACGCTGAAAACGTTGCGGCCGCGGCGGCGTTGGGAATTAAGTCTATCCTCGTCACGGATAACCAAGTGGTGCCCGCGTATTTTGCCTAACCTATCTATGGGGTAGGCAATAAGAGGGGCAGGTAATGGGATAATTCGTTTTATCCTTCGCATTTTTTTGCGCAACCCCAAGAAAACGTTAACATTAAAAGATGTTTAACCGCTCAGGCCGTAATGTCATGGTCTGAGCGTTGTTTTCAGGAGGGGGCATGACCCTTTTTTCTTGGCAGTCAGCAAAGTCCTGCGTCTCATTTGGGCGTCTCTTGTGGGCTAGAGTCAATCACGACCGAGTGAGCATGATGGCGGGTAGTCTGGCCTATGTTTCTTTGTTATCTCTTGTTCCTCTCGTTACGGTGGTCTTCTCGCTGTTTGCCGCTTTTCCCATGTTTGGCGAAGTTTCTGAACAGCTCAAACACTTTATTTTTACCAATTTCGTTCCCGCTGCCGGCGATGTCGTGCAGTCTTATATCGAACAGTTTGTCGCAAACTCCAGCAAGATGACCGCCGTGGGTGCCGTTGGGCTGATTGTCACAGCTCTGCTGGTGATATCCTCCGTTGACGGTGCGCTAAACCATATTTGGCGTAGCCGTACCCAGCGGCCAATCGTCTATTCATTTGCGATCTATTGGATGGTCTTAACCCTAGGACCCATTTTAGTGGGGGCTAGCATGGCGATTAGCACCTATCTGCTTTCTATTCGCTGGCTGGCAATGACCGGCGTGTATTCGCTGGTGGATCAGGTACTACGGATTTTCCCCCTATTGTTGTCCTGCGCCAGTTTCTGGCTCATTTATTGCGTCGTGCCCACGCAGCGAGTCCCCGCCAGAGATGCGCTTATCGGCGCGGTGGTGGCAGGGCTATTGTTCGAACTGGGTAAAAAAGGCTTTGGGCTATACGTCACGATGTTTCCATCGTATCAATTGATTTATGGCGTACTGGCCGTGATACCGATACTGTTTGTCTGGGTCTACTGGAGCTGGTGTATTGTGTTATTAGGCGCAGAGATTACCGTCTCGCTAAGTGAATACCGAGCCATGCATCAGCGCGCAAAACGAGAAGAAAACCAGAGAATTCAAGCGACATCGCCAGAAAACGATAAGGAAGAGAAGAACTAAATGATAGCGTTAATTCAGAGAGTAACTCATGCCAGCGTTGTTGTTGAAGGCACAAACGTGGGCGAAATCGGCCCAGGTCTGCTGGTCTTACTGGGCGTTGAAAAAGAAGATAACGAACAAAAAGCCCAACGACTGCGTGACAAAGTATTGGGCTATCGCATTTTCAGCGATGAAAATGACAAGATGAATCTTAACGTTCAGCAAGCCGGTGGCAGCGTACTGGTAGTTTCCCAATTTACCTTAGCCGCAGACACCCAAAAAGGGATGCGACCAAGCTTTTCAGGTGGCGCCGCTCCCGATGAAGCAGAACGCCTGTATGAATACTTCGTGGGTCAGTGCCGTGAAACCGGCATCAACACCCAAACTGGGCAGTTTGCAGCCGATATGAAGGTTTCACTACTCAATGATGGACCGGTTACGTTCTGGCTCCAAGTTTAGGCTATCTTGCTTGCCATTTTGAGGTTGGGCAGTGCTCAGAATCCTCACGTACTATTGTACGCTCCGGTTCTTGCGCGCTGTCCGCTCTCAAAATGACTGCGCCGATAACGCCTAAACCACGATGACTATCTGTACCTTTGCGATTGTACGATGAGAGAGAGCAAGTTATGTATCACCTGCGAGTTCCGGTTACAGAGCAAGAGCTAAAAGATTATTACCAGTTTCGCTGGGAAATGCTGCGTAAGCCGCTGCATCAACCGGTGGGATCGGAGCGTGATGCCTATGATGCAATGGCGCACCATCAAATGGTGGTTGATGAGTCGGGTAAACCGGTTGCCATCGGGCGCTTA
This sequence comes from Hafnia sp., assembly GCF_036648275.1. Lineage (NCBI taxonomy): Bacteria > Pseudomonadati > Pseudomonadota > Gammaproteobacteria > Enterobacterales > Hafniaceae > Hafnia > Hafnia sp. Next base: position 27,660 of record NZ_JAVXIQ010000030.1, on the reverse strand, counting down.
TATATCAATGCCGATAATGAAGCCTCTATCCGCTTTCTGGCGGTTGACCCAACCGTACAGGCCAAAGGGTTAGGAACGCTGGTGGCGATGACGCTGGAGTCTGTAGCGCGTCAGGAAGGGGTTAAACGCGTGGTGTGTAGCGCACGTGAAGATGCGGTGGAGTTTTTTGCCAAACTGGGTTTTGAAAATCAGGGTGAGATTACCGCGCCGCAAACCACGCCGGTGCGTCATTTCCTGATGATTAAACCAGTAGCAACGCTCGATGATATTTTGCATCGTCCCGATTGGTGCGCTCAGTTGCAAAAAGCATGGTACGAAAACATCCCACTAAGTGAAAAAATGGGTGTGCGTATCAGCCAATATACCGGCCAGCGTTTTGTGACCACCATGCCGGAGTCAGGCAATCAAAATCCACATCAAACGCTGTTTGCAGGCAGTCTGTTTTCACTGGCGACGTTAACGGGTTGGGGGCTGATTTGGCTGCTGCTACGTGAACGCCATTTAGGTGGAACCATTATTCTTGCCGATGCACATATACGCTATAGCGCACCGATTACCGGTCGGCCGCGAGCGGTTGCTGATCTCAGCTCCGTCAGCGGCGATCTGGACAGGCTTGCCCGTGGGCGCAAAGCTCGCGTTCAGCTTTCCGTGAATTTATATGGTGATGAGCATCCAGGTGCGGTGTTTGAAGGGACGTATATGGTACTGCCTGCGACCGAAGATGATGATGAGGGCAGTATTCAGTAAGGCTTGGTGATAGCCCCACCCTAACCCTCCCCTTCGCAGGGGAGGGAACCGCTCGGTGATGCGTGGAATTTCTCCGCGCGGCTTCGACCAATGCGAAGGGCGGCCAAATTATGCCGCCTGCGGCATTCCGACCTGTTTGTTACGCAAGAATAGCACCACAAGCGTTAGCCAAATAATACCGCTCATCAGGTTAAATAGGCTGAACCAGCTATTGCCGCCGAGCAGATAAGCGTGTTTGGTTAACTCAATGCCGACGGTAAAAATCAGCATGCTCAGCATACCCATTGCCGCCGACACGGTGCCTTTGCTCATATCGCTGGAAAACAGCGTTAAACGATATAACCCTGCGTTAGCGATTCCGATCCCGAAGGCATAGATACTCAGCCCCGCCGTCATCCACAGATAAGCATGAGAAGCGTGTACCGTTGCAACCGCCGCGATTGCCAGTCCCAGCATCATTGGCCATGCGCCTAGTTTTATCAGGGCGCGAACGCTGCGAGTACTGGTCAGCTTCGCCAGCGTAAAGTTGCCCAGAATCAGGGCGCCAAACACTGGAACCTGTAGAAGTCCGTAGTCATAACTACTTAAACCTTCGCCGCTAATTATGATGACCGGAGACTGCGCGATCCAGGCTAAAAGCGGCAAACTGGCGAAACCGGTCGCGAGCGCACCACACAGAAAATGGCGGTTCGATAGCACCTGTTTATAGTCTTGCCCTAGCGCTTTCAGCGACAGCTTTTCACCGCGACGCGTCGCGGTTTCAGGCATCGCGCGCCACAATCCATAGAAAGAGAATGCGGCGAGTGCGGCAAACATCACAAACATCATTTGCCATGGCAAAATATGCACCCAAGCGGCACCGGCTAATGGCCCCAGCAGGGGAGCAATCAAAGCCACGTTTGCCATCAGCGCGGTGATTTTTATGCACACCGATTCTTCAAAAGACTCTTGAATGGCGGCATAGCCTACTGCGCCGATAAAGCACAGGCTCACACCCTGCAAGAAGCGCAGCAGCGTAAATTGCTCAATCGTCTGTGCCAGCAAAATGGCTAAACACATCACGACAAAATAGGCCACGCCCGCCAACATAACTGGACGACGCCCGATGCGATCCGACAATGGCCCCAGCAGCCATTGCAGGAACATGCCGCCAGCCAGATAAGCGGTCATTGACGTTGGTACCCATTCTTGGCCAACGTTAAATTCTTGCACCACGGTCAACATACCGGGCTGGATCATGTCGTTGCCGATATAGGTGGTGAATTCATACAGAACCAGACAAAGCGGAAACAGCAGCGCCTGTCGGCCCAATCGCCCTGCGGCGGAGAGAGACTTTTGCATATTTATTAGTTATTTGTTTATTCAGAAAAGGGAAAAAAAACCGGCGATGTGTCGGTGAACAGATTATGTTTTACGAACAACGTAAGGCTGAGTGGCTATTTTGCCGTCAATTATCACGCTTGGCAATCAGTGATGTGTAACTCAAAAATATAAATCACGATTAGCTTAGGCATTCTTCTGATTGCTGACGGAGGGGTCGGAAGGTTAACCTGTTTTTAACAAAAACACCGTCGGTGTTATACGGAATTCTGGTAAGGGCTTGGCGCAAAACATGAGTCAGAAAATCATTTGGATCGATAACTTACGCGCCACGGCTTGCCTCATGGTAGTGATGATCCATTCAACAACCTACTATGTCACCAGCGGTTTTAGTATTGGCCAAATAAATTGGGATGTAGCTAACCTCCTTAATTCGGCATCTCGGGTATGTGTACCCTTATTTTTCATGATTTCTGGCTATCTATTTTTTGGCGAGAAGTCAGCTCAAGGGCGGCATGTGCTGCATGTTTTGCGTTGTTTGCTTTTTTACAGCGCGCTAGGGCTGCTGTATATCAGTTTGCTAACACATATTAATCCGTGGCTTTCTATTCGATATTTCCTCGTGAAGCCGGTGTTTTATCACCTGTGGTTTTTCTATGCGATATTGGCGCTGTATATCATTTCTCCATTGATTAGCGTACGTGCGGTGAGTGCGCGATATTTGGCGATAGTGGTTGCTGTGCTAGCGGTTATCGCAAACCCTAATTTGCCGCAATACAGCTATCAAGGGATCAAGCTGTTCCCTATTAATCTGCATATCTCTGGCGACATGTTTTACTACCTGCTTTATGCGCTGATAGGCCGTTCTCTTGGGATGTTACATACTGAGCAGCGGCGTGTCTCTTGGGCTGCCGTGCTAACCTTTGTCGGCTGTGTGGCCGCGATTGCATTTTCTACCTATCGCCAAACACAGCACAACGGTGGATTTGCTGATACCTACTATATGTATTGTGGCCCGCTGGTGTTTATTGCGAGCTGCGCCATTTTTCTATTCTTTAAGAATAACTTTAACCAATCCCAATCTCGGTGGATGGCGTTTATTTCGCGCCATTCGTTGGCAATTTATGGATTCCATGCCTTTTTTATCCACTTCATTCGCACCCATCACCTAGACGCACGCAGCTGGCCGCTGATGGATATTTTTATGGTGTTTTTCTTAGCGTTGGCGGGAAGTTTGCTGTGCAGTTGGGCTCTGGGGAAAATCGATAGAAAGGGCTGGGTTTCATAACATTTATACCCCATTCTCACGGTGGCAAGAATGGGGGCTAGATTGCTTTGGCTACTTCTCTAAAAAATGAAGTTTCCACGACGCCAACGTTCTTGGCATCATTTTTTCATCCTTATTTTTTGAGCTGTAATAGCGCATGGCCAGTTGGCCATTTTTGTCTGGCACAATCAAACCTGCCCACATATCGCCTTCTGGCGTGTACATGATGATAGCGGCTTTATTATTTGATGCGCCACGCACCCACATCGAAATGACTCGTGCGCCAATGTTGTCGAGATCTTCACTATAAATATAGACGTTCGCGGTATCGACAAAGCGCTGGTAATCATTACCCACAAGCTCACGGAATTGCTGGTCGCGAGCGGCTTCCGTAATAATGCCAATGGATAACAAGGAAGGCTTTGGACGAGGATCCTTGGTGGCTTTTGTATATTTCCCATCGATGAATACGCCATCAGGCATAGACATTCTGCATCCCCAGTCGGCATTGCTATGAATTTGCAGCGAGCCATCCTTTTTAGGAATCAGCAGCAGTTTACAACTGCTGGTATCCGTCACGCGATCGACGATACCGATGCCGTAAAGCTTACGGGCTTCAGCGGTATATTCATCACCGTTCATACCTGTCCAGGCATGGATATCAATGTTAAAGCCCCATTCGTTATTGCGACTGAACTGAACGGTGCCCCCGCTCATATTACCCGCGCTGAGATTCCACCACTGCCCATCCCATTGGAAGTTAGTATCGGCATCAGAAAGGGTGCTGATACCCTCATAATAAGCGCGCTCTATACAATTATCGCTGGTGCATTTTTCGAGCGATTTTTCCCAGTTTTCGTACTGGCTATGCACTTTCAGCGAATCTTCTTTAACCAGCATGGCACGATAAATAATGGTCATCGTGGTGTCTAGCCAATGCAGGCCATCGTTACTACAGATGGTATTTTCCAGCGGCGTAGTAGCACGCTGGCAGTTGACTGCCATGGCTTGGCAACTGGTCAAGCCAACGAGCAGAACCCAGAAAAACTTAATTAATGTGTTTCTAACACACATATTAAAACCTAATGAGAGTAAATCGGATTAATCAGCGCCAGTATATTTGGCAAAACATTAACCAACAAATTATTTATCATCTTTGTGTTTATTTTTTGCGCTTAAGATTTTTCTAACTCATGTCGCTTTTCATAAATGTTCTTTCTTTTATTGCTTGAGGGTGTCATGAGAATAGAAAGTAATAATTTTGCTTACTTATCAACTGAACTTATATCTCAGAATCAAAACGAAATGACACGGAAGCCGCTCGGGATCCAGCGAGCAAGCGGACATGAATGTCCACAAACTGGGGTATGGCGGATGATGAATTCATCTTCACATCCTGTTCTAAATATCCGAAAAGGCACCATTATGCCTTACTACCAAGGTTCGCCCGTTAATTGGCAGTTAGCTGATTATATCTTGAGTGACGAGATAGACAGATAGCTGTTCCCGCCGCTTTGATATTAACGCCAATTCATTTTGGCTGACTTTAAAAGCGGCGGTTTCAGTCAGAGATGGCTAAGATTTTTCTTATCAAGTTACTGTTTTATTCACCAATGTTTCGTTATCCAATATTGTCACCAAAGCGATCGCGATAATCCTTCGGCGTCATGTTGTATCCCTTCTTAAATACTGAATAGAAATATTGCAGCGACGGATAACCGCACATCTGAGAAATTTCATTGATCGATAGCGAAGTGGCGATTAAGAGATTGCGGGCGCGATCCAACTTTTCTTCATGGATCACGGCATGAATGGTTTGCCCTGTTTCATCTTTAAACCGCTTCTCTAGATTTGAACGAGACATGCCCACGGCATCCAAAACCTGCTCAACCTTGATCCCTTCACAGGCATGGTGACGAATAAAGTGCATGGCTTGAATCACAGACGGATCGCTTAGCGAACGGAAATCGGTCGATCTCCGCTCCACTACCTTTATTGGCGGGACTAGAACACGTTGAGGAACCGACGGTTTTCCGCTTGATAGCAGCTGATGCAGCATTTTAGCTGCGCGATAACCCATCTGGCGCGTGCCCTGTGCGACCGACGAAAGCGCTACGCGCGACAAATATCGCGTGAGCTCTTCGTTATCGATACCGATAACGCTGATTTTTTCAGGCACGGCAATATCAAGATGCTCGCATACCTGTAATAGATGACGAGCACGCGCATCGGTAACGGCAATAATGCCGGTTTGTGGCGGCAGCGTTTGCACCCAGTCAGCCAGCCGATTCTGTGCGTATTGCCAGTTATCTGGCGTGGTTTCCATTCCTTGATACACCACGCCTTGGTATTGCTCTTTGGCGACCAACTGGCGGAAAGAATACTCTCGCTCTTGCGCCCATCGTTTATCGCTGCTGGTTGGCAGGCCATAAAAAGCGAAGCGATTGATGCCTTTTTCTTTGAGATGCAAAAATGCGCTTTCAACCAGCGCGTGGTTATCGGTGGCGATGTAAGAAACCGGTGGATAATCCTCTTCGCGATGATAAGAACCACCGACGCCGACAATCGGTACTTCAAGGTTGTTCAGCAACGCTTCGATTTCGCGGTCATCAAAATCGGCAATCACGCCATCGCCCAGCCAATCTTTGATATTGTCGATACGGCAACGAAAGTCTTCTTCGATGAAAATATCCCAATCACACTGAGAAGCCTGTAAATACTCACCCACACCTTCCACAACCTGACGGTCATACGCCTTGTTGGCATTGAATAACAATGTAATACGATAGCGTTTGGCAAACATGCTGACTCCATTAAACGATGATGAGTAAGGCGCAAACAGGGAAGCAAAATCGGGTGTGAAGGGGAGAGTTCATTATTTCAGAGTACTCATCCGACTTTACGCCGGATGAGTATGAAGGATTTTAGATTTTAATGTCTTGATCCTGTGAGCGAGGACGATGAGTCCACAGCGATTCGAGTTCCTCGAGTGATTTTCCTTTGGTTTCTGGAACATATTTCCACATGAATAATGCGGCGAGAATGCCCATGACGCCGTAAATCCAGTAGGAAAATCCATTATGGAAATGCGCCACCAGATAGGAGTTTTTATCCATCATTGGGAACGTCCAAGAGACAAAATAGTTGGCTACCCACTGAGCCGCCACGGCGACTGCTAGGGCTTTGCTACGGATTGCATTAGGGAATATTTCTGCAAGCAGTACCCAACAAACCGGCCCCCACGACATGGCAAAAGCCGCTACGTAAAATAGCATTGATGCGAGCGCCACCACGCCAGAAAGCTGGGCATAGAAAGCGGTACCTAAGCCAAACATCCCAAGCGACATACCCAACGCGCCGATAATCTGCAAAGGTTTACGACCAAATTTATCGACCGTCATAATAGCTACGACGGTGAAGGTTAAATTGATAACCCCAACGATGATGGTTTGTAGCAGGGCGATATCCGTGCTGGCACCCAAGGTTTTAAATACTTCTGGCGCGTAATACAGCACCACGTTGATCCCAACGAACTGCTGGAATACTGAAAGCATGACGCCGATAACGATGACTCCCGCACCAAACATCAGCAATCGCGCATTGGCATGTTCTGGATTATTGAGTGAGCGAGTAATTTCTTTCAGCGCGGGTTCGGCCTGTAATTTCCCCATGATGCGAGTCAGAATATCGCCTGCCCGCTTGGTTTCACCACGAGCGATGAGCCAACGAGGACTCTCTGGCACGGAAAACAGCAAACCAAAGAATAAAATTGCCGGAATAGCCTCTGACGCAAACATATAGCGCCAACCGATACTATTGAGCCATAACGCATCGCCAGAGCGCGCGATAAAATAGTTAACGCAATAAACCATTAGCTGACCAAAAATAATAGCAAACTGGTTGAATGAAACTAATTTACCTCTTATTTCTGCCGGTGCAATTTCCGCAATATACATAGGGGATAGCATTGAGGCCAACCCTACACCAACACCGCCAATGATTCTGTAAATAACAAATTCAGGGATGTAACCTGATAAATAAACGGGTATGCCTCCATCTGGATTAATAGTGCTTAATCCTAATTCTGGCCACCCAGAACCGATAGCAGAAATAAGGAAAAGCAGCGCAGAGATCATTAATGAGTTTCGACGACCAAAGCGATTGCTGAGATAGCCACCCATTGCACCGCCGATGATGCATCCAATCAGCGCACTGGCAACACAGAAGCCCAGTAGTGAGTTTGCTGCGGCTTCGCTGAGGCCTTGCGGCTGTACAAATACTTGATTTATCGAATCAACCGTACCTGATATGACCGCCGTATCATAGCCAAAAAGGAGTCCTCCCAGTGTGGCAACCAGCGTGATTCTAAAGATATAGGATGAGTTATAGTGCTGTTTCATAGTAATTGCCCTGCCTTACTTTTTAGACATGCAACATCTGATTTCTAATAAAAAAGCTCTTTTTTATTTCTATCCGTAGAGTGATACTGAACTTCTAATAAAAATCAGATAAGAGGTTTAGCCTGAAGATAAAACGGAGTTAATCCTCTAGTGGCAATCGTTTTAAAACAATTGTCATATTTTGCTTCTGAGTTATGAATTGTGTTTTTTATGACAAACATCATACTTCACCCCTTTGAGGATTATTTTTTGAGACTTTGAGATATAGAGCACAATTAATAATTCTCTTAATGGCGGTGTGAGATTTCGTAATTGATATGGTGAAGTGAGACTTCCAAGATGGTGACGTCAACGCACACTGAACCTACTTAGAGGGTATCGCCATGCAATCGTATTTTGATCAACTAGAACGTGTTCGTTTTGAAGGAACTCATAGCACTAATCCTTTAGCTTTCCGCCATTACAATCCAGACGAAATTGTTCTTGGTAAACGCATGGAAGAGCACTTGCGCTTTGCGGCGTGCTACTGGCATACCTTCTGCTGGAATGGTGCGGATATGTTTGGCATCGGTTCATTTAACCGCCCTTGGCAGCAGCCCGGCGAAGCGCTGGAACAGGCCAAGCGCAAAGCCGATGTCGCCTTTGAATTCTTCCACAAGCTGAATGTGCCGTATTACTGTTTCCATGATATCGACGTGTCGCCCGAAGGCGCTTCGCTTAAAGAATACGTTAATAACTTTGCTGTGATGACCGACGTGCTGGCTGAGAAGCAAGAAAGCAGCGGCGTGAAGCTGCTGTGGGGTACGGCAAACTGCTTTACGAATCCGCGCTACGGCGCAGGTGCGGCCACTAACCCAAATCCAGACGTTTTTGCTTGGGCTGCCACACAGGTTTGCCAAGCGATGCAGGCGACCAAAAAGCTGGGTGGTGAAAACTACGTGCTGTGGGGCGGGCGTGAAGGCTATGAAACTCTGCTGAACACCGATTTACGCCAAGAACGCGAGCAGTTAGGGCGTTTCATGCAGATGGTGGTCGATCACAAACACAAAATTGGTTTCCAAGGCACGTTGCTGATCGAACCTAAACCACAAGAGCCAACCAAACATCAATATGACTATGATGTTGCGACGGTTTATGGATTCTTAAAACAGTTCGGTTTAGAAAAAGAGATCAAGGTGAACATCGAGGCCAACCACGCCACGCTGGCGGGTCATACGTTCCACCACGAGATTGCCAGCGCAATTGCACTGGGTATTTTTGGATCGGTAGATGCCAACCGAGGCGATGCACAGCTCGGCTGGGACACCGATCAGTTCCCGAACAGCGTAGAAGAAAATGCGCTGATCATGTTTGAAATCCTCAAAGCAGGCGGCTTCACCACCGGTGGTCTGAACTACGACGCTAAGGTTCGTCGCCAAAGTACGGATAAATATGATCTGTTCTACGGCCATATTGGAGCCATGGATACGATGGCGCTGTCGCTGAAAATTGCGGCCAAAATGATTGAAGACGGTGAGCTCGATCGTCGCGTTGCGAAACGTTATTCCGGCTGGAACGGCGAATTTGGTCAGCAAATCTTGCAGGGAAAACTCTCTCTGGATGGTATTGCGCAGTATGCACAGCAAAACCAGCTCGCGCCGCAGCACCAGAGCGGACATCAAGAGCTGCTGGAAAATGTGGTTAATCGTTATATTTTTGGTTGATACTTTCCCCTGCTAACCTCCCCCTCTATTGGGGGAGGAACCGTTTGAGAACAGGAGCTACGCCATGTATCTGGGTATTGATTTAGGGACCTCCGGCGTAAAAGCCATTTTGCTCAGCGAAGAGGGCGAAGTGATAGCCAGCCATGGCGAGCCGTTACAGGTTAATCGTCCACATCCATTATGGTCTGAGCAAGATCCCGCATCATGGTGGCGTGCCACGGACGCGGCGGTGCTGGCGCTGGGGCAAAAGCATTCACTGAGCAACGTGCGAGCGGTAGGGCTGACAGGCCAGATGCATGGGGCTACGCTGCTCGACAAACAGCAAAATATTCTGCGACCGGCAATTCTTTGGAACGATGGGCGCAGCGCGCAAGAGTGTGGAGAATTAGAGGCCAGTGTGCCCAACTCTCGTCAGATTACCGGTAATTTGATGATGCCGGGCTTTACCGCGCCGAAGCTGAAATGGGTGGCAAAGCATGAGCCCGATGTGTTTGCTCAGATAGATAAGGTGCTGTTACCCAAGGACTACCTCCGCTGGAAGATGAGCGGTGTTTTTGCCAGTGATATGTCCGATGCAGCAGGAACGATGTGGCTAGATGTAGGCCTGCGTGATTGGAGTGATGAGCTGCTGACGGCAACGGGGCTTAATCGCAGCCATATGCCTGCGTTGTTTGAAGGCTCGCAGATCACAGGTGAATTACTGGCATCCATTGCGCAGCGTTGGCATATGCCGGTTGTGCCAGTGGTGGCGGGCGGTGGTGATAACGCCGCGGGTGCCGTGGGCGTGGGTTTATATCGTTCAGGTCAGGCGATGCTTTCGCTTGGCACATCCGGCGTCTATTTTGCCGTCAGTGATGGTTTCTTAAGTAATCCAGAAAGCGCGGTACACAGTTTCTGCCACGCCTTGCCGAATACGTGGCACCTGATGTCAGTGATGCTCAGCGCGGCATCGTGTTTGGATTGGGTCGCGAAACTCACGGGGCTTAGCAGCGTGCCTGAGCTGCTAAAAGAGGTGGAAAGCAGCGCTCCGGCAGAGGCTCCGCTGTGGTTTTTACCTTATCTCTCCGGTGAACGTACGCCGCATAATAATCCTGAAGCCAAGGGCGCATTTTGGGGACTGACTCATGAGCACCAGCGTGCCGATTTATGCCGAGCTGTATTAGAAGGCGTGGGCTTTGCGCTAGCGGATGGGATGGATGTTTTGCACGCCACGGGCTTAAAACCACAGGGTATTACTCTGATCGGCGGCGGTGCACGCAGTGCATATTGGCGGCAGATGCTGGCTGATATCAGCGGCCAAACCCTTGAATACCGAACCGGCGGCGACGTTGGCCCCGCGCTAGGCGCTGCACGTCTAGCCCAAATCGCACTACATCCGAGCACGCCGCTTGCCGAACTGCTCCCCGAACTTCCGCTGGAACAGGTACATCAACCTGATGCGGCACGATATGAGAGTTATCAAGAAAGACGACGTGTTTTCAGAGAGTTATATCGGGCGTTGGAGGTGTTTACATTGCCTAAAATCTAGGGTGAATATTTGCAGAGTGAGAAGCGTGATTTCGTCCGCCGGTCAGATTCGATATTTATATGCAAATATTATTGTTGGCGTCCGACGAAAGGTCGCTAGCGCGCGACCTCTCGACTCTCGCGCTTTTGTCCTGCGTTGTTAGGCCGACCGGTCTCGGAGCGTGCATCCCTGCACGCCCTCAACCTGCCGCCATCTTCCTGACGGCGGCTCTATATTGAATTTTACTTGAAGCTTTGGTAGGAAGAGCCACGCAGACAGGACGTCTGCGTGGAGTTTGGGGCGGCCTGGATGGCCGATACCAAACCGGAGCGGAGATGGCGTCGCGGATAAAAGCGCGCGGGTGTTGGGTGCGCGCGCTGGCGCACCCGACTCGAACGCCTTCGAATGAGGCTAAATGTGCATGCCGTAATTGAGAGGCGGTCGAAACCTGACATCATCCGCTTACAAGATATAAGCTTATTAAACAAAACCTAAGCCAACGTCCCCACAATACTCAAATCACTATCATCCGGCACTTCGTTATACGAAAGCACCTGCAACCCTACGGCGAATAGGCGTGCGTAGCGTGAAAGGATAGGGCGAAGCTGCGGAGCAACCAGCAAAATAGGCGCGTGCCCTTGTGCCTTCATCTGCTCGTGGATCATTGGCATGGTATTTTGTAACTGCGACAAAATATTTGGATCAACTGGGAAGCTATCTAGCGCCACTTTGCCTGCCTGTTGAGACTGATTCAGGGCACTCAGCAGCAAGTTTTCCAATTCATTATCAATGGTATATACCGCTAGAGAGCCTTTATCACCATTGACGCTATTAATAATGGCGCGGCGTAATGCGTAGCGCACGTCTGCGGTCAGCAAGATAGGGTCTTTGGTTACCGCGGCGCTTTCTAACAGCGTCGAGGCAATGGTGACAATATCTTTTAGCGAAACGTGTTCGGTCAGTAGCTGACGATAAATTCGCAGCAGTTGGCTGAAGTTAAGCGCACCAGCCAGATCTTCCGCCAGTTTGGGGGCCTGTAAGCCCAAACGCGCATGAAGATGGGTGATGTCGTCATAGTTGAACAAATCTGGCAAATAGTGACGCGCCACTTTATTCACGTGGGTCGCAACCACGCTGGCGCAATCCACAACCTGATAGCCCAGATTTAACGCCTTGGCTTTTTGTTCTGGCACGATCCAGATGATCGCCATGCCGTAGGCCGGATCGGTATCTAATACGCCGTCAATTTCGCCATACAGTTCAGCGCCCGGAATAGCCATTAACTTGTCGGAGTGAACTTCGCCGGTTGCCACTTTTATCCCGTTGATATGAATGGCGTATTGGGCTGGCTTCAGGCGGAAGTTTTCGCGAATCCGAATTTCGGGTAGCAATACGCCACAGGTTTCAGATATCACCTGTCGAACACCGCGAATACGCTGGGAAAGCGGGCTGCCTTTGGCGGAATCAACCAGCGTGACCAGCTTATATCCTAAGTTCAAACCGATAGGCTCGATAAGCGGGATACTATCCCAGCTCACGACCGGCGTATTGTCTTTGGAAATGGCTTCGCTGATAGCCTCCATATCGGTGACCGGCTCGGCTTTTTGCACCTTCTTGCTCTGTTTCCATCCGGCGAACAACAGCAAACCGGTGAAGCTGAGGAAGGCAATATGCGGCATGCCTGGCACCACGGCCAGAATGAACATCACAAACGCAGCGGTATAGAGAACGGTCGGTTTTGCTAACAGCTGAGTTTTGATTTCATCGCTAACGTCTTCACCATCGCTCACGCGGGTCACGATAATTGCAGCGGCGGTCGCCAACAGCAGGGATGGGATCTGACCGACCAGACCATCACCAATCGTCAGCAGAACATATTGCTGGAACGCATGGCTGGCATCCAAATCGTATTTAAAGATACCAATACAGATACCGCCGATCACGTTGATAATCAGGATCATGATCCCAGCAACGGCGTCACCACGAACAAACTTCGATGCACCGTCCATCGCACCGTAGAAATCGGCCTCGTTGGCAACGTCTTTACGGCGTGCTCTGGCCTGTTCCTGATTGATCAAACCGGCGTTCAGATCGGCGTCGATAGCCATCTGTTTACCCGGCAGGGCGTCTAGCGTAAAGCGAGCAGAAACCTCGGAAATACGTTCAGCACCCTTGGTAACAACCACGAAGTTGATGATCATCAAAATAACGAAGACCACAAAACCTACGACGAAGTTACCGCCAATCACGACCTGACCAAAGGCTTCGATAACCTTACCGGCAGCGCCTACGCCTTCATGACCGTGAAGTAAAACCACACGGGTTGATGCCACGTTTAGCGTCAGTCGCATCAGCGTGGTTATCAGCAAAATCGTTGGGAAAACGGCGAAGTCGAGTGGACGCTTACTGTTGACCGCAACCAAGAGCACCAACACCGCCAGCACGATGTTGAAGGTGAATAGGATATCCAGTACCAGCGGTGACAAAGGCAAAATAACCATTGCCAGTACGCACAGCAACAGGATCGGGACGCCGACGTTTCCCTGCCTTAATGTTGTAAAAGCCAGCTTTAACTTACTGTTTGCCATGCGTCTTTAGCACCTCTTTCGGGATCTCGATTTGCGTATTCAAACGGGGTTTAAATTCGGTTTGGCCTGAACGCCAAGATTTAATCTGCATCACATAGGTCAATACGTGAGCGATAGCGCGGAACAGCTGCGCTGGGATCTGTTGATTCACGCGGGTGGTGTGATAAACCGCACGCGCCAGCGGCGGAAACTCCACCACTTCAATGTTATTGGTCATCGCCACTTCACGGATATAAAGCGCAATATCATCTACGCCTTTAGCGACAATAAAGGGCGCTTGGGCTTTATCGGGGTCATACTTTAACGCCACCGCATAGTGCGTTGGGTTAGTCAAAATCACGTCGGCGGTGGGTACGGTTTGGTTAATCTGTCCCATTGCCATTTGCCGCTGTAGCTGACGAATACGCCCTTTAATTTGCGGATTACCGTCGTTATTTTTGTACTCTTCTTTCACTTCCTGCTTGGTCATGCGCATCTTTTTGGTGAACATGAATTTGCTAAGCGGCACGTCAATAAAGGCAAATATGACGATAATGGCCACGAAATAGCTGAGAACGTGATGCAAAATGTCGAAGCCAGCCATAATGGCCTGACGCAGATACATGGTTTGCAGTTGTAACAGCGGTGTCAGGGAGTCATGCACCATCATGTAGAGCGTTATTAGCAATACGCCACATTTCGCCAGCATTTTTCCCACGTCCACGTAGTGGCTGGCAGAAAACATGCGTTTTACACCGCTGATCGGATTAATTTTTTTAAAATCAGGAATTAATTTATTTGGCGTAAAAATCCAGCCGCCTGGCACCAAACTGGCAACAATACACGCTACCGGGATCGGGATCAGCGTGGCGATAAACTTCAATAAGATAAAAACGTTACGCAGTAAAAACTGCTCAATCACGCCATCATCATCCAGCTTGTTTCCCATGATGCTCACCGACATAAAGGATTCGCTGATCAGGTGCTTATAAAAAGGGAAAAAAACCGTCATGGTGATAAACGAGGCCAGTAAACCGGTCGCCATCGTCATATCTTTGGAGCGGGGGATATCACCTTTGCCGCGGGCTTTTCGTAATTTGCCCGAGGTGGGTTTTTCGCTCTTATCACCTGAACTGGCAGACATCAGTTCACCCTCATATTGTCGAGGCGCGCCAAGATCTCGTTGGTTAGATTGAGATAATGGTCGGGGACGTTAGCGATAATCAGCGTCATACACAGCAGGCCAAACAGCATGCTGATGGGGAAACCGAGCGAAAACAGGTTCAACGTGGGTGATACGCGGTTTAGCAGACCAAATCCGCCCTGCACAATCAGCATCACGAAGGTGGTTGGCAAGGCAATTAGCGTGGCTGACGACATTATCCAGCCCAAGCTCAGTGCCAGCGTGCGCAGTGAAAATTCATTGATGGCTTGCCCGATAGGCCAATAGACAAAGCCTTTGTACAGGATGGTCATAAACAGCAGGTGTCCATCCATAGTGAAAAATAGCAGGGCACAAAATACAAAAATAATCTGTGAAATTACCGTGGTGGAGGAGCCGCTGCTGGGATCGTTCATCATCGCCATACCGAGGCCCATATTCATCGAAAGAATATGCCCCGCGGTTTGCAGCGCAACAAACACCAGCTGTAGGGTCGCACCGAACAGAAAACCCCACAGAATTTGCTCGCCCATCAAAATCACGCTGCGCATCGACATCAGTTCGGTGAGCACCACGTTATTGTGCAGCATGGGGGTTATCAGAATAGAAAGCCCCAGCGCAGTGCCAATTTTGATGCGGCGTGAAAACGACTTCTGATCGAAAATTGGGCTGAAATGCAGAAAAGATAAAATACGCACGAAAGGCAGCCAAAGCGCCAACAGTGGCGTAATTAACGTCTGAATATCAATGCCCATAGCGATTTATCCAACCAGTACCGCAGCTTGGTGGAAGATATCGATGGTGAAATCGGATAGCTGAGTCAGCATCCATTTTCCACCAAAGATCAGCACCAGTAGCGTCATGACTAGACGAGGCAAAAAACTCAGCGTTTGTTCGTTAATCTGCGTGGTGGCCTGAAAAATACTCACGCACAGGCCAATCAACAGGCTGGGAATAATCGCCACCACAGAGATCATCAGCACAAGGCGAATACCGCTGGCCATGATGTCGCCAGCAACGTCCATCGTCATCATGGCTATAACCCCTGTACGCTAGAAGTTAGTGTGCCGACGATAAGCGTCCACCCGTCACACAGCACAAACAGCATCAGCTTGAACGGCAGTGAGACGATCAGCGGCGATAGCATCATCATACCCATCGCCATCAGAATGCTGGCGACGATCAGGTCAATGACCAAAAATGGAATGTAGATCATAAAGCCAATCTGAAACGCGGTCTTAAGCTCGCTCAGAATATAGGCTGGCGTCACCACGGTCAGATCCTGCTCTTCGGCCGCTCCAGTCACCTGAGCGATACCCATCATCTGCGCCATCGCTTTTTGGCTGGTTTGCGCCAGCATATATTTTTTCAGCGGCGCTTCAGCCTTCACCAATGCTTCTTTCATGGTGATCTGATCGCTTTGATACGGTATGACGGCATCGTTATAGACCGTGGTCCAAACCGGACGCATAACCAATAGCGTTAAGGCCAGCGCGATGCCGGTCAGGATTTTATTGGGTGGACTTTGCTGTAGACCTAACGCCTGACGCAAAATGGCCAGCACGATAATAAAGCGGGTGAAGCAGGTCATCATCAGCACCATGATTGGCAGCAGGCCAAGCAAGGTCATCAGGATCAGGATTTCAATTTTGACGTTGTAATCCTGACCGCCGCCGTTATCTGCGGTGCTAAATAGCGTCACGTCTCCGTTTGCGGCAAGCAGCAGTGGAGAGAAAAGCAATCCGATGGTGAGCAGTAGCGTTAAGCCACCGGAGCGGATCAGGCGATTCATCGTGCCAGCTCGCCTAAATCTTTGCTGTTGAACTCGATAATGCGCAGGCCGTATTTATCATTAAGTACCACGACTTCTGCCTTACCGAACAAAATGCCGTTCACTTTAATATCCAGTGGTTCGCCTGCGAGCTTGTCGAGTTCGATCACGGAATCGTTGTTAACCGTCATCAGCTCAGCCAAAGAAATCTCTACGGAGGCAACTTCTAAAGTCAACGTGACGGGAATGCGGCTAAAGAGCGACATTTTGCGCATCTTATCCAGCGGGCTTTCGGCGTTGCTGTCCTGCTGCAAATCGTAGCGAGGGACGTTGTCGCGATTCTGGCTTTCTGTCGTATCAGTCTGAGGGGCTTCTGACAGATTGAAATCGTCGAAGTTAAGATCCTGCGCCAGGTCGGTTTGTTGATCACTCATAGTTCATCTCGGTGGTTTTATCGTTGAATTCAGACAAGAACAATTTGCCGCGGTCTTCTGCTACCACGGCGCTAAACATCTGCTCTTTACCGATAAAGATAGGAAGCTGCTCATTCAACGAAATAGGAATGACATCACCAGCTTCAATATTTAATAATTGGGAAACCGTTAGATTTAAACTCGCCAGTCGGCCATTCAGTTTCAACGGTAAACCATAAAACATGCGTTCAATTTGAACAGGGGTAATATTTTCACGCGGCTGAGTTTCTTCGATTGGCCCACGCATATTAGATAGCATTTTATCCACGTGATGGTTATCTAATAGAATAGAGAACCCCCCTTTCTCGTAGCCTTCTAACCAGAACGTTACGCAATAAGACCACTGGCTAATTACCGTTGAGTAATCATTTTTTATTTCTAATGATTCACCAAACGTTTCCTGATTGATAATTAATTGCGTTAATTCTTGCGCCAGTTTTGTTTTTAGTCGTTCTTCTGTTTTTGTTGTAGGTTGTTCTAAATCAGGAGATAGACGCGTGTTGTCTTTGCTTAGGCCGTAATAATCGTGAAGAATATCGAGCAATAAAATACGATCGATATCAAATGCAATATTTCCATAAGGCGTAGAAAAAATTTGCGCGTTCTTGTAATTACAGTCCATTTTAAATGTCATTTTATTTAACGCGACATTAACACGATATTTCTTCAAGAAATAAATACTCAGTTTGGCATCTAAGATGTCAAAACAGTCGTTCATAATCTTTGGCAGTTTATGATAAGGACGTCCAAGCTTATTCACTTCCAGCTTAACCAAGTCAGGATGCTGGTTTTTGTTGTGTATTCTGATTCTGTTTGCTGAAGGCTGCATTTTTATTCCAAGTGTGACTTTCTTCTGGCAGCTTAAGCTTCTTCAGTCATACCCTGAATCGTGAAATATCTTGGGTACATCAAGGTTCGAATAGTGCTTGCCAAAAAATGTGTAAAAAAATTCATTTGTTACTTAAGTTATGATTTCAGTGAGTCGTACTATTTATTTGAGAGCTACAACTCTAAACCGATAACGCTCGACAATCTTCACAACACATCCTTTTTCACGGGAATAGGATTAAACCTGCATTCCACTTTCTATACAAGGGGTGTTGGCTTATTAATCTATTATTTTTATTAGATTAATATCCATTAATAACTTTGTATCTTATTGATTATAGTGCCTTTATTTTTTAATACTCATTAAAAACAAGACAATGATTAAGGTATCTATATACTCCGTTTTATTGAATCGTCACCTAAGTAAACTAATAACTATGTTTATTATCTTTAAGGCGATACGACTAGATTATAAATATGTTTTCTAATTGTTAACTAGAACGGATTACCGGTAACAAAGAGGGTTTTAGATATTTTCTCTCTTTTAATGTGTCATTGCTTGTATAGAGATAAATACTCTATTGTTATCACCTTTGCAGCACACATTAATACGGTATGAAGATACCTGCATATTATATGTAGGCCACTCTCGGTTTATAGAGGCTGCAATACACCATGAATATTATCGTCGATCACAAATCTCACAATGAGAACGGATTTATTGCTAATGCGCCATCTAGTGTTAGCGTGTTTTCATTAGCCCGTCGCGTGGCCAACTTTAATGTTTCTGTACTCATTACGGGTGAGACCGGTACGGGTAAAGAGTGCGTCGCCAAATACATTCATCACCATGCGCTTGGTGAGAATGCACCTTATATCGGCGTAAATTGTGCAGCGATTCCAGAAAGTATGCTGGAAGCTATTTTATTCGGTTATGAGAAGGGTGCTTTTACCGGTGCAGTAACCAGTGTTCCAGGTAAATTCGAACAAGCTAACGGCGGAACTTTATTGCTTGATGAAATTGGAGATATGCCACTTTCGTTACAGGCTAAATTATTACGTGTATTACAAGAGCAGGAAGTTGAGCGTTTAGGTAGCCATAAACGTATCCCTCTTGATATTCGTTTAATTGCATCAACCAATAAAGATTTGCAAGTTGAGATTGCGGAAGGGCGTTTTCGTCAGGATCTGTTCTATCGTTTATCCGTGGTGCCTATTCATATTTCACCTCTGCGTGAACGCACCCAAGACATTATTCCTTTGGCGCTACGCTTCATTCAAAAATATCAGGCTTTCCATGCGGGTAAAACTCAGCTGACTGATGAAGCACGTCAGGCATTGTTGCAATACAACTGGCCAGGCAACGTACGTGAATTAGAAAACGTTATTCAGCGCGGACTGATTCTGAGTAATAACGGCGTGATTAAAGGCAGTGATTTTGGCCTAGCCGCCACACCAATTCCAGCCGCACCGGGAATGCCGATGTTGCCTGCCTATGATGAAAATGCGCCCGTTTCAGCAAGCGGTGCCGTTCCCGCTATGCGTAACGTGAAGCTGCATGGCCGTATGGCTGAATTCCAGTACATCGTCGATCTGCTGAAACGCCATAAAGGCAACAAATCTAAAACAGCTGAATTTTTAGGTATTACGCCGCGTGCGCTGCGTTACCGACTCGCCTCAATGCGCGATGAAGGCATTGATGTGGAATGTTATTCGTAATTGCGAAGCTGGGGTGAGCTGACCTTGTCATTCATCCCCACCCAAACCCTCCCCTTAGCAGGAGAGGGAACCGTTCAGCGTAGGTTGCGAAAACCTAGATCGGCTCCTCCCCCTGAGAAGGGGGAGGCTGGGAGGGGGTTGGTAAGGTCCCGCTCACCCCGTAAAGGAAATAAGTGATGGATAAGATTGAAGGTTTAGGTATGCCAGCGTCGCAGATGCAAATGATGCAGCGCATGCAGCAAACCGCGGCGGCAGCGTCGGCGGGCATTGCGCCAAACATGGCTATTGCGCCAGCGAACACGTCTTTGTTCTCTTCCGCGCCGCAGTCTGTTTCGTTTGGTCAGGTGATGAATAACGCCATCAACCATGTCGATCAAATGCAGCATGTTGCCAGTGCGAAACAAACGGCGATTGATACCGGCCAAAGTGATGATTTAACCGGCGCAATGCTGGAAAGCCAGAAAGCCAGCGTGGCCTTTTCTGCCATGGTGCAGGTGCGCAATAAGCTCACCACGGCGCTGGACGAAGTTATGAATATCGCCCTCTAAAGGTTAGTCAGTGTTAAACAAAATCAAAGCAAAAATCCCCGCGTTGCCGCAGGGTATCAATAAAAATATGGTGATGATTGGCGCCGCAGCCGTTGTGCTGACCGGCGCTATTGTCATTTCTTTATGGCGCAGCAATCAGGGCTATGTCGCGCTATTTGGCTCTCAGGAAAACATACCGGTTTCACAGGTGGTTGAAGTTCTGGGGGCAGAGAATATTGCTTACCGTATCAATCCTGATAACGGCCAACTCCTGATTGATGAAAACAATCTGCCAAAAGCCCGCATGGCGTTGGCTGCCAAAGGTATTTCAGCGGTAATGCCAAGCGGCTACGAGCTGATGGACAAAGAGGAGATGCTGGGCAGCAGCCAGTTTATCCAGAACGTTCGTTACAAACGCAGCCTCGAAGGTGAGTTGGCGCAAAGCATCATGGGTTTGGATCCGGTTGAGCATGCGCGCGTGCATCTTGGCCTGATGGAATCCAGTTCGTTTGTGATGAGCAATAAACCCGACAGCAGCGCTTCCGTGGTGGTGCGTTTACGCTATGGCAAAGAGCTGAACGATCAGCAGGTTGGGGCGATTGTGCAGCTGGTTGCCGGTAGCATTCCCGGCATGAAAGTCGCTAACGTGCGCGTTGTCGATCAGAACGGCGCTTTGCTGTCTGAAGGCTTCCAAGCGGGTAATTCCAACATTGCCGGTATCCGTCAGGGCAACGACGTGATCAACCGTCTAAAAGCCGACACCGAAAAGAATATTGCGAACCTGCTGAGCTCCGTGGTGGGTACTTCCAACTACCGTATCAGCGTCGTGCCACAGGTTGATATGAGCAGCGTTGAAGAAACGCAGGAACGTCTGGGTGGCGATCCGCGCATCAGTAATGAAAGCGTGAATCAGGAAAACACCACCAACGAATTAGCGATGGGCGTTCCGGGTTCCTTGAGTAACCGTCCGGCTCCGCCAGCTCCTGCGGCAGGTGCAGCCCCCGCCGATGCGAACAACAACCAACAGGCACTTTCCACGCGCAATCAGGCTCAGCGTAATTACGCCTACGATCGCGACGTGCGCCATATCCGTCATCCGGGATACAAGCTGGAAAAAATGACGGTCGCCATTGTGTTGAATAAAGCGGCTCCGGCGTTAGCCGAATGGACGCCAACTCAGGTGACTGGCCTCACTAAATTAATTGAAGATGCGGCGGGCATCAGCCGCGATCGCGGCGACTCGCTCACGCTCGACATGATGGCATTTACGGCCCCGGCTGATATCGATATGCCGGTGATGACGTGGTGGCAAGACCCATCTATTCAGCGCTGGGGTGAGATGGGCGGAATCGGCTTCTTGGCTCTGCTCGCCGTGCTGTTTGGTGTGCGTCCGGTTGCGCGTCGATTCAGTCAGGTACGTGAGCCAGTGACCGTCGATGCCATCGCCGATGAAATGCCAGATAACAAGCTACTTGAAAAAGATATGGTGACGACGGATGAGGGACTTACCCAAGGGCTCCCTAATGCCATCGCTTTCCAAGAAGACAACAATCTGCCGCCGCAAAGCTCCGGTCTGGAGACCAAGGTGGAATATATGCAAATGCTGGCTCAACGTGAAACCGAGCGAGTGGCTGAAGTATTGAAACAATGGATTAACAGCAATGAGCGTGATGGCACAAAACAATAGTAGTCGAATCGGTTCGAACGCCAACAGCGAACGTAGCCGCATAGAACAAGCCGCTATTTTGATGCTGAGCATTGGCGAAGCAGCGGCGGCGACCGTGATGCAAAAACTCAGCCGTGAGGAAGTGATTCGCATCAGCGAAACCATGGCGCGTATGCACGGCGTTAAGGTGGCGCACGCTCGTCAGGCGATTAATAACTTCTTCCAAGATTATCAGGAACAAAGCGGCATTAACGGTGCTTCGCGAACTTACCTGCAAGGGATCTTGGAAAAATCACTCGGCGGTGAAATTGCCCGCAGCGTGATCAACGGTATTTATGGCGATGAAATTCGCTATCGCATGGCGCGTTTGCAGTGGGTGGATATTCCCCAGTTGGCTGCGCTGATTGAGCAAGAGCACTTGCAGTTACAGGCCGTGTTCTTGGCTTTCCTGCCACCGGAAGTGGCTGCTGGCATCCTGACTTACCTGCCTGAAGAGCGTCAGGACGAAGTGGTTTACCGCATCGCTAAGCTGGACGACGTGAACCGCGACGTCATTGATGAACTGGATCGACTGATTGAACGCGGCGTTGCCGTGCTGTCAGAACACGGTTCGAAGGTCACCGGTATTAAGCATGCGGCAAATATCGTGAACCGTATTCCTTCTAACCAGCAGATTTTGTTAGACCAACTGCGTGAACGTGACGAAGAAGTGGTGGATGAGCTGAAAGATGAAATGTACGAATTCTTCATTCTTAGCCGTCAAAACACCGCCACGTTGCAGCGTCTGATGGATGAAATCCCGATCGAAGATTGGGCCGTGGCGCTGAAAGGAACCGAAACCGTTTTACGCCAGTCCATTTTCAACGTGATGCCAAAGCGTCAGGTTCAACTGTTGCAAAGCACCACGGCCCGCTTGGGCCCAGTGCCGGTTAGCCGTATCGAGCAGGTTCGTAAAGAGATCATGAGTTCAGTGCGCTCGCTGGCTGAAGATGGCGAAATTCAGGTACAGCTCTTCGCTGAGCAAACGGTGGAATAACGGTCATGCATAAAGAAAACCAAAAATCAGTTTTTGCGCCGCTGAATAGCCGCCGTGCCGCTGCGCGCCAAAGTGCCGTTCCACGCCAGCATAAGTTTCCGCCTTTGCGGAAAAGCTGGCAGAAAGCCAATGGATTAACGGGCGAAAGCGGCGACTTAATGCAGGCGCTCGATCCGGCAGAGTACCAAAAGCAACTGATGGATGGTTTTCAGGACGGATTGAACCGTGGCTTTGCTCAGGGTCTGGAAGAAGGCAAAGAGGAAGGCTATCAGGAAGGCGTAAATACGGGTTTTGAAGAGGGAATGCGCAAAGGTTTTGCCGAAGGCAAACTGGCGGGCAAACAGCAGTTTATCGATGCCGCTGAGCCGCTCGATTCCCTCACCGCTCAGCTACAGCGTTATCTCGATGGTTATGAACTTCGTCGCCGTGAAGAACTGTTGCAACTGGTAGAAAAAGTGACACGCCAGGTGATCCGCTGCGAGCTGACATTACAGCCAACTCAGCTATTAACGCTGGTGGAAGAAGCACTCAGCAGCCTGCCGCAAATCCCCGATCAGCTCAAGGTGTACCTCAACCCAGAAGAATTCCGCCGCATTAGCGAAGCCGAGCCTGAGAAGGCGCGCGAGTGGGGGCTGTGTGCGGACGCGGATATGGCACCGGGCGAGTGTCGGGTAGTGACCGACACCTCCGAAATGGATGTTGGCTGCCAGCATCGCCTCGATCAGTGCATGGACGTGCTGCAAAGCAGTTTATTGCCTGATACCGCTGATGAGCTAGTTGCATGATAAATACCGACTTTGAGCAGGCGCTAAAATCCATTGAAAACATCAATCTGGCACGCGTGGCCGGTCGTTTGGTGCGAGTAAACGGCATTCTGCTGGAGTGCGTTGGCTGCCGCTTAGCGGTAGGGCAACTTTGCCGCGTAGAAAGCACTGAACATGAGTTGATGGATGCGCAGGTTGTCGGTTTTGACCGCGATGTCACTTACCTGATGCCGTTCAAACACCCCGTCGGTTTAATTGCGGGCGCGCGTGTATTTCCGGCTGAAAAAGATGAAGGCGTACTGATTGGCGATCAGTGGCTAGGCCGCGTGGTGAATGGATTGGGTGAACCGCTTGATGCCAAGGGCAAACTTGGTGGCGATACCTTATTACCTCAGCAAATTGCGCAAATTCACCCGCTGACGCGACGTCCGGTTGAAGAGCCATTAGACGTTGGTGTGCGCGCTATCAATGGTTTGCTCACCATCGGCAAAGGGCAACGTGTCGGCCTGATGGCCGGCAGCGGCGTGGGTAAAAGCGTGCTGCTGGGCATGATCACCCGTTATACCCAAGCAGAAGTGGTGGTGGTTGGGTTAATCGGTGAACGTGGCCGCGAAGTGAAAGAGTTTATTGATAATTCGCTGGGCGCTGAAGGCATGGCGAAATCTGTAATCGTTGCGGCACCGGCGGATGAATCGCCGCTGATGCGTATCAAAGCTACCGAACTTTGCCACTCTATTGCCAGTTACTACCGCGATAAAGGCAAAGATGTACTCTTGCTGGTGGATTCACTCACCCGTTACGCGATGGCGCAGCGTGAAATTGCGCTGTCATTGGGCGAGCCTCCGGCAACCAAAGGCTATCCGCCTTCGGCGTTTGGCATCATTCCCAAACTGGTGGAAACCGCAGGTAACAGCACTGGTGCGGGCACCATGACGGCAATATATACGGTTCTAGCCGAAGGCGATGACCAGCAGGATCCGATAGTGGACTGCGCGCGAGCGGTGCTCGACGGACATATCGTTTTGTCTCGTCATTTAGCAGAAGCAGGGCACTATCCGGCTATCGATATTGGTCAGTCAATCAGCCGTTGTATGAGTCAGGTGACACAGCGCGATCACCAACGTGCGGCTCGCACCCTCAAACAGCTGTATGCCGAATATATGAGTATCAAACCGCTGATCCCCCTTGGGGGCTACGTGGCGGGAGCCGATCCCACGGCCGATCGCGCGGTAAAACTCTCTCCGGCAATCCACAATTTCTTGCAGCAGGAAGTCTCAGACGCCGCGCTGCTTAACGGCACCATCAGCGATCTTTGCCTGCTGGCACGGGCTTAACCGGATAGGTATCCCTATGAGCAAGATGATTTCAACGCTGGAACAGCTGCGTCAACTGCGTAACCGTGCGGTACAGGACATCAGCGGGAAGCTCTCTTCGCAGAAGCAGCTTTGCCAGCGCTATGAACGCAATATTGCCGCACTGACCGAGCTTTCGGCCGGAGTGCCGCAGCTACAGGGAAGTTCGGCATTGCTGATGAATAACCAGTCTGGCTATAAGAAAAACATTCAACGCGTGATCGAATGGCAGAGACAGGAACAGGCACTGGCGGATATTCAGGCTAAGCAGCTACAGGCAGATTTAGTTCATGAAGCGCGACGTGAGAAAAGCGTGGAGCTGGTACTCGAACAGCGCCGTGATTTCGTGGCGCGTGAACGTGAGCGGCAGGCGCAAAAAGTGACTGATGCGATCTCGACCCAGTGCTGGCTGCGCCGTCAGGCCGCGACGCGTTAATCAGATACGGTACATAAGTGTGAATAACAAACTGAATAATAAAAAAAATACCTCGTCGAATTTGATGAACCATCTGCTCCAACGCCAGGGCAGTCAGCGGGTTGAAGGCGAAAAACCTTTTGTGAGCGTGGTGTGTCCAAGCTACAACCGCCGCGAGTTTTTACCTTACTTGCTTTATATCTATCAATATCAGGATTACCCCGCCGATCGCCGTGAACTGATCATCGTGGATGATTCACCACACAGCAGCCAAGATCTGGTGGATATGCTGGTCGACCCTAGCATGGAGAACGTCCGCTATATTCACAGCGATCGCCGTCTGATGCTGGGTGAAAAGCGCAATATGCTTAACGATCTGGCTAAAGGTGAATATATCGTCTGTTTCGACGATGATGACTACTATTCGCCGCAAAAAATCTCTTATCAGGTGGATGAACTCCAGCGCAACAACGCGCTGTTTTCAGGTTCCGATCAGATCTACGTTTGGTACAGCCATCTCAATAAAATCTACCGCACTCATCCTTTTGGGCCGAAGCATGCGCTCAACGGCACTTTTGCCTACCACAAAAATTTTCTGAGAAAGCATCGTTATGAGCATGACGCGATGCTGGCTGAAGAACAGGGCTTTCTGAATAATTTTAGTGCACCGGTATTACAAATTGACCCCAAGCGCGCCATTTTGTGTGTATCGCACAGTGCTAACACCTATGACAAAGACTACATCATGTCGAGCTGTGAACCGGTTGATCTGACGCTGGAAGACTTCGTTCAAGACACTAATCTGCTGGCGCATTACCGCCGCCTAAGCCTGACGCCTTCGACCCAGCCTGTTTATTGGGAATGCTTTGAGAAAGTAGCGGTGCTGTTTGATCCCGCCAGTGAAGCTGACTTGTCCGATCGCTGTCAGGCGCTGGTGGCGTTTGGTATCCCTTCTGAACGGCTGGTGTGTTTGCCTAAGCAGATTGAATCAACGCGAGAAATTTCAGAGCTCACTACGCATTGCCACGTTCTGGAGCAGGCGCAGCAGCAAGGATGGCGCAACGTATTGATTTTGGACGCCGATATTCAGTTCGTGAAAAAAGAAAATACGGTCACCAACGTCAATGGTTTGCTCAAAGCGTTACCCAACATCGAATGGAACGTCGTGCTGTTAGGCGCTAAGCATTTTGAGATGCACCTGATGGAAAGCTTGCCGTCTGTTGGCCGAGTTTATGACGCGCTTTGTGGCTGCGCGTATGCCATCAATAGTAGTTATTTCAATACATTACTGACCCACTACCGTGAATGTTTAACCTCGTTGCAAGCGGGTGCTGAACCCAAAGCCGCACGCATGGATATGCGTTGGAAAGAGCTGATGCAGCAACATTGCTGGCTGGCATTTCACCCCAGCTTCGCTTACCTGAACCGTGATTGGGATTACTTGCAGGATAAAGAAATTGACTGCACTCACTGGTTCTTTAGAAAACCTAAGTAAAGAGCAGCGCGTGAGCGCGTTGTTCTGGAGAAGATTGAAATGCAACTGATTGAAAGTTATCAGCCTGAATATGTGGCTCGTTTTGTGGCTCTTCAGGAAACGTGCAACTGCCCTAAGTGTAAAACTGAGCAGGGCGAATATCCGCGAGTCACTCAACGCTTCCAGAATCAAGAGCGTGAAAGCCTGATGCTGGGCTGTGAAAGCGCGGTGCGTGAGACATTGCTCAACCCTGAGGCTTTTGTGCTACATCCGGTTCAAACACAGGCTATGGCGAAAGACGCTCTCAGCCCGTGGCTGGAGCAGGTGAACCAGCAGTGTATCAATTTAACCATTCAGCGTGCCATGAATTTGGAGTGCAGCCTGTATGCCATCGGCGTGCTGTTGAGCAAGGCGCAAACTTTGTCAGAGCAAGGCGATGAGTCCTGTGAGCAGATTGCTTCCATGGGTGAACAGCTGATGTTGCTGGCCGATCAAAATATGCTCCAGCAGCAACTGGGGATGCTGCCGCCGATTGTTGAGAGCCGGCTGGAAGCGCTGCAAGGAATGGGCGCGCTGCGTTTGAATCTGAACCTGCCTTTACCGCAAAAAATGCCGATGATGCTGAAACTCAGTGAGCTAAGCATTATGCAACCGGCACGCTTAGCAGAACGCCTACAGGAGTTAGAGGCCGCTTGGCAGACCCAAACTCTCTTTACAGAACAGCCGCATATTCTGCGCAATGCGCTGCTGTATAGCCTATATCACCACGTGTTCCCTGGCATTGATGCCAAGAACTATGGCGAATCATTCTTGGCACTGGTGCGCCATTTCTTCCGCCTGAAAATGCTGTGCGCGATGTGGTTAACCGATAACGAGCAATTAACCGAAGAAAACGTGGTGACGCTGTTCAGCGCCTATTTTGCGTGGCAGGCAACGGAAACAGCCCAGTTCAATGCCGATCA